>CAUTYX010000001.1:0-181246 GCA_963542695.1 uncultured Eubacteriales bacterium
TTTGTTCATAAAAAAAGTAATTGCCATTTTCAGTAAATATTGCGTAGTGTGCGGATTTCCCATCTCCAATTTCATAAGTTCCTACAATAGAGTTTTTGAAAGCATATGGTTTAGAGACTAGTATAATGTTAACAATTAGAGATAGCATAAGAAAAGTGGCAAGAAATATTTTAGTCTATTTTTTCATTCCGACTCCTTACAGAAAATTATTTTACCCGTATAACATTCAAATCATGACTCATTTGTCTAACGAGTTTTCCTTTATAGTAGCAATGCCATTTACTTTCTTTATTTTACACGAAATATAAAATGTTGGGGTAGGAGTTTTCTCCCGCTCCAACATTTCTTGTAGAGCTATTATATTACCAATACATGCACTGAATATACAGTTTCTAGTCGTTCCAGAAATCTGTTTCCTGCTTGATGTCTTTTGCTTTGGCATTAAAGTGAGGATCCATGCCCAGTTTCTTTTGTCTATTGTAGTCGTTAAGGCACTTGATGGCAACACCGCCCAAGATTAAAATGGAAGGTACGTTGCAAACAACCATTAGTCCTTGGAGTACATCAGCTGTATCCCAAACGAAACCGGCTTCTGCAACTGCACCAACGAATACCAAAACGGTAGCAGTGACACGGAAGATCAATAGACCGGCCTTGCTGGGATTTCTCTTCAAGATGAACTTTAAACAACCTTCGCAGTAAGAATAGTTACCGATTAGAGTTGTGAAGGCGAAGAGGGACATTGCCAAGGATAGGAAGATGGGACCAAAACTGCCAAGAGAAGCGCCCATGGAGCTTTGTACGTAGCCGGCAGCATCCGGTGCGCCGTTTACGACGAAGTCTGTTGGAACAATCTTTGTACTCATGCACAGGAAAGCGGTAGCGGTACAAATCAACAGCGTATCGATAAATACAGACAGCATCTGAACCAGACCTTGCTTTGCCGGATGAGATACATCAGCAGTAGCAGCAGCGTTTGGCGCAGAACCCATACCGGCTTCGTTGGAGTACAAGCCTCTTTTGATTCCCCACATGATGCAGGAACCGGTGAATCCGCCAAAGATAGCCTTGAAATCAAAGGCACTGGCAAAAATGTTTTCAAACATATTTGGAATGTTGCGGAAGTTGATAACCAAAATTACCAAGGAAACTACAACGTAGAGAACACCCATGATAGGTACCATTACGCCGGTTACATGAACGATTCTCTTAGCTCCGCCGATAACGATGATTCCGAAGAGAACGGCCAGGATGATACCGATGATTTTCGGTGTAAGTCCCTTGTCGTAGAAGGAGAACGCGGCAAAGGTGGACTGCAGGTTAAAGGCAGCCAGCATGTTGTACCCAACGGCATAGGTTAGGATTACCAGCAAAGAGAAGATAACCCCCAGCCATCTGGCGTTGAGCGCATCTTTCATGTAAAATGCAGGTCCGCCATAACTGGAGCCGTCCGGGTTCTTTTTCTTGTAAATCTGTGCCAGAGTGGACTCGATAAAAGCAGTGGAACCGCCTAGAATAGCAACTACCCACATCCAGAAGATGGAGCCGTAGCTACACCGATGATGTTACCGGTACCTACACGGGAAGCTGAGGAAACCATCAGTGCCCCAAAAGATGAAATACCGTTGTCGTTCTTTGGCTTTTCGGAAATTACCCGAATTGCTTCTTTGAACATACGACCTTGTATGAATTTGGTACGAACGGTGAAATATAATCCACCGGCCAACAACAGGAGTGGCACGAACCAAGGTCTGTACAGAATGTCGCTAATTGCCAGCATAACGCTGTCTAGTGCATTAAATGCAGAAGCCATAATAAATCCTCCAATAACTAAAATAAAAATAAAAAAGATAAATAATAGATAACACAAACTAAATATATAGTAAGCCAAAACTGATTTTACTATAAAAGGAATATTCTGTCTATATGTTGCACCTTGGTAGAACTATTCGTATTTTCAATAAAAAGGCCTCCTTTCATAGGAAGCCTTCACTGGGATGTTACGGAATTAGCGTTGTGACAGTGTCCGCATGGAATTCAGCACGCAGAGGATGCAAACGCCCACGTCTCCAAAGACAGCGGCCCACATAGAAGCAAGCCCCACGGCGGATAGTGCCAATAGCAGAATTTTAATACCAATGGCAAAGGCAACGTTGCTGCGGACGATGCGTACGGTTTTTCGAGCAATGCGAAAAACCGCCGGCAGTTTTCCGATATCATCATCCATAAGGACGATATCTGCCGCTTCGATGGCTGCATCTGATCCTAAACTACCCATGGCAAAACCCACATCGGCACCCATAAGAACCGGAGCATCGTTGAGTCCATCGCCTACAAAACCGACGAATCCATGTTTTTGTCTATTATGGTGTCGGGCATTTTCTTTGGATTGCGCAGAAGGATCGGCTGCAAGAAATTGCTCCATAATTGCCACCTTGTCGGCAGGAAGTAGCTGGGCGTGGAATTGGTCGATATTTAGCTTGTCGGCAACAACGGCAGCGGCATGCTGTTGATCGCCGGTAAGCATTACGATTTGACGGACACCTTCCTTACGGACTTCTGCAATGGCAGTCTCTGCTCCCTCTTTTAGACCATCGTCTATGATCAAAGACCCCAGCCAACGATTGTTTCTGGCAACGTGCACGACGGTTCCTTGGGCTGAATCTGCCGGGAAAGAATCTGCTTCAAAGGAAATATGATGCTGGTTCATGAGGGCGGCGTTCCCCACCAGCACCGGCACATGATCCAGCAGGAGGGAAATGCCGTAGCCGGCAATTTCTTGAATCTGAGAGACGCGGCGTGGATTAAGGCAGGCCTCCTTGGTTCCTTGATGAGAAGCAAAGGCTGCCTTGATAGAGGTGGCGATGGGATGGGTGGAGGCGCTTTCTCCATAAGCGGCCACTAAAAGCAAAGTTTCTTCGGCACGCTCTTTTGAACCGGATTCCTCCAGGAGTTCTGTAGAAGGAATCAACTGCTGTAAACGAAATTCTCCTTTTGTTAAAGTGCCTGTTTTATCCAGTACAAGGGTTTTGATGCTGGCAGCAGCTTCCAGGAAATTGCTTCCCTTGACTAAGACACCTATACGCGATGCCGCACCGATACCGCCGAAAAAGCCCAGCGGGACAGAGATAACCAATGCACAAGGGCAAGAAACAATTAAGAAGTTGCAAGCTCGCTGTATTCCTTGCGCCCATGGAATGCCCAGTGCCAAAGGCATAATCAACGCCATAACAACGGCTCCCAGGGTAACAATGGGAGTATAATAGCGGGCAAAGCGTGTGATAAAGTTTTCCAAGGTAGCTTTGCGAGCACTGGAGTTTTCCACCAAATCCAGTATTTTTGCCACAGTAGAATCTTCGTACTCTTTGGTAACACGAATTTTCAACGTTCCTTCTCCATTGAGACAGCCGGATAAAATTTCCTCATGGGCAGCAACATGACGAGGAACCGATTCTCCTGTCAGTGCCGCAGTATCAAGAAAGGACTCTCCTTCTAGAACGATGCCATCTAAAGGAATGCGTTCGCCGGGTCGAATAACAACAATATCTCCCGGATGAACATCCTCCGGATCCATTTCTTCCAATTGATTTTCCTTTTCTACATAGGCAACATCCGGCGCAATATCCATCATGGCAGCAATGGAAGCGCGAGATTTTCCCACGGCGTAATCCTGAAAAGACTCGCCGATTTGGTAAAATATCATGACTGCAAGAGCTTCGGCGTATTGGCCATCTCCGAAGATCCCTAGACCAAAGGCGGCAAAGGTGGCAATAACCATTAAAAAATTTTCGTCGAAAATCTGTCCGTGGGCAATATTTCTGGCAGCATGAAGGACAACGTCCAGCCCCGCGATTAAATAGGGAACCAGATATATGCCAAAGCGTGCCATTTCCGGCAAAGAGCTTAATATGCCTGTTTTATCCAATACCAATAGGAGTACAAAGGCTGCCGTGGCGACGATGACTCGCTGTACACGCTGTCGCTGCTTCTTTGTCATTTGATGGTAACCTCAAAATCCGATTCGGCTTTTTTGCCGGCTTTAATGGCTTTCTGCAGAATATCTTGAAACTCGGCGTCTTCTGCCTCTAAGGTGAATTTTTGCATCAAAAAGTTGACTTGGGCATTTTTGACACCGTCTACTTTTTTTATAGCGGTTTCTACTTTGTTTGCACAATTGGCACAATCGATTTCGCATGCAAATTTCTTTTTCATGTTAAAGCTCCCTAATGTGTTCTCTCCCTACAGCGATAATCGTTCGAACGTGATCATCAGCAAGGGAATAATTTACCTGTTTGCCGTCACGGCGATTTTTTACCAGCTTGGCATTTTTTAAGATTTTTAACTGATGGGAAACGGCGGATTGCGTCATGTGGAGTGTTTCTGCCAAATCGCAAACGCAAATTTCGTCTTCGAAGAGAGCAAAGAGGATGCGCATTCTGGTAGAATCCCCAAACACTTTAAATAACTCTGCCAAGTCATAGATTTCGTCTTCATCCGGCATGGATTCGTTGATTCGACGAATTTTTTCCGGATGGAATTCGCAGACATCGCAGTGCAATACATCATTGATGGCCATGGAGCGACTCCTTTGTAATGAATGTTTTTACGAAAACGTTCTACGTATGAACATATGAATAACTGTTCATTTGTTCATACGTAGAATATACAGCAAATAGGATCTTGTGTCAACGAAATCCATGGAGAAATATTTACAGATTCACCGGGATGCCGTATGATAGATTCCGTTATGTAAGAAAACGAGAAACAGGAATAGGAAGATCGATGAATACAATCAAAAAACTTGCCCCGGGATTACTCGTGTGTGTTGGAATTACCATTCCGGCATGGTTTTTGGGAAACCGTTTCCCCATAATCGGCGGCCCCATTATGGCTATCCTTATGGGAATGGTACTTTGCTTATTTATTACAGACCGCACACATATAGCGGCAGGAATCAACCTTACATCAAAGAAAATCCTTCAGACAGCCGTTGTTTTGTTAGGCTTTGGACTGGATCTTCACGTTATTGCCAAAACCGGTCTTCAGTCCCTTCCCATTATTATTTGCACCATTGGAATTTCATTGCTTATTGCCTATGTGCTCCACAGACTGATGAAAGCATCGGCAACAGCTTCAATGTTGGTGGGAGTGGGCTCCTCTATCTGTGGCGGTTCTGCCATTGCAGCTACAGCTAGCGTAATCGATGCTGATGATGAAGAGATTGCCCAAGCGATTTCTGTAATCTTCTTTTTTAACGTTATTGCCGCCCTGGTGTTTCCTCCATTGGGGCATTTGCTGGGGTTTGACACAACCGGCGGTGAAGCCTTTGGAATCTTCGCCGGAACAGCCGTAAACGATACATCCTCTGTCACGGCCACAGCGGCTACCTGGGATAGCATGTGGCATCTTGGAACAGCCACCTTAAACAAAGCGGTTACCGTCAAATTAACCAGAACTTTGGCTATTATCCCGATTACTCTGGTTATTGCATTTTTGCAGACTAAAAAAATGCGAAAAGAAGCCATGACAGCAGAATCCACTACCGGAAACCAGCAGAGAAAAAAAGTATCCATAGGAAAAATTTTTCCTATGTTCATTTTATACTTTGTTATTGCGGCGCTGATAACCACCGTTGCCGGTTCTTTTGGCGTTTCATCGCAGGCGTTTTTGCCGTTAAAAGAGCTAAGCAAAATTTTCATTATTATGGCTATGGCAGCAGTGGGTTTGAATACAAATATTGTGAAACTAATAAAGACCGGCGGAAAGCCGATCTTTATAGGTCTTTGTTGTTGGGTTGGCATCACCTGCGTCAGCTTGTTGATGCAGCATGCCATGAATCTTTGGTAAGAGACGATTTGCACCGTTTCCTTCTGTGTCATTTCCTCTACAATGAAATAGTCTGTAATTCTTCTGTAACCTTTTCCACGGCCTGCTGTAATAGCTGGGTAGTTCGGAAGGCAATGGTGTTTACAAAAGAAGAAGTCAGTTTTTGGTAGAAATGATTATCTCCGGTAAAGCGATTCCAAAAATCAGCCCCATCGTAAACAGGATATTTCCCTTGTATTTCCTTTACAGCTTCCGGATAAAGACGGCTGATTCCTTGGAAAAATCCAACGGCTATCTGAATCTCTTCTCCGGCCTCGTTTGCAGCCGTATCCAGTACCTTTAGCATTTCTGCCGGATCATCTGCGACCACCCCCGGATCGGCTAATAACAATACATCCTTTTCCATTCGATCCACCTGGTCAATGAAGCGGATTGTCATATTGTCAATAGGCGATTTGTACCCCTCCAGGGCTTTATCTACGTAGCCGCTCATGTTGTCACGGAAAATTTTATTAGCACGAGCCTGGAAGGCAGTCGTCACCAAGACCTTTGCCAAAGAAGTCATGTCGGCTTCTCCATTTACACCGATAGCGGTCAGCGGCAATGCCAGAGCATCTACCGGGCAATGAGCCAAAGAAGCTACGTTGGTTGCTGCGTCAATATATTCTTGTGCGGTTAGCTGCCAGTGAAACTGAGAGTCTCGATAAACCAAAGCTTTTTCTGCTGTATTCATAATCTATATTCCTTTCTATAATGAAAATATGATTTATTGTATCATAGAAACCACGGCTTTTAAAAGAGGGGGCCAAGGAAAGGATGAGAACTAGATAAATATGGCAAAGATTGTTTGTGTATAGGCTTTTGTGGTATATAGCTAACTATAAAGCTAATATAAATAAAACGGGAGATAATAAGGATAAGGTACCAGCTATGAAATTGATGAAAACAAAGATTACAGATATTATTAAAGAAACCAGTGATACATACAGCTATCGCATGGAAGTTCCACAGGGAATGACCTGGAAGGCCGGACAGCACGTATTATTTAAAATGGAAGGCTTTGAACTGGATCCGGAAGACAGAGATACTCGCGTATTTTCTATTTCTTCTGCTCCGGAAGATGGATTCCTTCAGTTTACAACAAGAATCGGCGAACTTCACACCAGCTTTAAGGAAGTGTTGCTAAACAAGATTAAGGTTGGTGATCCGATATCTGTTGCAGAACCTTTGGGAGTCCTGGATTTCCACCAAGAAAAAGGCAACTCTCTGGTAATTGCCGGCGGTATCGGTGTAACACCGGTTAGATCCCTTCTAAAGCACTATTCAGAAGATAATATTCCACAGCATCAGATTACTGTTCTGTACTCTGATGAACGCGGTGAATTTGCTTATGGAAACTTCTGGGAAGAAACAAAGGCAAAGATGGACAACTTGGAGCTCCACTTGCTGGATGACAGAGACACCTTCACCAACATGGTTAAGGACTATGCAACTGCCAATGGAAACGACGCAGAATACTTGATTGTCGGTTCCCCCGGGATGAACGCAGCCTTTACAGAAACTCTGGAGGGACTGGATGTTGAAAAGGAAAATATCTTTACCGATGATTTTATCGGTTACTAACTCTTCTTACATGATAAACACAAAAGAATCGCTGCGATGCAACGATTCTTTTGTGTTGGACAAAATTTGCCCTGTTTCAATGAGAGGTCAGCAGGTATAATAGAAAAGACACGCCGATATAAGGACGTACGGCAACCTAATTAACTGGCTCGGGAGACAGTAGATGAAGCGAATTTTAATCATATTAACAGGAGGCACCATTGCTTCTAAAACCACCGGCAGCGGACTGACTCCGGATTCTCATTTTGAGGACAAACTAAAAGATGTTGCAAGCAACCTCCTTGGTTTTGCACAACTGGAATACCTACCGCTATTAAATATTGACAGTACCAATATTCAGCCGGAGCACTGGTTGTTAATGGCCAATGCCATCAGGGAAAACTATGATACATATGATGGTTTTGTGTTGTTTCTTGGCACCGATACCATGGCCTACACGTCTTCTGCTCTTTCCTATTTGGTGCAGCATCCCGGAAAGCCCATTGTTCTCACCGGGGCACAAAAGCCGTTGGCCATGCCCATTTCCGATGCGGCAAGGAATATAGTAGATAGTGTTCGCTTTGCTTGCTACGAAAATATGCCGGGAATCTATATTGTATTTTCCGGACAGGTAATTTTGGGAACCCGTGCCAAAAAGCTGAAGAGCAAAAGTTATGGGGCTTTTTCCAGCATCAACTACCCGCCGGTGGCTGTCATTGAAGGAGAAACCGTTTACCGATATATACAGCCACAGATGACAAAAGAGCCGTTGCAATGGTATGCTCGGCTGAGCAAGGATGTATTTTTACTAAAACTGATTCCGGGGCTGGGTCCTACAATCTTAGATTATATCGGAGAACATTACCGGGCGGTGGTGCTGGAGTCCTATGGTGTAGGCGGTGTTCCCTTCTTAGAAAGCAACAATTTCCTCGACAAGCTGGAAACACTGCATAATAAGGGGTGCATCATGGTAATTGCCACCCAGGTGATGTTGGAAGGTAGTGACATGGATGTATACGAAGTAGGTCATAAAGTGATGGAAAAGTATCCGGTTCTGCAAGCCTATGATATGACCATCGAAGCCGTCGTAACCAAACTTATGTGGGCGCTGGCACAGTATGAATCCCATGAAGATATACGAAAAGCCTTTTACAAGCCCGTTGCCCATGATTTGCTGCTGGAAGTATAAAAAATGTGAAAGTGTAAAAAAAAAGAGCACTCATCAAGTGCTCGAAATTGCAACTGGTCGGAGAGACAGGATTCGAACCTGCGGCCCCTTGACCCCCAGACCCTTTGGAAATTCAATGGCGCGGTGGCATTTGATGAGGCTTCTTATATCATAAGGAGTGCCCAAAATGAATAAGCAAAAAATCGTAATGTGCGACAACCGCCCAACAACAATCAGAGAAGCTATTGCTGAACTTATTAAATCTAAACGCCGAATCGGATGTGTACAACCTACTATTGAATTCTACGAGGTTTTATACAAAGTCTTACCTAAATTTACGTCCATAGACGAGCCTGTTACCAAAATAGATTCTGCATTCTCAGACACTTATATTTTATGGTTGCAATCCAGAGGTACGGCAAACGCCACGGTTATAACGTACGTACGAATGTTTCGAGCGTTCGTGTATTTTTTAATGGAAAAAGAATGGATAGACCGCTTTAAGGTTAGTCTTCCAAGAAAAACACAAACAATGAAACAAATTTACACAGACGACGAACTAAGAAAATTATTAAAAAGTCCAAACAAGAAATGCTCATTTGTTGAGTATCGGGATTGGACGTTTATTAACTATATATTTGGAACAGGACAACGCCTAAGCACAGCTATGGCTATCCAAAATGGTGATATTGACTGTGATAACGGACTTGTGTACTTGAGGCATATGAAAAATAGGAAGCAGACAATCTTACCGTTAACCGATTCGCTGGTGGGATTATTAGAGGACTACAAGTCTATCCGCAAAGGATTGGACACCGACCAATTGTTTTGCAACCAGCATGGCGGGTTTCTAAAGCCAACGAGTATGAGGACTTCCATAAAAAGATACAATCATTCTAGAGGCGTTAAGAAAACGTCTATTCATTTATTACGTCATACATTTGCTGTTCATTGGGTACGGCAGAATGGAGATATAGCAAAATTGCAGAGGATTCTTTGCCATAGCGATTTGCGTGTGACTCAACAGTATTTAGACCTTTCTTACGAAGACTTGCGTGTTGATATGACCAAAATGAATCCTCTAGAAAAATTAAGACCACGAAAACTACAACTATAAAAAATTTTTCGCCCTTTCGTATAGTGACAGTGAGTTAACTCACTATTACGAAAGGAGGACGTTATGTCCGCAATTAAATCAGAGCTATCGAAGAAAAACAAGTATTGGATTCCGAAACACAGGTATTACGAGTTGAAGCATTTCTGCTTGCAATATCCTGAGTGGCGGAATCTATACTTTTCTTTAGGAGATGGCAGTAGCGTAAACCTTGCAAAACCAAGGGGTTCTAATGAAAGTATAGAATGGAGAGACCCTGTCTATGATGCCGTCGTTAGTCGTAGATACTATAAGAAATGTATGTACGCTGTAGAGCAGGCTTCCAAAATGCCGGAAGACGAATTAAGTAAATTCTTACTGACAGCTGTTACGGAAGGCTTGAGTTACACGAGTATGCGTATGGTACATTCGATACCGTGCGGACGCGAGATGTTCTATAAGCGGTATAGACGTTTCTTTTGGGTATTAGACAGGATATTAAGAAGCAACACACAGGTGCCTGAAATATGAGGCATAATACTATCGCCATAACTACAACACCTATAATGACAAATATAACTTTCTAAAAACTGAAAGGACAATAAAATGAAGAACAAAAAAGACACACTGACGGCAGTTGTAGTTATTAGTATGGCAGTTGTAACCGGAATGCTAAGTGGGTGCTTAGAAACGACGCTTAGAAATGAAGCTTATAAACGAAGTATGGACAAAGCATCTTAGGATTACAAATCACCACAATAATTTACACCGCAGGCTTTGTAGCATTGTACGGATCATTTGTATTCGACTGGAGGCTAACAAGAAAGGAGAAGAAGGAAGACAAGGAATCTTAATGATTCCTTTCTTTTTTTCACAAAAATTACAACACCTATAATGAAATATAAACAACTTAAAAACCAAGGAGGAATATTATGTTAATGAATGTATGTTTTATAGTAGGATGTATTAGTTGTGTTTTAGCTATTGTTTGTGCATGTATTCTTTATAAAATCGTAGACCAAGAAGAAAAAGACGAAAAAGAGGAACGAGAAGAAAGAAGAATAGATCACATAATCAATATGTGTAAACAAACAGAATACGAACTAAAAATCAGAGATTTGGAACGTAAGTTACAGGAAAACAGTTGTCACAAAAGCTAAGGAATCATTACGATTCCTTTCTTTTTTCACCAAAATGACAAGGCTTATAATGATAAATGCTTTAAAAACCAAGGAGGTAAAAAATGCAGGAAGACAGATTGACAAAACAGATGGAAGCAACCATTGAAAAACTTGGCGATGAAATCGGACAAACGAATGTTGGTACCGACCAAAGAGCACAAGCTGTTAAGGATTATGCCGAACTTTATAAGGCAAGGACAGAGCAGTATCGTGTTGAAACGGGTACTTATACGGATGATTGTATTCGAAATAGAGAATGCGACATCAAAGAAGAAGCCGTTAAACAGGAGAAGCGAAAACTTGCTTGGTTAAAGAAAGACACAATCATTAAGGTTAGTGTGATTAGTGGTATCACAGCGATAACGATTATAGCTGAGAATCAAGGGGCGCTTGTATCTCGGACGTTAGGAAAACTGGATAAACTAGTAAGGTTGTAGCATTATGCAAGGGGCTCATACGAGCCCTTTATTTTTTTTTGTTTCGGAATAAAAAGGAGTCTACCAAAATGAATTTTATTATGACGCATTGGACAGCGGTCATCGTTATGTTGATGCTGGTTGTGATGTTGGTATCACTTTATTGTTATTTGCAAGCGGATAATGCACATGCGAAATGTGAAGAAGAGAATATAAGGCTTAGGAAACAGATAGATGAATTGACACAAGAGTTGAATAGTCGATAAGTTTCACCAAAATAACAAGCCCTATAATGAAACATTAAAGATAGAACAAAAGGAGGACACTTATGGAACTTATAGCTATCTGTGTAATCGCTATTGTCTTAGCGAGACATATACAAAAGACAAAGTAAGAGAATCGTAATGATTCTCTTATCTTTTTTTGCAAAACCAAAAGGAGGTTACCATGAAATGGTTTTGGATTATTTTAATTATCGCACTATTGATTTTATGCCCTAGTGTATTATTGGGGGTTGTTAAATTTATAGGTGCGATGCTTCTTGTAGGATTGATTATCTTAATCGCACTGTTTGCGTTGTTATTTACATGACGGGGTGTGAAATGTCAGAGTACCCTATATTGATTTTAAACCCTAGCTTATTGACTGACCTCACATGGGTTTTATTATATGGGTTTACATTATATCTAATAATAGAATACTGTTATGTTCTTGTAGAACTTGGGATTCTATAACAGAAAACAGAGGAACAAAAAATGAGTGAGTACACAAGATTAGAAAAAAGCAGAAACGCAAGACTTTGGGTTACGCAGGTTGTGATTCCATTAGCTGTCCTTGGATTCGGTATTATGCAGAACCAAGATGCAAAAGACGGTATCACAAACGCGGCTACCAAAATAAAGAACAAAGTTACAAGCAAAATTAAATTCTAAGACTAACACATGCGATACCATTATGTGAAACCAACGGTATGGTCCCAAAATCATGGACAAACATATCACTGTAATCACCCTTTATATAACACATGTACGTTATATGTAAGAGGTGAAGTTGGTCTAGCCGTTGTTCAGCAACGTTGGAGTAGTAAAACCAAAATAGCGAAACTAACGGCTATTGACCCATGGCTTGTAGACCCTATTTATGAGGCGAAAGGATTCAAACAGTATTTCAGACAACACGCAAAACGTCCTGACCAAAATGGATTATATCCTACGGTCGATGTTAGGAAATGTATGTACGCTCTAAGGCTCAAACCCATTGCAAAGACGGAGTTTGAGCGATTCTTTTCACCATAATTACAGTACCTATAATGACAAATATAGTTACTTAATATACGAAAATAAATAGGAGGTATAGCCATGAGAACTTTAGGATTAGTAACATTGATTATAGTATTGTTGATATTGTCGATACCATTATCGATATTAGCAGCCGTATTATTACCAATAATCGGTCCTATAGCCGTCTACACGGCAGGTATCGTATTGTTAGTATTATTAGTGAACAAAAAATTATAAGAAAGGAGCAGTAATGCTCCTATTCTTTTTTTGACTTGAATTTTTTAAGGAGAAAACAGCAATAAGGAGGCAACCAAAATGAGTAAAAAAGTACTATACACATTTCATCCACAAAAGGGTATCAGTCGTATAGGTTGTTGCGAGGACGAGCCATTTAAAGTTGTTAACACGAACTATGGACCTGTTGTACACATAACGGTTGATGATTTCAGGTATTCGTGCCAAGAAGCCAGAACGGCATTTTATAAGTTTATTCGCAATGAATTTGTGGCGTTTTGCCCTTCTGGTTTCAAGGGTCATCGTGCAACGCCAATTATGATTGGGGTGCTTAACGCAAACGGAGAAGCTATATTAGCCCTTGGCGTTAAACTTATTGACCGACATGAAGTATATGTCTTTACTAATGGGTGTGACGGTAGGAGTTCAAAGTTTGTTAAATCTAAATATGAATACTCATTTTGTGAAAATGACGCCCATTATGACACTATGAATAGCGTATGCAGTATTTGGAAAGCATTACCTGAAGAACTAACTACTCGTGAGGTTAAGGTTAGATTAAAGGAGTGTAAAAAATTGTACGAAGCAAAACTTATTTTCAATAGCTTATATGGAACAGGGCCTTCAAACATAATCCAAAATTCGAATCGAAGAATCCACTCCTCAGACGCCATGGACGCCATGCGCTATGCTTATGTTGCTTACGATAACTTAGCGGTATGTGAAACCGCTTTTCGTAATGGACTAGTGGGTAGCGACTATGAAAAACATAAACCAAAACGCATTATCCAAAACGGTCCGGCAACAATTGTATTCTGGGTTGATGGTACAAAGACCGTCGTAAAACGCGAAAAGAATACACCTAATGATCTGGAAGCAGCATTCTCAGCGGCATTAGCAAAGAAAATGTACGGCACGAATAGTCGTATTAAGAGAATCTTAAAGAACGTGACAGATAAGGAGTAATCATGCGAGACAAAATAGGGCTTTCTATTTGACTTAAATTTTAAGGAGGCAAATCAAAAAATGAAAACATACACAAAAGAAGAACTAAATACGATTTTAAAGAAACACAAGACATGGGTAAATGGAGAGCTTGGTGGAGAAAGAGCCGACCTAAGTGGCGCAGACATCAGAAGTGCCGATTTCAGTAACGCCGACCTCAGAGATGCTAACTTTAAGTGTTCAGACCTAAGGGGGGTCAATTTCAGTAATGCAAACCTTAGGGGAGCCGACTTAAGGTATACTCTCCTCATGAGTGCAGACTTCAGTAACACAGACCTCAGTGGCGCCAGCCTCGTATATGGCTACCTCATGAATGCAAACCTCAGTAATGCTGACCTTAGTAATGCAGACCTCAGAGAGGCTAATCTATTGTGCGCACACCTCAATAATGCAGACTTTAGTAATGCAGACCTCAGAGGTGCTTACATCATGAATGCAAACATCTGGAGTGTCATGAATATACCGTCTATTCCAATGGCTTGCCCAGACTTTGGCTCTTTCATAGGCTGGAAGAAAGCGTTAAGCGATTTAGCACCAAACAGAAAAGTTATTGTCAAACTTGAGATTCCAGAAGATGCAAAACGAAGTAGTTCAACAGGAAGAAAATGCAGATGTGATAAAGCGAAAGTGCTGGAGATTCAGCATTTAGATGAAAACGAAAAATGCGACATTACAGAAGCATATGCACAGCGTAAAAATGATTTCAAATACACCGTAGGTGAAACGGTAAGCGTAGATGATTTTGAAGAAGATAGATTTATCGAGTGTGCTCCGGGCATCCACTTTTTCATCAACAGAGAAGAAGCGGTTAGGTATTAAGATGACGAGCTGTTCGAATTAATAGAAAGGGTATCTACATGAGAAACCAAGTCGGCCTGTCGATTCTTCTCGTCGTGACGCTTGTACTCATGCTACTTACAGCATCTAGATCATTTGCATACGCGTCCGGACTGGAGCATGAGTATCATGAAGAGTTTCTTGAGCAACGTCAAGAAGAAACGACAAAAGAAATAAAATCACTATATGAAGAAACGCATAAACCAAAACCAGTTAAAACCAGTCCGTGGAAAAGTATAGGCATGCGCCGAATCACAACGTATTGTCCTTGGTGTAATGACCCACCAGGAACACATAACTCAAGTTCCGGAGTACGATTATACGAAGGGTGTGCAGCATGCAATTGGCTGGCAATAGGAACCAAAATAAGAATCAATGGTAACGAGTACACAATTGTAGACAATTGTGGAACGGACGCCATTGATATTTTTGTGGATACGTCATATTGCCAATGTCACACAAACTATTACACAAATGTAGAAATCTATAAATAAAAGAGGTGGACCAAAATGAATGAAACATATAAATATAACGCTGAAAAAAGACTGACGAAGGAACTTCTTGTGTGCCTAGATGAGGTTAAACAAGAAGAACCAACCCAAAATGACGAAAAAGTGCTACACCCACATCACTACGATATCATACCCGGTATGGAAACCATCGATATCTTAGGGACGGTACTTAACGACAACAAAGACCTAACACCATTTGCGGCGTATTGCTTAGGCAATGTTATCAAGTACGTACTACGAGCAGGACGGAAGAATGGTATCGAAGACTACCAAAAAGCTCGAGTATATATCGATTGGTTAATTGAGGAGCTTGAAGGAAGCCAAAGGGAATTCAAAAGAGAGTTAGGCGAATGGCTGACGAGAAGATCAAACGCTCTTTACGATAAGGCAAAAGGTGACCAAAATGACTAAACAAACATACGTCTATTCGGGAGGGATTCATCTCCCGTGTATAGACAAATTTGATAGCTTTTCTGCTACAACGGTAGCTAAAAGTGAGAAACAAGCACGAAACAACATCTGCTTCCAATATAAAAAAGCACGAAAGTTAAAACCTTCGACGCTTGTGAAACTAACAGACCCCGTAAAAGTCGTGAATAAGGACCAAGTCACTATGCGCGAATTATACGGGGATGTTTTGTAAATGGCTTCCAAAATGGAGGCTCTAATTTGCGTTTTAAGCGATTTTAAAAACGCTAGTCGACCCATATATCCTATTGAAAAGAGGCGATTTAAACGGAAAATTCAACTTTTTGTATTCGGGCCGATTGTCCACAAAAAGACTGCCCGAAACACCAAAATAATATACCCAAGCAACAAAATTATAAAAAAAGAATATTCCGAGTAACACATTTTAAGTGCGAACAGTATCAGGAATATAAAGGAGGTTCAAATGAGCATGAAAGTAACAAACGAAAAAGGAAACGTTAAACAGTTCTTTAAAATTGCTGTTGTTGGAACGGAAGGATTCCATGATGAAGAATTCGTAATGCGTCGCTTAGAAAACATCGTTCTTCCAAAAGCAGAAGAGTACGAAGTAATATTGCTGTTCGACGATGTACCAGAAGTGTGCCATTTTGCATATGCGTTTGCTGAGGAACACGGAATACTAAATATGCCTTGTGTATCTGACGAAAGCTTAGGCAACGCAGCACCACGAATTAGGGAAATAGATTTACTTTCCGGAACTAGAATGGTTATTGGATTCCTAACTCCAAAATGCGATGTTACGCCAAGATTTCTTGAAAAGGCAAGGGAGCGAGGTGCAGAAGTCGTGTCATTTATGTACGACCCAAAAACATTAGAGGAGGACGGTGAAGATGAGCACCAATAATTATAATATCCGAGAACCAGGATTCGAAGGGCTGCTTATCGGGGTTGTACAGCAAGCAGTGGATGACTATGTGTTCTGGAATATTCGGAAACAAGAGTGCGAAGACCTAGAAACACAAATAAAACCGTTAGAGAACGAGTTGGCGTTGTTCGTAGAAAGCCGGAACAAAGTAAGAAAAGAAGTTCAACGCTATAGGGACTTGTACGACGACGCAGAAGTTATAGCGATGTACGAAACAATAGACAAATGGACAGAGCGAATCGATAGCATTCGACAAACACTGTTCCCTATGCGTAAAAAGTTAAACCGCTTTAGATCGATAGAGAAAAAAGCCATCGATGCTGAAGAATTTATGACATCAGATATCTTCTGCGAAACCTTTTCTATTACAAAAGATAAAATAATGACGATGTGTAACGAACTAGTCGATGAACTGGAGGACCAAAATGACGAATAGTATCGTAATATGTTTAATTCTTTTTATTATTGCGTGGGTGATAACTTTACTCATGACATTATCATGGATGTCCAAGGCGGCAAGCAAAATAAACGCATTAGAAGAGTTTTGTAAGCGTGTGGTGGCTGAGGCTAAGCCGGTAAGCGAAAAGCTACGAAAACAAAAGAATACTCAGGCCTATACGTATGGTGCGCCCAAAATAGACGTACCAGCAGACAATAATGCAGAATATTCAAAAGAATTTATGACCTTGGTTAAGGACAGAGCCTCGGAATTAGGGTTGACTATGAAAGAATTGGCTGAGCGAGTTGGTGCCAGTCAAGGTACTGTTAGTTCTTGGTTTGCTTTTAAGCATGTTCCAACGACGCCTTACTTCTCAAAACTAGCGTTTGAGTTGGGTATCGCATCTGAGTCTGGGTTTACGATAGACGGAATGAGTATAGGTAAGTACTTTGACATATGGATGGGTAAGAACGGTTTTAGAATCAAGGACGTGTACCGAATAACAGGCGTAGAACCGACGACTATCCTGAGGCTTATCCACTACTCGGCAGCTAGCTTCAATACAAGATATCGGCTAGCTAAAGTACTTGACTTGCCGGAGCTAGATCCGTGTACGTACATTCCCAAAATGAAAAGCGTGTATTAGCAATCACCATTTAGTAGCATCGACTTAGCGTAACTCCTTTCTTTAATGTTTATGTTTCTGTTATAAACGTTGAGCCGGTGCTACATTTAGGAGTTTCCAAAATGAAAAAGATTTTATATAACAGAGCTCGTTGTCGTGGTTGTGGAGCTGTTATAGAAAGCAAACATAGACACGATTTCGTAACATGCGCCTGTGGGGCTATTTCTATAGACGGAGGAACAGACTATTTGAAACGGGTAGGTGACCCAAAAGACTTTTTAGACCTATCTGTTTGCATAGATGTGCCGGATAAGGACTCGTAGTTTCACCAAAATAAACAGGAGGTAAATCATGTATGTAGTTGTAAGCGATTATTATTCAATAGAAGGGGATGGGTACGGGGTCGACGTAATGCTAAACGGTGTTTACGACACTAAAATAGGCGCTGAAAACAGAGTTTTAGAATTACAAAAGGACTTAGGTATCGAGGACGAGTCAATAAAAATTATAGAAGTAGGCATTAACACACCAGAAGAAGTAGGACTCTATTCATACATTGAGTAATAAAAACACAGGAGGTAAACAAATGAACGTAGTAGTATATATAAATTCGCAGCATATTTTTACACCGCAGATACATATCGAACCAATTTTAGACGCAGTTGAAGGCCTGTTTGTCAAAAGCGGCTATGAAAAACATCTAGCAGGTATCCAATTAGACGAACATGGTTCCAAAATGGCAATGGAAGCCCTTTACCACGATCAACCGTACAAACCCGAAATATTAAGTGATATTGGCGAAAGATGTAATGAAGTAGTGTATGACACAACAAACATAGACTTAGATAATTTCTATTATGAATTAAATAAGCATCGTCGAGGTTCGACCAGTCGTTTGATTCTGATATTTAACGACTATCATGTTCCATCGAAAATGATTACAAGCGTATTTAAGACAGGTGTTGTTCACCCCATAGTACTAACTAGAACCAAGTCCACAGACGAAAAGAAGAACCTATTCAACGTCGATACGAACAGCGTATACGAGGACATTGCAACTAAATGCCTTGAATTGTTCTTAGAAAACAACCCGTATCTGGTTGACATAAATAAAGAAAAGGAGAAAACCGAACAAAATGAATAGAGAAGAAATGCTGGAAATGAAGAAAAGCGTTGAACGCGCTGAACGCCGAGGAATAGGCTACGGAAGTTTATGTACGTTATATCAACGCGGATTCAGTAAAGGTTATAAAAAAGGCCGTCGTGTCGAACGAGAACAGCAAAGGAGCCAAAATGAAAGTAAATAAAAATGTGTTAGACCTTAGCGTGGCTGTTGTAGGTCCACTAGTGGTGTCAGCAACATCTGCGTATGGAGCGATGGCAGCGTATAAAAAACTAAATGCCCAAAATGCGCTTGACGCACCAACAAAAGAAAAACTGAAACTTATATGGCAGCCTTGTTTACCGGCTGCTATTTGTTTGACCGGAGTTATAACATACGGAATCGTATCGAAGCGCATAGACGCGAAGACAATTGCAGCACTTGGGTCAAGTCTTGTTGCGGCTAAGGCTGCGTACGCCAAGTACGAAACAAAACTCAAAGAGACGCTCTCAAAAGAAGAATTTGCAGAGGTGCGAAAAGAAGTCTCAGTTGAGTCTGCCAAAATGGCTGCAAAAAATGCTAATTTCAAACGTAAAAACAAGGGCGAGTACCGGTATTACTATGAGCCAATCTCAGACCAGTTTATCTACACAAATTTAGAGACCATCCAAAATGGAATCAAATGGGCGAATGAGCAAATCAAAGAAATCGGATTCGTAGACGTTCAGGACTTCGTAACAGAAATAGGAGGATACCTAATGGATTGGGGTCTTGAGGACGACGAAATCATGGGCATCGGTACGTTTGACAACATGACTCGTAAGAATGACAAGACATTCATTATGCTGTACAGCGGTGTAGAAGAAATAATCTTGGACGATGTCGTGGAAATAAAAGATGCGCCTATTGCTGTTGGCGGACCTGTGGATGCGTTGGTGTTCGATTTCAAACCGTGTGCAGGCAGTATTGATGACGAAATCAATCGAAACCATCCGGAACTAGACCCGCACATCGACGACATCTTAGCAGAAGCGGAGGACAGTAATGGAACAAAATAGCGAAAAAGAAGTGTTCTTCGACGAGTATTGTCCAAAATGCGAATTCTCAGAGTACGCCGAAAACCAAGACCCTTGTTGGGATTGCTTAGCGAATCCGGTGAACGAGAACTCACATAAGCCAACGGAGTATAAAGAAAAGCCAGGCAAATAACGTCACCAAAATTACAACACCTATAATGAAAAGTTAATTCTTTCATTGGAGAAAGGAAATAAAAATGACAGAAGAAATCAGAAACGACGAAATGGAAATGGAAACTGTAGAAGGAACAACAGGATTTGGAGGAAAGAAACTTCTAGTTGGAGCAGGAGCACTTGCATTAGCAGGAGGCATCTTTGTAGGCAATAAGCTTAGAAAGAAAATTAAAGCTAAGAAGGCACTGAAGCGACAGGAAGAATTTGAATCCAGATACGATGCACCTGAAACCGTTGACTACGAAGAAGTTATTGATGATTAGACCGTTATAACCCAAGAAAGATTAAGTCGAATATAAGGAGCATTTCTGCTCCTTATATTTTTTTGGCCGGTAATTTAAGGAGGCAAACCAAAATGAAATTTAGAGACATCGCCGAAATCTGTTTGGCGACCTATGGGTTGTGTAAGGCGCTTGATGCGTTTCAGGAGATAGGCGAAAGAAAAACCAGGCGCAATGAAATGAAGCGTGCCAAACGCACAAGGCGTAAAGAAAAACAACGTCCTTATGAGAAGTCAATGTTAGGAGAACTTAGGTTTAAAATAAGTAGTATAGACGAGGCAGAACACGTTAAGCGTATGCTTGACTCTGAACTTTCCCAATATGGCGAAGTGAGTGTAGCGGTTGCTTGTAATATCATGCATACACAAACGCCGCCTACAAAGTCTGACTATGTATATGGATGGCGCTCGTTGAGTGATGTAGACGTTAAACAGACTATTGATGGGTCGATGATCTCGTTCCCGAAACCTGAATTTATAGGAGGCAACCAAAATGAATAAGACCGTATCAAAATTCATTTCCAAAGGAATAACTGGAAATGGGTCACCAGCCTTGGTAGTTCTTAATATTGCGTTGAACGGGTACGCGTTCTACTCAATGGGTAAAGGTGCAGTTAAGGCGTATAAAATCGTCCAAAAAGAAAAGCCTAAGACTAAAAAAGAGCTCGTCCAAAAGACATGGAAATGCTTCGTAGTACCTGCGACATTATTCACTGGCGCTGTAGCGTGCAGCATTGCCGGATATAGACTAAATGCCAAAAAGCAAGCGGCGATTTTGTCAGCGGCGACAATATCGGAAACGGCGTTACAAGGTATCACAAAGCATCTAGGAGAAGAAACAACACAGAAGAAGGTTGAGAAGGTCGTCGACAGAGCCTTACAGGAACAGGCGGAAGCCAAAATGGCCGAGGATGGTGAAATCATAGACACAGGCAAAGGAAATGTGTTGATGGTCGATACGATTACTGGGCAACGGTTTAGGTCTGACTGTGAGGTTGTTAGAGCAGCAAAAAACACGACAAACGAATTTATGAATTCTGATGGCTATGTCTCATTTAATTATTTCTTAGAGGAAGCAGGAATGCACGCTTGCGAAGTTGGAGACGTGTATGGATGGTCAGCTAATCACGAAGGCTTGTTCGATGTGTCGTTTGTTGGCGGAGCCACACCATACAAAGGAGAGCCGTATCTAATCTTGAAATATTCCCCAAGACCGCAAATCGGATATGACGGGATGTAAATACATAAGGAGGTCCAAAATGAAAAAGAGAACAATGGTAAAACTAGCCAAGAACGGAACAGTATTGGTTATGGGTGCGTGCGTCGGCAAGGTTGTCGGCGCTGCTGCTAAGACTCTTATGCCGGAAGGCGCAGGCAGACTTACCAAAATAGCATGCCACATCGGCGTTGCAGGCATAACTATTGCTGCAACGAAAGTAATCAATGACAAATTCAGCGAGGCTATCGAAGAGGTAGACACAACAATCGCAGAATGCAAAAATGCCGTTGAAGAAGCAAAGGCTGAAATGGAAGCCATTAAGAAACAAGAGGCAGAGGCATCTAACGACGTAGAAGATGAACTCAATGATGACGAAAATCTAGCCGAGCCAATTATCAAAATCCCGTCAAGAGACGAACTTGATGATTTGGTGTTCGACGATAAGGAATCCGCAAAAGTGGTTCTTGACGCATTGAAAGATGTGATCGCTCAAACGGGCAAAGCCCCATTCGCAACATTAAAACTTGCATGCGGTGGGGCAGCATATCCCGATGACTTTATATATGGTTGGACGGACTTATCGACTGTTACCGTAGTAGTCGTCAAAGACGGTTACTCGATTAACTTACCGAAACCAATCCAAATAGAGGAGGTCTAACAATGGCTGAATACAAACTAGAGCCGAACACCAGGAAATATAAGGAAGAAAAACGCTCTAAAGAACGCCCAAAAACAACTGCTCGTATTGAGGCACCTGTAATGAAACCAAAACAATCGGGATTCATGCAGGTGTTTCGGTTTTTCTTTGATGAATCGCCGAAGGAAGCCATACACAGAGCCGTTCGTGAAGAGGCTCTTCCAGGCGTAAAACACCTAGCATTCAACGCCATGAGCGCAGTCCTAGGTAATATGTTCGGTGAGGACACGTCATACAGTAGTCGTCCTGGAGACCGTCCTAGTTACAGAGAGTACGACAAGTACGGAAAACGAGGCTCCCAAAATGATTCTCGTAAGACTGTATCGCGTACTGGATTTGAGGAGTTCCGTGACTGGACATTCTCTAGACACGATGCGGAAACAATATTCAAGGCATTAGAGGATAGCATTATGGATTACGGTGATGCACCTATTGCAATTATATACGAAGCCTGCCAGCAAGTGCCTGAAGAAGCACATTACAACTATGGTTGGACTGATTTAGCGAAAGCAGACATCATTCACACCAGAGCAGGATGGAAACTACAGCTACCGAAAGTCGAGGCTATCGACTAACGAAAGGAGTTCCAAAATGAACGTAAAACTATTAGCCGCTAAAGCCGGTATGAAAGCGAAAGACATCGCCCCTAGTGCATTGGTCATTGGGGGTGTTATTGGTGTTTGCGTAGCGACAGGTATGATTATCAAAGCCGCTAACAAAAGCCCAAATATTATTAAAGCAGGAAAAGAAGAAGTCGAACAAATCCGCGCTTGCGATGGCACACCAGAGCAGATCTCAGAGAGTGTGAAAAAGACAAGAAAAGACACTGCCAAAATGCTTCTTAAGACATACGGTCCGGGAATCGGATTGGAAATTGCGTCTATTAGTTGTATTCTATATGGTCATAAGCTTGTTACAGGGCGTCTGGCGGCTATTACGACAGCATATGGTGCGCTGCATCAGTCCTATTCCAGAATAGTTAGAAGACTCGACGAGGTCGTAAGTGAAGAAGATAAGGGTAAGATCAAAGAAGGTATCTACCAAAATGAAGTCGAGGTTCCTGAGGTTGATAAGGACGGAAAAGAAACTGGTAAGACAAAGACGGAAAAGGTGAGTATAACAATGCCTGACGAGGTTAGCTGTTATGCGAAGTGTTTTGAAGCAGGCAGTCGTTACTTCCATAAAGATCCTACGTTGAACCTGTTGTTCCTTAAGAATAAAGAAGAAGAAATGACTCGGCTTCTTCACAAACGTGGATACGTCACACTAAATGAAGTATACTGTGAATTAGATATTCCAATCGTACCTTATTACGGTACGAACGTTGGTTGGGTTCTGAACAATGGAGAAAACAAAGTAAGTTTCGATATCTACAACATCCATAAGGAAGCTAATAGGGATTTCGTAAATGGATACGAGCCATGCATCTGGTTGGATTTCAATGTTGACAGTGTAGACATCAGTAAAGACTTGAAGAGAGTGAGCGTATAACATGACGATTGCAAAAGGAATTGGTATATTTCTCTGTGGTGCCGCGGCAGGCGCCATAGGGACATATATGTACATGACAAAACATAATAAAATTGAATATGAATTGGTTGCTGTGCCTAGTGAGCGTGATGCGGACAGTGAGAAAGCCAATGTGGAATCTAAAGAAGAAAGCGATTCCAAAATCACGGTTGAACGTGTTGACCCAGACGAAGAAATCAAAGAGGCTGTTGGTAATGTCGATAGGGTTATTGCGTATCACAAGTATGCCGCTGTGTCGGATACAGAAGAGCCTACGGACGAGGAATTAGATGCTGCGGCTGAAGCCTATCAGCGACAGCATGAAGAGGACTTGTCGTTCGAGCCTGAGGAGATTACGGAAAACCAATTTGACGAAACAAGACTGGACTTCTCTAAGGAAAGCGTTTGCGTCTATCAGGACGGCGTTGTAGTGAGTGAAGAGGACGTAGCGTACTTAGGAAGCACCACGGACGATGGGATTGATCCGATTGACAACTCGTATTTCGGTGAGGAGTTGCTTGAGGCGTTCCTGGAAGACACGTCGCGTGACCAAATGTTCATACGTAACCGTAAGATAGGCGTTGATTACGAGTTGCTGAAGGCTAGTTGCACGAGCGACCAGTACTCAGAGAAGCATGAAGGAGACGCCCAAAATGAATGATACAGATATTAGATACTTCCAGTGGCTCGTAAAACGAGTTGGTGGATTTGATAGGGAGGGGAAGCGATATGAGTTTCTCCTCTCTTTATTACATAGTAAAGAGTTCTATTGGGTTATTACGAACGACCAAAATAGAAGCGATGACGGCATTGCGTTGCGTGATGAATTCGTAGAGATGGCTCGAATCAAACCGTCAGAAACGCATTTGCTTGCTGGTCCATGCAGTGTGTTGGAGATGCTTGTAGGGTTTGCTGCTCGTATTGAGCGAGACGTAATGGCTAATGTGGCGTACGATGACCGTACAGGCGATTGGTTCTGGGAAATGCTTTCCAATATGGATTTGACGCGGTATGACGACACGAGCATTGATGCGTTTGCGGTCGAGGTGATGTTGGATAAGTTTATGGATCGTGATTATGATCCCGATGGAACTGGGTCTCCGTTTAGACCTATTAAAGAGACGTTAGACCAAGATACCAAAATAGAAATAATGGAACTTTGGGGGCAAATGTCCGTATATTTTATGGATAAATGATGTATTTTTGTGCTTTTTCGTTATCCCACTTTGGTGTTAAAAACTGGGAAAAAAGTGGGACAAAGTGGGATAAAAACTGGGACATGAGTTAGGAGCGTCTAACTGTTATCCCACTTTTGGGTTTTGAAATCCCACTTTTATCCCAGTTTTTCGAGCCTTTTGGGATTGAATTATCGTTGGAATTTGAACGTTTTTGCTTGTTTTATCCCACTTTCCCACTTTTATAATATTCTTAGGGAAAAATAATAAATAATAATATATATATCTTTATATATATAAAAATTTTTATTTGGTGGGAAAGTGGGATTTCGTGTTTTTCTACGATTCCTTTAATTTTTGGCTTGAATAGTAGTTGACGGAGCGAGTGGAGGCGAAAAAGAGCAGAAAAAGCACCAGACAACCAAAATGACGTTATTTCTACTACAAGGGAAAGGAGGTCTCAACGTGTAATGTTAGATTTCTTAATGTGCGGTGAAACACATCACCCAAAAACAAAAGTGGTAGAAATTTATCCACGGTTTATTATAAAGAATCGTCTGAAAGATTTAATGATACGTGGTGGAGATTTCTATGCTGTGTATAACGAACATACGGGTATGTGGTCTACCGACGAACAAGTCGCAATCAACCTTATTGACGAAGTGTTGGACGAGTACGCCCAAAATGTAAAACACATGGATGACGAACGAGTTGTTGTTTCGCATATGTGGGACGCCAAGTCTGGGTCTATCGACGCTTGGCATAAATTTGTTCAACGCCAACTCAGAGATAACTTCAAACCACTAGACAATGCAATTACATTTGACGGTGATAAAGTTGGCAGGGAAGACTATGTTAGTAAGGCAGCGACATACCCATTAAAAAAATCATCAATCGATGCCTACGATACATTGATGAAAACTCTCTACACGCCTCCTGAAAGACGAAAGCTGGAGTGGGCTGTCGGAGCTGTTATTGCCGGCGACATTAGAGAGATACAAAAATTTATTGTTTTATATGGTAGTGCCGGTTCCGGTAAGTCTACGTTTTTAAATATTATTCAGCAACTGTTTGAAGGGTACTACTGCACCTTCGATGCAAAAGCGTTAGGACAATCCAGTAATGCATTCGCTATGGAATCGTTCAAGAATAATCCGCTTGTTGGTATACAACATGACGGCGACTTGTCTCGGCTAGAGGATAATACCAAAATAAACAGTATTGTTTCGCATGAGCCAATGGAGTTGAATGAGAAATTTCAAAGCAAGTATACGATTATTCTGAATACGTTCCTGTTTATCGGTACTAATGAACCTGTCAAGATTACAGGTGGTAAGTCAGGGTTACTTAGAAGACTGATTGATGTTTCCCCATCTGGAGAGAAAATACCGTACGAAGAGTATTCCAAAATGATGGAATGCATTCCGTTCGAATTGAGTGGTATTGCAAAGCATTGCTTGGATGTGTATAAAACGTTAGGACGTTCGTACTACGACAACTATGTAGCGACCAGTATGCTTCAAGCGACAAATGATTTCTATGACTTCATGGATGAATACTATGACATGTTTGTTGAGAAAGACGTTGTGCAGTTGAAAGACATCTGGGTGTTGTATAAGAAATATTGTACGTATGCTAATGTGCATTACATATACAACATGCGAAAGGTTCGTACCGAGCTTATGAATTACTTCGATGCGTTTATACAAGACGGTCACTTTGAGGGTGCGCATCTCCGTAACTATTACGTTGGTTTTAAAGCTGATAAGTTTGTTCAGAGAGATCCGGACGAACAGCTTTCCAAAATAAACAGTAAGGAGAAGCAATCGGAAGATTCGTGGTTTGTTGTGGAAGACGCAACAACAAGTATGCTAGATGAAGTTCTTGCCGATTGTCCTGCACAGCTTGCGAATAAGGACGGCAACCCTAAAAGAGCATGGGATTCCGTTAAAACCAAAATGAAAAGTATAGACCCAACGAAACTACATTGGGTGAGACCGCCTGAGAATTTGATAACCATCGATTTCGATATAAAAGATGACAGCGGTGAAAAATCGTTTGCGGAGAATTTGAAAGCGGTCAGTAAGTTCCCAAAAACATATGGTGAATTGAGTAAAGGAGGTGAAGGAATACATTTACATTACTGGTATGAGGGTGATGTTAATGAGTTGAGTCATTTGTATGACGAAGATATTGAAATAAAAACGTACACTGGAAAATCTTCACTTAGAAGACGACTCAGTAAATGTAATTCACTACCAATAGCAATGATTAGCAGTGGACTTCCAAAAAGGGAGGTGAAGAAAGTGGTTAGTGAAGAAGCTATACAGACAGAGAAAGGTATACGTTCGTTTATTAAGAACTGTTTGGTCAAGAAGCATCATGGCTCTACAAAACCGGAAATTGATTTCATTAAAAGTGAATTGGACAAATGCTATGAGAATGGTATCACATATGACGTCAGTGATATGAAAGCGGCTGTTACAGCTTTTGCGACAAATAGTACCAATCAAGCACGTACTTGTTTAACCATTGTTTCCAAAATGAAGTTTCATTCAGACCATCCGTCAGAGCCAATTGCAGCAAAAGAAGATGACCTAGTGTTCTTTGATATCGAGGTCTATCCGAATTTGTTTGTGGTTGTGTATAAACCAGAAGGTGGAGAGCCGGTTCAAATGGTTAATCCAACTCCTATGGATATAGCGGCGTTATGTGAGCATCGGTTGATAGGCTTTAACAACAGACGGTACGACAATCATATTCTGTATGCCAAAATGGTTATGGAGGCTGATAACTACGAGTTGTTTAGAATTTCTCAAGGTCTTATTAACGGTAAACGTGACTTTACGTTTAGAGAAGCATACAACTTGTCTTATGCTGACGTATATGACTTCAGTACTGATAAGAAAAGTCTTAAGAAATTTGAGATCGAATTAGGACTACACCATCAGGAAATGGAAATACCATGGGATGAACCAGTAGACGAATCCTTGTGGAATGAAGTTGCTGGGTATTGTACCAATGACGTTATCGCTACAGAAGCAGTATTTCATGCAAGGAAGGCAGACTTCGAATGCAGAGAGATATTAGCGGATGTGGCGAACTTGTTGAACGACGAAACCAGAAACACACCAAACGATACGACGCGTACACTCATGAGTAGGATTATGTTCGGAAAAGAACAGAACCCCCAAAATGAATTTGTGTATACCGATTTATCGAAAGAGTTTCCCGGTTACAAATTCGAGCAAGGCAAGAGTACATATAAAGGCGAAGTTACAGGTGAAGGAGGATATGTATACTCTGAACCAGGTATGTACCAAAATGTATTGTTATTAGACATTGCGTCTATGCATCCGACTACGATTGAGAATCTTAATTTGTTTGGCCCATATACAGAGAGGTTCAGTGAAATTAAGGCTGCCCGTTTGGCTGTGAAGCATAAAGATTTCGATACTGCCAAAACGATGTTAAACGGGGCTTTGTCAAAGTACTTGGATGATGAGAGTCAAGCGGATGCGTTGGCGTATGCATTGAAGATTGCGATTAACTCTGTGTACGGATTAACAGCCGCCCGATTCAGTAATGCATTTAAAGACCCACGTAACATTGATAACATCGTTGCTAAGCGTGGGGCGTTGTTTATGATTGACCTTAAAGAAGCGGTTCAAGCAAAAGGATATAAAGTGGCACACATAAAAACTGACTCTATTAAAATTCCTGATGCGGATGATGAAATTAAAAAGTTCGTTATGGAGTTTGGAGAGAAGTATGGATACACATTCGAGCATGAGGCAACTATTGAGAAGATGTGTCTCGTTAACAAGTCTGTGTACATTGCAAAGTATGCATGGCATGAGAAACCGAAAAAGATAGGAATGTGGGACCCAACAGGGGAACAATTTGCTCAACCATATGTATTCAAGACTTTGTTTAGTAAAGAGAAGATTGGGTTTGAGGATTTGTGTGTTACCAATACTGTCACAACAGCGATGTATCTTGACATGAATGAAACCCTTAAAGAAGATGAACATGATTATCACTTTGTTGGAAAAGCAGGAAAGTTCTGCCCTATCCAAAATGGATGTGGTGGAGGCGTTCTGCTTAGAAAGAAAGATTATAATTACAATGCAGTTGGTGGTAGTAAGGGTTACCGTTGGCTTGAATCAGAAGACGTCGCAGCCCTTAATAAAGAATCGGATATCGATATATCGTATTTCGATGCCCTAGTTGATGATGCCAAGGCGAGTCTTTCCGAGCATGGAGACTTTAATTGGTTTATTTCATAACACATTTTTACATTTAAGTAGGAGGTACCAAAATGGCTTACAAGAAAACACCTAGAAAAAAGATTTTTATTCCAGAAGCAGAGCTACAGTGGAGACCAAACTTCAGCGGTAATCCGGAAATGAACTACAACAAGAATTCTAATGCTAAGAACTTCACTGTCGTGGTTAAAGAGGGTGCCGGATACAAGTATGGAAAAAATGACTTGAAGATTGCCGACCTTGAGAAAGACGGAATCAATGTGAAGTACACAAAACCAAAAGATAAGGATGAGGTCCCAGTTACATACCTTCAGGTTAAGGTTAACTTCAATGGCTCTAAACCGCCAACAGTAATTCAGGCAACCAAACGGAATAAGATTCTATTGGATGATGCTACTATCGGACTTCTTGACGATGCAGATATCACATCAATCCACGACATGTATTTGACCCTTAGTGCGTGGGAGATGAAAGACGGAAAAACTTATGACGAATCCAGAAAATCCGTATATCTCGATGCGATGTTTGTTGAGATTGAAGACAATCCGTTTATGGACAAATATGCCGATGTGGTTGCTGGTTCCCAAAATGGAGCACCAACGATTGAAGAGTTAGACGAAGATATACCATTTTAAGTAGAGGCCAATGATTATCGATTTATATGCACATCAGAAAGAGGCGATAGATCGAATGCAGCCAGGCTCTCTTCTATGCGGTGGTGTTGGTTCAGGCAAGAGTAGAACAGCTCTTGCTTATTTTTTTACCAAAATATGTGATGGAAAGATTGATCAAGTTTTCGAGAAACCGAAAAAGACGATGAATTTGTACATCATCACCACCGCTAGAAAGAGAGATACAAAAGAATGGGACGATGAATGTGCTGTATTTATGCTATCCCAAAATGAAGAGAATAGTATTTGCGGAATTCAAGTCCATATCGATTCTTGGAACAATATCGGTAAGTATAAGGAGGTTAAGGACTCGTTCTTTATCTTCGACGAACAACGTGTGGTTGGCTATGGTGCTTGGGCAAAGACGTTTATACGAATCGCCCAAAATAACAAATGGATTTTGTTAAGTGCAACGCCTGGTGATTCATGGATGGATTATATACCGGTGTTTATAGCTAATGGTTTTTATAAAAACAAAACAGACTTTGTTAAAAAACATGTAATCTATAGCCGATACACGAAGTTCCCGAAAGTTAGTAAGTATGTTAACGTTGGTAAGCTCATCTCGAATAGAAAACATATCTTAGTACTAATGCCACACAAGAAGAAAGCAGTACGACATAATAAAACAGTCCTCGTCGAATATGATACTGTGCTTTATAACACCGTATCCAAAGACAGGTGGAATATATATGACGACGAACCAATACAAAACATTTCAGCTTGCTGTTACCTTATGCGTAAAGTAATCAACAGTGACCACTCAAGATTGGAAGCAATACAACGCTTAATTAAAGACCATCCCAAAATGATTGTCTATTACAACTTTGATTATGAACTAGAGTTGTTACGCACCGTAACAGACAAAGATAAAATCTTTGAGTGGAATGGACACAAACATGACCCACTTCCAAAATCAGAAGAATGGGTGTACTTGGTTCAGTACACTGCTGGTGCAGAGGGCTGGAACTGTACAACAACAGATACCATCGTATTCTATTCACAAAACTATTCATTTAAAACCATGGTACAAGCAGCAGGACGAATTGATAGACTCAATACACCGTTTAAGGATTTGTATTATATCCATCTTCGTTCAAATGCCCCAATAGATAGAGCAATATCAACGACTTTACGTAAGAAGAAAACCTTTAATGAGACAATGTTCATGCAAAAAGGAGTGTTCACCAATGTAAAACAGTGACTTCCAAAATCACCAAAAAAACATCGCATATAATGGAGAGAGGGGTAGTGTGAGGAATTTTCATACACCCTTCTATTCATTATTTTTTTGCGAATTTGTGTTGGAGGAACCATGTTAGAAAAAGATTTTCAGAAAAAATTGATAAAAGACATCAAACACATGTTTCCAGGATGCGTTGTTATTAAGAACGACCCGACATACATGCAAGGTATTCCAGACTTACTTGTTTTGTATAGAGACAAATGGGGTGCCTTGGAATGTAAACGCACAAAGAACGCACGGAAACAACCCAATCAAAACTATTATGTAGAGAAGATGGCTCGTATGTCTTTTTGTGCTTTTATACACCCAGACAACAAGGAGGACGTGTTATATGATCTTCAACGAGCATTACAATCTTGAAGGTTGTCACGCTATCTTAAGCCCAAGCAACCATTACTGGCTACGTTATAAAGACAAAGCTAGATTTGCACAACTGCTAAAAAGCAGAGAAGCAATTAAACGAGGTGTCGAAGACCACGAGTTTGCGTGTACTTGCATACAACGTAAACAGAAGCTTCCAAAATCAAAACAAACACTAAACGCTTATGTGAATGACGCTATTGGTTACCACATGGAGCCAGAGAAAATTCTGTACTATTCAGAGTACTGCTTTGGCACAGCAGATGCAATAGTATTCAATGAGCGACAAAAGAAGCTTCGAATTCATGATTTAAAAACCGGCGTCACAAAAGCCTCTATGGACCAGTTATTACTATATGCTGGTCTATTTTGTTTAGAGTACAAAAAGAAGCCGTCAGAGATTACTGTAGAGCTTCGTATATACCAATCCAATGAGGTTGTCGTACATAATCCGGAGCCAGATGAACTAATGGCTATCATAGACCAGATTATTCTGGCTAACAAGAATATTACAGAACTGAAACAGGAGGAACCAAAATGAGTAGCGAACTTCAGCATATCGGTACTAAATACCATTCGGGACGTTTTCCATATGGTTCCGGTAAAAACCCAGGGCAACATGATGGCGAGCTACTAACAAGAGCCAATGCTCTTCGTGCTGAAGGAAAGAGTGATGGTGAGATTGCTAAAGTGTTAAACATCTCTTCTGGTGACATACGACAAATGCGGTCTGCTGCTAAAGATGCCAAAATAGCAGAAGAGTATCGCATGTGGAGCGAATGGCGTGATAAAGGACTGTCTATTACAAACATTGCTAATCGTGCCGGCGTTCCTTGGTCTACTGTTAAAAACAGGCTGGAGAGAGGCGAGTCTGTACGTGCTTCCAAAATAGATGCTGGTATGGATATGCTTAAAGAGGCGGTTAATGAGAAGAAGTATATTGATGTTGGACCTGGTACAGCAGAGCGTATAGGCTTGAATAAATCACGCCTCGACACTGCTGTAAAACGACTAACCGAAACTGGAGAGTATAACAAACTCGTAATACCAATCAAACAGATGAACACTGGCAAGAATACAAATGTCAGTGTTCTTATTAAAGTTGATGGACGTACCGAAAAGGAACAGTGGCGTGACGCATTTGTTGCCGCCCAAAATAACGAGATTCGTTTGGTTGATGGGTATCAAGAAAGTGCTACTAGAACCGTTCGTAACCTTGAACCGCCTGTAAATATCGATGGCAAACGCGTACAAGTTCGATACGCCGAAGATGGTGGTAAAGACATGGACGGTATCATTCAACTTCGTCGAAACGTAGATGACATATCTCTTGGGAAAGCCAACTATGCACAAGTAAGAATTGCAGTTGATGGTACCCACTATCTAAAGGGAATGGCTATGTATAGCGACAATATGCCGAAAGGTGTAGACATTGTGTTTAATACAAACAAAACAAAAGACGTTCCCAAAATGGGCCCAAAAGACAACACTGTTTTGAAGCCATTAAAAGACGATCCGGAGAATCCGTTCGGTGCAACAATCAAACCATCAGAACAATTAGTAAAAGCACAACGCCACTACATTGGAAAAGATGGGAAACAGCATCAATCGGCTATCAACATCGTAAATGAGGAAGGTGACTGGAGTAACTGGTCCAAAACATTATCATCCCAGTTCCTTTCCAAGCAACCAAAAGACATGGTTAAGAAACAGCTCACCTTGACGCTAGATGACAAGAAAGCCGAATTCGAAGAACTAAAATCAATCACAAATCCTACAGTTAAGAAGGTTCTTTTGGACAAGTTTGCAGAGTCTTGTGATTATGATTCAGTTCATTTGAAAGCGGCAGCACTACCAAGGCAAGCATCGCATGTGTTGATACCTGTTCCTGAAATAAAACCTAACGAGATATACGCACCGAACTATAGGAATGGAGAAAGCGTCGTTCTTATTCGATACCCTCATGGTGGGAAATTCGAAATCCCACAATTGAAGGTGAACAATATTACTAAGGTTGCTAAAAAGACTGTTGGTAATGCCCCAGATGCTATAGGAATTCATCCTAGAGTAGCGGAACAATTGTCTGGCGCTGACTTTGATGGTGATACGGCACTTGTAATACCTGTCAACAGCCGTGTCAAAGTAGAACATCAGAAGCCCTTAGCCGACCTAGCCAACTTCGAACCAAAAGAAGTATACAAAGGCTATGACGGTATGAAGCGAATGACAAAAGGGCAGACCCAAACAGAAATGGGTAAGGTTAGTAATCTCATTACAGATATGACTATAAAGGGTGCGACAGATAAAGAATTAGCCAGAGCTGTAAGACATTCGATGGTTGTTATCGACGCTGAGAAACACGGACTTGACTACCGTGCCAGTTATAAAGATAACGACATAGCGGGGTTAAAACGTAAGTATCAACAAAAAGAAGACGGTAAGTTTGGTGGTGCATCCACTATTATCTCTAGGGCTAAGAGTGTTGAGTATGTACCTGAAAGAAAGGACTATGTAAAAGTAGACCCTAAGACAGGTGAGAAGATATACGGATACACAGGTCGAACGAAGCTTGAAAAAGTAAATGGTGACTGGGTACAGTCAACCACACTAAAGCAGCAGAAGTCTACGAAGATGGCGGAGACTAAGGACGCACGTACCTTGATGTCAAACAACCCCGCCGCCAACGAAAGGCTATATGCAGACTTCGCTAACAACCTCAAGGCCATGGCAAACAAAGCCCGCCTGGAATCAATGCGTACCCCCAACCTACAGAGATCCGCCACAGCGGCAGAGACCTACGCCAAAGAAGTAGCGTCCCTCAACAACAAGATGAAGGACACTATGAAGCGTAAGCCATTAGAGAGACAGGCACAGATGATAGCCACTAATACGGTAAGGGCTGCACTGCAAGATCACCCAGATCTATATGAAGATAAGGATAGACTCAAGAAGATACGGGCACAAGCAGTATCTGGTGCTAGATACAGGGTGAGTGGTAACTCTAAGCGCCCCGAGTTCGACATATCTGAGAGAGAATGGAACGCAATACAGGCAGGAGCCATATCCCACACGGCCCTGATGAAGATACTTCAAACCGCAGATATGGATAGTGTTCGAGACCGTGCAACACCTAAACCTAAGCGTGGAGTTTCTAATGCTAAAGTTATGCGTATTCGTAGTCTGTTATCGTCTGGTAACTACACACAGAGAGAGATTGCGGATATGCTTGGCGTATCTGTATCGACAGTATCTAAGTATGCATAGAACATATGTGATGCCCATGCATACACGGTACAACAGGTATATGCCGTACAACGATATACATACCGATATGAATAACACCTATATAATCTACGCATACCACAAGGCATGTATATATCAGCGTGTATAGTACAACCATTGGAGGTGATATTGTGTCTTCAGTTAGAAGAGTTGGATTGACAACAGTCGACAATCCTTATGATGTGTTCACACAATTCGCTGAATGGTATGCGTATGACGAGTCACATGGTTATCACACAAGTGAATATCTTTCTCGTGTGTCAAATGATTCAATTGCTTTAAGTGACAATGATAACTTTGAGTTTATTGAGCGAGCCATAGACGATATCATACGACTTCATAATGGCGAATTTTATAAAAAAGTTATTGCAGAAGATTAGTTTAATCGAAAAATAAAAAAAGGAAAAATCATGAAAAAGTGTAAAATTTCATCATTTTGGGTCTTTGACAGACCCTATGCACTGAATTCATGATACCTAGAGGGGGGGTCTTCCAAAATACGCCCCCCTCCTGCATCGCCGCCCTCTTTGAAAATTCTCCGGCGGTGTATTTTCCAAAATCAATTTATGACGTGGTGGTTTGTTTAGAGGTATTTGAGTAGCATTTGGGAATTAGTTTGCTTGGCTGGTAGTGTATTTGTTGGACCTCCTTTTATGGAATGTGGAATAGGGCTCAGATACCTCTAAAGAAACTACCAAAAAGTAGTTTATAACTGCACGAAAGGTAGGTGAAAGGTTGTGGGAAGACGCAAAGCGATAGCCAATTCTGATATAAAAGCTTCCAAAAAGCAGCATCGTCCTGCAACAACACCGGAAGGAAGAGAGAAACAACTCATTGCTCTAGCTACTGATTTAGCAGAAAAGCAGTTGAGAGAAGGAACCGCTTCTTCTCAAGTCATAACCCACTATTTAAAACTAGGTTCTTCTAAAGACAAGATTGAACGAGACATTCTTAAAGAACAAAAGAAACTTATCGAAGCCAAGACAAGTAACATCGAGTCACAGAAGACAGCCGAAGAACTATACCAAAATGCACTCGATGCAATGCGGTTGTATAGTGGCTCGAAATGATTAGATGCTATTCGGAATTATTGGAACTGACAACGTTTGAAGAACGCTTTAACTATTTAAAACTCGACGCAAGTGTTGGCGTTGAGACATTCGGCTATGACCGATATCTGAATCAAATGTTCTACCGTTCTACAGAGTGGCGACAGTTTCGCAATCAAATAATAGTGAGAGACAATGGCTTCGATTTAGGTGTTGACGGGTTTCCAATATACGGAAAGAACCAGCTGTTGATACACCATATGAATCCTATAACCAAACAGCAAGTAATAGACCGCGATCCCAGCCTTATGGATCCGGAATTTGTCATACTGACAAAACGTAACCCAACGCACCAAGCTATTCATTACGGAGACGATTCTATAATAAAAAACTTGGCTGTTGTTGATAGAACACCAAATGACACATGTCCCTGGAGGAGGTGATATCTCATGGACAGTATACTGACGAGCGTAAAGAAGATATTAGGCATTGAAAGTAGTTATACACATTTCGATGAGGATATCATCATACATATAAACTCCGCATTCTTCATCCTCAATCAGTTAGGTGTTGGGGGAGAAGAGCCATTCACAATAGAAGACGAGTCTGCCACATGGAGAGACTTTGTTTCCGGAAAAGAATTAGAACTCGTACGTTCTTATGTTTATTTAAGAGTTCGGCTACTATTCGACCCCCCGACAAATTCGTTCGCAGTCGATGCCATTAAGAAACAGATTGAGGAATTTGAATGGCGATTAGAAGTTGGTGCTGAGAATAATAAGGTGAAGTAAATATGAGTGATTATATAACACACGCCGGAACACCAAAACATTCCGGCAGATACCCGTGGGGTAGTGGAGAAAACCCATACCATCATGGACAAGCGCTACCACCACGGTTAAAAGAAAGGCGCGCTGCTAAAAAAGTGGCAAAAGATACTGCCACACTTGAAAAAAGTAAGCAGCAATTAAAGAATTCAAAGTCTAATATCCGAAAAGAAATTGCAAGCGCTAAAGTGTGGAACGCACACGGTAAACTGCAAAAGTCCAAAGCAAAGTACACGCAGCTTAAAGAAGAAAGATTAAATAAAACGGATCGTGTTGCTAAATCGCCAGAAGAGGTTGATAAGATTATAAAGTCTGGTTCTCCGTCTAAAATATATGCGTATAGGAAATCGATGAGTAACGCAGATATATCTACGGCGGTTAAACGTCTTGAGGGCGAGAAGAAGCTAAAGGACTTATCGGCTCAAGATAAAAAATCGTTCCTAGATAAGGTTGATGCTGTTAGTAAAAAAGTAGAGACGACTGGTAAAATTGCAAAACGGTTCATGAGTGTGTACGACGCCGCAGCAGAAGTGCACAACACTTTCTCTAATGGTAATAAATGGGCTCGAGTTAATAAGGGTCAGGATAACGACCAAAAAAAGAAAGACGTCAAAGCGGCTACGTTCTCAAAGTACGCAACCAACCTTGCAAAGAAATCATCGAAACGAAAAACAAGCAATAATGGATATGATGGTCTAAGACTATCTGATCCATACGAAGATGATAAACGTAATTGGCGGTGATAACGAATGTTATCAAATACAGCCGTCCCTAAATACTATGGCAAATTTCGTGACGCTGTAATTCGTGGTGAAATACCAGTCAACCAAGAAGTATCGATGGAGATGAACCGCATTGACGAACTCATTCGTAATCCTGGGTTCTACTACGATGATGAAGCCGTCGAAGGGTTCGTCGCTTATTGTAACAACGAATTAACATTGACAGATGGTGAGGACTTAAATCTTCTTGACACCTTTGCCTTGTGGGCAGAACAGCTATTCGGTTGGTATTACTTTGTAGAACGAAGCGTGTACGAACCGGGTAAAGATGGTCAAGAAGGTCGGTATGTCACAAAAGAAATAAAGAAACGTCTCGTAAATAAACAATACCTAATAATGGCTCGAGGCGGATCTAAGTCTATGTACGACTACTGCGTTCACAGTTATTACTTGAACGTAGACACCTCGACAACCCATCAGATAGCAACTGCTCCGACAATGAAACAGGCAGAGGAAACTCTTTCGCCATTCAGAACAGCTATTGCAAGAGCCAGAGGTCCGTTGTTTAAGTTCTTAACAGAAGGATCGTTGCAGAATACGACAGGTTCAAAAGCAAACCGAGTCAAGCTTGCCTCCACGAAGAAAGGCATTGAAAACTTTCTAACCGGCTCTATGTTAGAAGTTCGACCTATGAGTGTTGATAAACTTCAAGGACTTAGAGTAAAGGTAGCAACCGTAGACGAATGGTTATCTGGTGATACTCGAGAAGATGTTATCGGTGCTATTGAACAAGGGGCGTCCAAACTAGATGATTATTTGATACTTGCCACAAGTTCTGAGGGTACTGTCCGAAACGGAATCGGTGATACTATTAAGATGGAGCTTATGAGCATCTTACGTGGCGAGTATTACAACCCACACGTGTCCATCTGGTATTACAAGCTTGATAACATCGATGAGGTGAACGATCCAGCAACGTGGCTAAAGGCGAACCCTAATCTCGGAAAAACAGTAACGTACGAAACATACCAACTGGATGTAGAACGAGCCGAGAATAATCCATCAGTTCGAAACGACATATTAGCTAAAAGATTTGGTATACCTATGGAGGGGTATACCTATTTCTTTACTTACGAAGAAACGCTACCGCATAGACAACGAAAGTTCTGGCAATTGCCATGCGCTTGCGGAGCCGACCTTTCTCAAGGCGATGACTTCTGTGCTTTTACGTTTCTGTTCCCACTTCAAAATGGTAGTTTCGGTATTAAAACACGAAGCTATATAACGTCTTTAACATTCGATAATCTACCGAAAGCCATGCATGAAAAATATAAAGAATTCATGAGTGAAGGAAGTCTTATTGTGTTTGAAGGAACTGTATTAGAAATGCGGGATGTTTATGACGATTTAGACAGACACGTTTCAGAGATGCAGTATGATGTCCGAGCATTTGGGTATGACCCGTACAATGCCAAAGAATTTGTTGAATGGTGGGAAACTGAGAATGGACCGTTTGGTATTGAGAAAGTTATTCAAGGCGCTAAAACGGAATCGGTACCTCTTGGGGAACTAAAGAAACTCGCATCAGAACGAATGTTGTTGTTTGACGAAAAACTTATGACATTTGCCATGGGCAATTGTATCGCCGTTGAAGATACAAATGGAAACAGAAAGTTATTGAAAAAGCGTCACGAACAGAAGATTGATAATGTTGCGGCTATGATGGACGCATACATTGCCTATCGACGAAATGTCGACGCGTTTGAATAGTGAGGTACTCTTTTGGCACATTATATACAACACACAGGGCAGCCGAAGCGTTCAGGAAGATACCCTTGGGGTAGTGGAGAGAATCCATACCACCATGGTCAAGCTAAAGCTGTTAAGTTTAAGACAAAGGCGAAGGCAGTTGGTGATAAAGCCGATGCTGTACGAAGTAAACTATCATCAATAGAAAAGAAACGAAAGTCTATAGAATCTGAAAGAGATTCAAATCGCCATGTGCAGAAAAACAGAATCGCAAGGGCTAAATATTTGAAAAAAGCAGGCGCACATGGCCGAGCCAAAGCGTATGAGAAGATGCAAAAACGCCAAGCAAAAGGTAAGGTTGTTTCTGAACGTATGCAGAAAAAAGCACTCAAGTACCAAAAGTTTGTTACAAAAGCAAATAATAAGGCTTTATATGAACAAAAATTCGAAAAGAGAATCGCAAAACTGAAGATGAAGGAATCCAAACAGCAAACCAAGCTGAACCGCTTAGATAAACGGGCACAGAAGTATGAGAAGAAAGCAGAGAAGTACTTCGCTAAGTACCATGACTCGAGTTCGACTCCTAAGACGTCTGCCACATCCCCAAAGAAAAAACCGAACGTTAGCAAATCAAAAGTATCAATGCGATACTCGTATGGTTCAAAAAAGCCAGCCGCTACTGATTCCAAAATGAGCGCCGGTAATCAAGACAAGAGACGCTATCCACATGGGAGGGTGTAAAGTACAATGCCAACATTACCAGAACGAATAAGACATGCGTGGAATGCATTCACTTCACGAGACCCGACACAATCACTAACTACCAACATCGGTATCGGAGACTCTAGGCGTCCTGATAGGGTTCGACTAAGAAGAGGTAATGAACGGTCTGCTGTAACAGCCGTGTATAACCGAATTGCTGTTGACGCTTCGGCTATAACGTTGGAACATGCACGACTCGATGACAATGGTCGATACATCGATACTATAGATTCTGGGTTAAATAACGTTCTAACCACCGAAGCAAACATAGACCAGACCGGAAGAGCGTTCATACAAGACGCCGTTATGTCTATGATGGACGAGGGCTGTGTTGCATTGGTTCCAGTAGACACAACAAAGAACCCTGAGTATACAGATTCGTTTGATATAGCGACTATCCGTACAGGACGAATTCTTGAATGGTATCCACAACACGTAAAAGTTGATGTGTATAACGAACGTACCGGTAGACGAGAGGTGTTAACGCTTCCAAAAAGAACGGTAGCGATTGTTGAAAACCCTCTTTACGCAGTTATGAATGAGCCGAACTCGACTCTTCAAAGATTGATAAGGAAGTTAAATCTGTTGGATTACATTGACGAACAAAGTGGTTCCGGAAAACTGGATATTATTATTCAGCTCCCATACGTTATCAAGACCGATGCTAGACGAAAGCAGGCAGAGCAGAGAAGAAAAGATATAGAAATGCAGCTCGCAGGTTCTAAGTATGGTATCGCTTATACAGATGGAACAGAACGAATCACACAATTGAATCGTCCAGCAGAGAACAACCTTCTCAATCAAATCAAAGAGTTAACGGCTACTTTATATGGACAGCTCGGAATTACAGAAGAGGTGTTTAAAGGTACCGCTAATGAAGCGACGATGCTTAATTACTATAACCGAACGCTCGAACCGATTCTTTCGGCTATAGCAGATGAACTTAAAAGAAAATTCTTAACCAAGACTGCTCGTACTCAGAAGCAGTCTATTGTTTTCTTTAGAAACCCATTCCGGCTTGCGACGATAGAGTCCATTGCCGAACTGGCGGATAAGTTTACTCGAAATGAAATCGCAACGTCGAACGAGATGCGTGGCGTCATCGGTTGGAAACCGGCAGATGATCCAAAAGCAGATCAATTGATAAACAGTAACTTGAATCACAATAGTCAAGAACTAAATCCGATGACACCCCAAACAGAAGGGAAAGGAGAAATTCAAAATGGCAGTTGAACAGTACGATTTTAGTGGATGGGCCACTAGAAGCGGTTTGAAGTGTTCTGACGGACGAACTATTTGCTCGGGTGCTTTTGCACATCAGAGTGGCGCCACAGTGCCTTTGGTATGGGGACATGAAAGAAACAACATGTCTAATATCATTGGTCATGCAACGTTAGAAGACAGACCGGAAGGCGTTTATGCGTATTGCAGTTTGAATAATACAGAAGACGCCAAGACAGCAAGAGAACTTGTTGAACATAAAGACATCACGCAGATGTCTATTTATGCGAACAAGTTAAAACAAAAAAATGGAGAGGTACTTCATGGGGCTATTCGTGAAGTGTCTTTAGTTATTGCCGGTGCTAACCCAGGCGCTGTGATTGATGTCCCATACATCAAACACGACGACGGAAGCACCGAGTATTTAGACGAAGCAGTAATCTACACGCCAGATGAGTACAACTTGGAACTCTACCACTACGATGACAGTAATAAAAAGAAAGATGATGCGTCTGATGGCGAAGGAGGTAAAAAGATGAAAAAAAACGAAGGCGATATCGATGTACAAGCCGTAATCGATAGTTTAGACGAAGATCAGAAAATCGTAATCGGAATGATGTTGGCTGAAGCCGAAGGTAAAAATCAGGATGACGTCGACGATGATGATGACACAAAAGATCACAAGAAGAAAGGTAAGGACGACGATATGAAACACAATGTATTCGACAACGACAGTAACACTGGCGAATACCTGAGCCACGCAGAGCAGTTGGAACTGGAGCATGGAATCATTTCTGATGCTAAAAGATACGGGTCTTTGAAAGAAATGGTAGACTCCTACATTGAAGAAGGCGTTCTTGAACACGCTGTTCAGAACGCTGACGGATCCCCGCAGACATACGGAATGGCTAACGTAAATTACCTATTCCCAGATGCAAAAGCAGTAAATAACGTTCCTGGATTTATCCAGAGAAAGAACGAATGGGTTGGTAAAGTTATGAGTGGCGTACATAACGTACCATTCAGCCGAATCAAATCTTTGCATGCCGATATTACAATGGATGAAGCAAGAGCTCGAGGATACCTGAAGGGTAAAGAGAAGGTCGAAGAGGTATTCACTTTGCTGAAGAGATCTACAGACCCACAGACAATCTACAAGAAGCAGAAGCTGGACAAGGACGACATCTCTGATATCACAGATTTCGATGTTGTAGCTTGGTTGAAGGGCGAAATGAGAATGATGCTAGAAGAGGAAGCTGCTAGAGCTATGTTGATTGGTGATGGCAGATCCACTGCTGCCGATGACCATATCAAGCATGACCATATCAGACCAATCGCATTCGATGACGACCTTTACACAATCAAAGTAGACGTTACAACTAAACCGGACGCAACTTCTAGTGCAAAGGCTAAGGCGTTTATCGCATCTGTAATTCGTTCTCGTAAGGACTACAGAGGTGCAGGAGAACCAACTCTGTTCACAACAGAAGATATGCTGGCTGACTTGTTGTTGATTGAAGACGGCATCGGTCATCTTCTGTACTCCAATGTAGCAGCATTGGCTACTCAGCTGAGAGTTAAGGAAATCGTAACTGTTCCTGTAATGGAAGGATTGAAAGACAAAGATAATAACCCAGTCCTGGCCGTTCTTGTTAACTTGGCAGACTACTATGTTGGTGCTGACAAAGGCGGCAAGACCGACCTGTTCGAAGACTTTGATATCGACTTCAACCAGATGAAATATCTGATTGAAACTCGTATGAGTGGGGCTTTGACAACTCCTAAGTCTGCAATCACTTACAGAAGTAAAACTGCATAATTCAAAATGGCAGTTGATTAACGGAAAGGTTTAACTATGGCAAAGTTTTGTGGAAAAATCGGCTTTGAGGACACGGTTGAAACTGCGCCTGGCGTATGGAGTCCTGGTTGTGCTGAGTTTACATATTACGGAGATATCATTCGTCAATCTTGGAGAACCGACGGTAATCAGAAGATTAACGATGATATTGTGATAAGTAATCAAATCAGCGTAATAGCCGATGCATACGCTACTAAAAATATCGGGCATATGAAGTACGTAGAGTTATTTGGAAGCAAATGGAAAATCTCATCTGCCGAGGTTAATTATCCTCGTATAATTATCAATCTTGGAGGCGTTTACAATGTCGACTAGAATCGATTTATATAACGAGCTTAAAAAGGCGTGTTCAAATATCTATTTCGACCCGCCTGAATCTCTGAAGATGAAATATCCATGCATTGTCTATTCCAGAGATAACTCTCGCACTAAATATGGTGACGATAAAGTATACGTATATAGACAGGGCTACCAAGTGACTGTAATTGATAAAAACCCAGACTCTCTGATTCCGGAGAGTCTTTTATATTCCCTTTCGATGATTAGTTTCCAAAGGGAATTCGTAGCAGACAACCTACATCATACGGTATTCCAAGTGTATTACTAGAAAGGATTAAAAATATGGCTAACGAATCTATCCTGTTGAAATGGGATGAAAACGCAGAAAGATTGTATGAAACAGGTATTAGACGTGGTGTCTTGTACCCATGGGACGACAGTGCCGGATGGTATGGAGAAGGTGTTCCTTGGAATGGTTTGACTTCTATCACAGAGTCTCCTTCCGGGGCAGAATCCAACCCGATTTATGCCGATGACAGAAAGTATCTGGATATCCGCAGTGCTGAAGAATTCGGTTTGACTATCGAAGCGTACACATATCCTGAAGCATGGATTCAGTGTGACGGTAGCTCCGAGCTGAACGGTATTAAGGGTATCACAATCGGACAGCAGCCTAGAAAAAAGTTTGCTCTTTGCTACAGAAGCATCATCGGTAACGATGCGAAGTACAACAACTACGGATATAAGTTGCACATCGTTTACGGTTGCAGTGCTTCCACTTCTGAAAGACAGTACCAGAGTGTAAACGACTCCCCAGAAGCTATCCAGTTCTCTTGGGAAGTTACAACCGAACCGGAAACAGTTGACGCAAACACAACTACGTCCATTGTAACTATCGATTCTACCAAACTCGATTCTGGAAAGGCTGCAAAGTTGAAGGAATTAGAATTTATTCTTTACGGAAAACACCCTAATTCCGGCACTGATGTTAAGGCTAAACTGCCAAAGATTAGTGAAATCAACGACCTGTTTGAAGCTTAGATAGTGTTTATACCATAAAAGGAGGGACAACGAATGTATAAGAAGGTAATCAAGTATACCGACTACGAAGGTAACGAAAGAACTGAGGAACTGTATTTCCATCTGAAGAAATCTAAGATTTATGATCTTGAACTGAACACTCCAGGTGGCATTGAGAAGAAAATCGAGGGTATTGTCAAATCTGTTGACGTGAAAGAATTGGCGACATTACTTAAGGATTTCATGCGTATGTCGTATGGGATTAAATCCCCAGATGGAAAACGGTTCATTCAGAAAGTAGATGGCGTTCCTTTGTTTGACGAATTCTGCGAAACCGAAGCATATGATCAGTACTACGAAGAATTGCTGACGAACGATGAAGAAGCAGCTCGATTCGTTAACGGCATCATCCCTGGCGACTTCGAAATCACAGAAGAGGCTATCGAGGATGCAAAGAAACGTCTTGGAATCACTGACGAGATGATTGGTGATGCTAAACCAGAAAATCTTGCACCAGTACCAACAACTGTATAAGGAATGTGAATAATGCTTAAGATAGTAGTACCTGGCTCTGAATGGTTTAATAACGAAACGGATGAGTTTATACATACAAAAGAGCAGGTACTACTGCTCGAGCACTCTCTAATGTCCATTTCTAAGTGGGAATCAAAATGGCAGAAACCATTCATTAGTAAGAAGCCAAAGTCAAGACAAGAACATCTGGATTACATACGATGTATGACGATCTCAAAAGGCGTCGACCCCAAAATATACACAAGTCTTCCCCCATCGGTTGTTGAAGAAGTCGCTAAGTATATAGACGACCCAATGACCGCCACATGGTTCCCGAAAAGTCAATCAAAACCATCTCCAGAAATTATAACTGCCGAAAGAGTCTACTGTTGGATGATTTCTTTAGGTATTCCTTTTGAATGTGAGAAATGGCATTTCAACAAGCTTATGACTCTCATTCGTGTTTGCATTGCCGAAAACAATAAGGGACAGAAAATGTCTAAGAAAGAAATAGCAGCGCAGAACAAAGCGATAAACGATGCTCGTCGTGCCCGTCTGGGCAGCATGGGGTAATAAATATGCTTAAGGTAAATGTTCATGGAAGTTTTGATAAGACTGGAAAGTGGCTTCACGATTTAAAACTGGAAAAGATTTTCGCTAAACTCGATAGTTATGCTCAGCAAGGAGTAGAGGCTCTTGCCGCAGCGACGCCGGTTGATTCCGGAATAACTGCTAATTCTTGGTCGTATGAAATCAGAAACAGCCAAACCAATATTTCTATTATCTGGAAAAACTTACACATTGTTAAAGGCGTTCCGATTGCCATTATTTTACAGTACGGCCATGGAACTGGTACCGGAGGATATGTCCAAGGTCGAGACTATATCAACCCAGCTATGAGACCAATTTTTGATGCTATAGAAGAAAACGTTTGTAAGGAGATTGTTAAACTATGAGCAACATTGAAGAAAGAGTTGTCGTTCTTAGATTCGACAATCAGAATTTTGAACGTAAAACGAAAGAGTCTGTTGAGTCTCTTAATAAGCTCGACTCTACGATTCAAAAGATAGGTTCTGGTAGAAATACGAAAGAACTCAGCAACGCTGTAAATTCTATCGACTTAAGTAAAGTAAACAAAAGTGTTGATACTGTAAGTCACAGAATGTCTTTGATGGGCGTAGTTGGTGCTACCGCCATCGGTACGCTAACTCATAGTGCTATGGGATTCGGTAAAAGCTTACTCACAGCAATTCCGAACCAAATCAAGCAAGGCGGTCTCACAAGAGCATTAAACATTGAGCAAGCTAAATTCCAGATTGAAGGTCTTAAGGGTAACTGGGACGATGCTACGAAAGCAGCAAAAGAACACACAATCACTCTTAAAGAAGCTGTAAACAACGCTGTTCGTGGAACGGCTTATGGCTTGGACGAGGCTGCTCGTATTGCATCTCAGTTGATGGCTTCCGGAATCAAAGATTCCAAGGTGATGGAAAGCCATCTTAAGGGTGTCGCAGGTCTTGCTGCGATGACCGGTGGAAGTTTCTCTGATATTGGTCGAATCTTTGCTCAGGTTGCCGGTCAAGGGCGTTTGATGGGTACACAGTTACTTCAGATTTCTCAGAGAGGTATCAATGCGTCCGCTACAATCGCTCAGTACATCAATAACACTAAAGGTGCGAAAGAGCATATCTTAGACTTTGCTAATAAAGTTGGTAAAGCAGGGAACAAAGCTGTAAAAGCGTTTGCAGCAACTAAGAAAGCAACCGAAGCCGACGTTCGTGAACTTGTTTCGGCTGGCGTGTTGGACTTTAAAACGTTCTCCACAGCCATGAACGAAGCGTTCGGTGAACATGCCACAAAAGCTAATGAGACCTACACCGGTTCGTTGGCAAACATGAAAGCCGCTTTATCAAGAATTGGTGCCGATGTTCAGACTCAGAAGTTAATCAACCTTCGTCATCTGTTTAATACGTTGGCTCCAATCATTGACGGAATCCACGAAGCACTTGGCCCATTCATCGATAAGGTAAATAAGGCTTCCGTCAAAATGACAGATTTTGCTGTCAACACGCTTACGAAAGTAAGTAAACATTTCGGATGGATTAAGAAAGATTCTTCCAAAGCCGCAAAAGGGGTAAACGAATCCGCTAAGGGATTCGCAAAAGCTAGCGGCAAAGTTAAAGGTGAAATCAAGAAAACCACAGGGGCTTTAGTCGTTTCTAAAAAGGAAGCACAAGCTGCTTGGAATATTTGGAATAAAGGTGCCTATGGTACTGGTGAGGCTAGAAAGCACTCACTAAAAGCTATAGGACTAAGTTACAAGAATGTTCAAGGTTATGTTAATGCTTTAATCAAAGCGAACTTCGACCTTGATAAGGTTAACATCAAAGTTGCTGATGGAACCAACAAGAAGAAAGAAGCACTCGCTAAAGTAGCTGCCGCAACGGATAAAGTCGGTAAAAGCGCAACAGAAGCGGCTTCTAAAACAACAAAACTAGCAACTGCACAATCTCATGCCGAGGTTAAGGCGAACACACTCAACAATGTGTTAAAAGCTTCAGCGAATATATTTGGTGGACTATACCACGGTATTCAGATCGTCGGGCAAATATTAAAGTCGTTTGGTAAAACGGCAAAGAAGACCCTCGCCCCATTAGTGAAATTTGGGACTACAGGAGTGAATTCAGTAAGTAGTCGCTTGGCTTCCGCAACTGAACGGTTTAAAAACTGGATAGGGTTATTAGAAACGAACAAAACTGTCCTACATAAGGTCTCCGCTGGTGCTACCACTTTTGGAGAGAAAATAGCTGGGGCTTTCGGTAGAATAAAAAACACAGTAAAAAGTTCAAGTGCTTGGGATAAGCTTGGTGATTCGTTTGTTCTTCTATTTTCTAAGATAAAAGTCGGTGCACAGTCGTTACAGACAAAGCTAGCCGACCTATTCGGTAAAATAAAGAACAGTCGTGCCATGCATTTTATTAAGCAGTCACTTATCGATTCTTTACGGTTTATTCGAAAATTATTAACAGGTGCAATAAATCATTTTGCATCCGGTTTTGAGACCTTTGTTAATAAATTAGGACACTTCGACATTAAAGATAAGTTTGTTGGCGGATTTAAAGCGATTATAACAACGCTTGCTGTCTTTGGTAAAAAGATTCCAGGTGTATTTAGCCCATTGGCTAAGCTAAAACTCCTGTTTGGGGAGACCGCTAAAGCCGCAGATAAAATGACAGGCACAAAAACAGATAGCGGCTCTAAATCTAATACCGGTGGCATAGAATCATTTATAGATCGTATAGGGGCTATAATTGATGCTATAAAATCGAAAATAAAAGCTATCGATCCATCTGGAAATTTATCAAAAACGGTTGATTCTATACAGCTTTTCTTTGCTAAAGTGAAAAATGTGTTTTCATCAGGCATAGAGTCTGTACAGTCTATAGACTTCAGTTCTTTAGGAAAAGTATTAAGTCAAGCGGTTAAGATGGCTTTAGCCATTAAGGTTATTAAAGACACAGGCACAGTTGCTAAAAGTGTTGCTAACCTGATTAATTCCATAAACTCTGTTCAAATAAAAAAAATGGTAAAGTTAAGCGCTTTGCTCTCTGTGTAGGTGCTATAGCAGCGATTGTGGCGGCAACAGCGATGCTTGCCAAAGTTCCAACAAAGCAAATGATTCCAGCGGTATTAGCGGTTGGTGTGTTATTGGCTATGCTTATAGGTCTGGCTAGGACTATACAAAGCGCAAACATCAATACTAAAAAAATGCAGGAAGTTGGACTGGCATTTTTGGGCATCGGCGCTGCAATGCTTTTGTTAGCGAGGGCTGTTGCTAAGTTCGCTGCGATGAAACCAGCTGATATAGCTAAGGGCGGTAGTATACTAGTCGCTTTCCTTGGCATATTTACAGCCATTTCAAGGTTCTCTGGGCAGATAGCCAGAACCGGTGCAACGTTTGCTTTTATGGCACTCGCTATAAATATTCTTATACCTGCTATCATCACGTTAGCACATATAAAACCGGAAACGGTGATTAGAGGTGCTTTCGGAATCCTTACAATCGCTACGGTTCTTGGATTGGCGTCTAACGTTGCCACTAAAAACATTGCTAATTCACTTGGTTTTCTATCTCTTGCATTAGCTGTTGATATACTAGGTCCAGCAATTATATTATTAGGAGCTATCCCATTTGCTAAAGCTTTAAAAGGTGCTATAACGGCGTCTTTAGTAATGATGGCTTTAGCGGCGGCTGCTAAAATTGCATCTGGGGGCGGTAGCAATCTCGCGGCTGTAGCGGTTATGTCCACTATGATGGGCACTATTGCTGCATCGCTTACTGTTTTGTCATTCTTGGATGCCAAGAAACTTCTAAAATCCGCTACTGCTATTTCTGCAACGATGCTTGCGTTCGCAGCGGCTGGGTATATGGCTGGTAAAGCAAAAATAGGAATACTTACACTCGCTGGAACGCTTGGCCTGCTAACCGGCGCGTTTGTTCTTCTGGTACGACTTAATCCTGATAGAGTTCTAACTGTATCAAACGGTTTAATAAAAGTCGCACTCACTATGGGCGTTCTGGCTTTCGCATTCTCAAGAATCGGAATCAAAGGAGCAATTATAGCTGCTGGGGGGTTAGTTGCATTTGCCGCAATTCTTACGGCTGGTTTAATTGCGTTTGGTGCTATTGCCAAAATACCAGGAGTACAAGACTTACTTGAAGGTGGTGGAGGAGTATTAGAAGCTATAGGTTCTGCTATTGGACGATTTGTCGGCGGCGTCGTTGACGGATTCCATAACGCAGCAACGAAATCTCTTCCTGAAATCGGAAATAAGTTAAACACATTTGCCGGAAGTCTAAAGAAGTTCTTCGGAACACTAAGCGGAATAGACAAAGGTAATATTGAAAAGTTAAAGTCTATAACAAACTCTCTGAATACATTAACGAATGCAAATGTAACAAACGAGCATTCCAAAGGCGAAGAGGGTATCAAAGACCTTGTTAAGAACGCGACGCTATTCGTGGAGAGTACGAAAGGGCTGGTATCGAAACTTGGCGATGTGAACATCGGCCAGTTAAACAAGCTTAGTATAATTGCCACAGCATTCAAAGCGTTCGCAGAAGCGGCAAGTAATATTCCGCAGACCCCAGTCAAAGGCGGGTCTTTCAAACAGATATTTACAGGTGTTCGAGATTATGAGCTATTTATCAAGAACATTAAGAGTTTCATTGATAAGATTGCGGATATTCAAGACGCTGGTGATCTTTCCAAGAAAGCCGGAGTAGCCAAACAGGTCGCAAAAGCATTTAAGATCTTCGCAGAAGCGGCAAATGAGATTCCTCAAAATGACGATGTTGGTGCGTCTTTCCATTCATTATTTATGGGACAAAAAGACATCGCCAAATTTGCCACAAGCATCAAGCATGTAATTACGACATTCGATAACCTCGATCTCTCGTATGCGTATTCAATCGAAAACAAAGTTCGTGCTTTATTGTCAGCTGCAAAAATAATATCTCGATTCGGAACTGCCGCATCACAAATACCGACGAATACCGCAAGTGTTGCTACGTTCTTTACAGGATATAAAGACGTTGAGAAATTCGCGAAAGAAATAGCCGGTTTGGCACAACATTTCGATGGCATAAACATCAACGTCGAATCATTCGAAACCAAATGCAGAGGGTTACTTATAGCCGCTAAAGTTGTTGGTAAGATGGGTGCCGCTGCTAAGTCAATGCCACTACAAGGGTGGTCTGTTGCTACGCTGTTTACCGGTGTAAAAGACATTTCTAAGTTTGCCGAAGACATTGCCGAAGTAGCCACAACGATTTCCGGAATCCAAATAGACGAAGGATTCAAATCCAAAGCCGAAGCTCTAGTACCTGCTGCAACAGCGGTACAAAAATTAGCTGACGCTGCGTCTAAGATTCCTACAACGACCACATCTGTTGGTACGTCCACAGATTACACATCATTAGTCGGATTCACAAGCAGTATTGCTGACGTAGCAAAGAAAATCTCCGAAATCCAGATCCCAGAGGGAATCGAAGAAAAAGGAGCTGCTCTACAACACGTCGCAAAAGCAATCAAAGCTCTAGGCGAAGCCGCAGCCGCAATGCCGACAAAGCAAACTTGGCTTGGTACGAAGTTAACCGGAGAAAAGACATCTCTTGGTGCATTTGCTGACCAGCTGAAAGCGTTCATGCCGAAACTGAAAGCCGTAATAGCTCAAACTTCTGGAATGAGCGATAAAGGTGTTGGAAATTTCAAAGTCATCAGCACCGCTACAAAAGCCATGGCGGAAGCTTCAAGAGCTGCGGCTAATATTAAAGGTGGCGGTACAGCAGGGCTTACAAGTCTGGCAAAAGGCGTAAAAGAATATGTCGATAAATTAGGCGGTCTTGATACAGGAAATCTGAAAGACGTTTCCAAGAACGTATCTTCTTCTGTAAAACAAGTTGTTGCTGCATTAGGCGGTAAGAAATCCCAATTCAACTCAGCTGGTAAGAACTCAATGAGCCAATACGTCTCTGGTATTAAAGCCGGAGGTAAAGGTGCTAGCTCTGCTGCACGGTCTATTGCCAACGCAGCGTCAAAAGCCGCAAAGGGAGTATCTTTGTCTTCTGCCGGAAGCAAAGTAGGCGGCACATTCGCCACAGGTATCCGTAATGCTCTAAGTAAAGCTTCCTCAGCAGGTGGCGCATTAGGTCGTAAGGCTAAATCCGGAGCGAAAGGTGTGTCATTAGTTTCTGCCGGTGAATCTGCTGGTAGTGGGTTCGCACAAGGTTTGAGAAACAAAGTTGGCGAAGTTGCAGGAGCTGGTACAGCACTTGGTAATGCCGCATACGAGGCCGCTAAGAAAGCCATCAAGTCCCATTCACCGTCTAAGAAATTTAGACAGCTTGGTGAGTGGTCTGGTATGGGTATGCTGCTAGGTATGGCTGCTTATCATGCTAAAGTTTATGAGTCTGGTTATGAGATGGGAAGCTCAGCAGTTGACGGAGCACAAGAAGCCGTGTCTTACATGGACGATGTCAACCCGTCAATCACACCGGTTCTTGATATGAGTAACATTGAGTCTGGGGTTGGGCAGATAAATAGCATGCTGTCACAGGCCGGAACAGTCAACGCCGCCTTCCAGGCACAGCGAATGATGAACAGTCAAAATGACAGTACATCTGTAGCCGCAACCATAACAAACAAGCTGGATAAGCTTGCTACCAAAATGGCACAGAATCGGGGGACAACTTATAACATCGGCGATGTAACGCTGGATGCGAAAGACCTGCAAGACGTGCTAACTATGGAAGATTTCGTGAATGTGGTTAGAAGAGCCAAAGCGTTCGCATAACCACTATTCACCAAAACCACACATCCTATAATAGAAGTATTGAACAGCAAGTAACAGTATAGAAAGCTTATTACCATCAATGATGATGTTACTTCTTGTTTGTTCATACGATCACCCACACAAGAAGATAGGGAGCGTAACAGCTCCTTATCTTTTTTCTCTGTGGTAAAGTAAATATATAAGCGAGACACCGGGCGTTCGTGGATGGCGTATTGCTACCACTGCTCACCATCTATGCGTTGCGCATGCCGTAACCATAAATGTGGTGATTACGGTTTAGCTCAGAATTGTCTCTAACGAGAGGTTTTCTGAATTAACCCGGTACAGGCGATGTCACCTGCCTTCTTGAGTTCTTCATTCAAGATAGAATTGTTCTTTGGCGTACTAAAATCTGGGATATTGCTAACAACAGAAAGCAACAGTTTAGATAACTCATTAACATTAATATTGTTATTTACGTCAGTCATACGATCCAATTATGTTACCGTCTCGGCTTTTTATCCGGGACTTCTGTATGTCACCATACAGTTCAGCATATATCTTTGTCTCGCTTATATATTTACTTTACCACAGATCCACATTTTATGGTACACTTAATTATAGGAGGTGTTGAGTTATGACTAACCGTAAAGCAAAAACTGTTATTTCTATTTTTTTAGCGATTATGTGTTGTGTGTGTTTCACACCATTATCTGATACAGCGCAAGCTAGAACATACGGTAAGAAACCACATAAAGTACGCTGGATAAAGGTTAACAGACGCGGTAATGTGACAACAGTTCGTTGGGCTAAAGCCAAGTATGCTCAGAAATACAAGATTATGTATCAGCTAGGCAAAGGCCAGGATAAAGTTACAAAGTTCAGAGCCGACACCAGAAAACGAGTGTTCAAGGTTAAGGATAGGCGTCGAGTAACGTTTGTACGAATCACAAGCAAACGCGGACGCAAGGTTTCGAAGCCTAAAAAATGGGGCCGAGAGGATAAGACGCCTGAGTTGAGGCTTACCTATGGTGGCGTGGAAAATCCATATGATGGAAATGATGCGTACTTAGTGTTTCCAGAAGCTAGATATGCCACTAAATACAAGATTACGTTTCGTGTAAACTACAAAAGAAATGTATCTAATGAGACTGTTTGGAAACGACAAAAAGAATATACTGGCGATAGTGTCATAACACAATTTCCAGGCTATAATGTACTACGCACGGATTACAAAAATCGAATAGGGCCTTGCGATTATCCTACAATCGGTCTTGACTACAGGTACTATAAAGTCACAATAACCGCGTATCATGGACGAAAAAAATCAAAAACCATAAACGTGTATAATGATACAAACTTTGAAAGCAATGATACAATCGGTTTAAACGTTAATGGTCTTGTTAAACGGCTTTGGACTATCAACAATACTACTTCCGATAAAAGAAACGCAGTCATCTCCCTATTAGGAGAATTCGACAACATAAAAGATGGCGACTTTTGTAATGCGGTTAATGCAGAACTTAGAGGCTTGGATGCGATTGCATATGCGGAAGATTTACCTCTTGATGATTGGTGTTATGATAGCCTAAAGCGATATGTAAAAGAATTAAATGTACAACTACCTAAAAACAACGGTGAGGATTCTTTACAATACGATGCTGATATCGTAGATTTTTTTATAAATTTATGGGATAAGCTGGAAGGTCGTTATTATAGAACGAACCATATCTATTATGCGGTAAACAAGTTTTTACAAAAAGATTTGGGCTATGAGGCAGGGATATCCGAATTGCCGTATTATTGGAAGTGGAGTGAATTGGATAATTACTTGCCGTATTTATAACATGTAAGAGGCTTCAATATAGCCTCTTTTTAATTATCACGAAAGAGGTCGTATATGGGACTAAATAAAAAAGATGTAGTCTACTCATACCAAATTAATTACGACAAGGGAAAGTTTAAAGCTGGTGTTAAAGTAGAGATTATTAAGAAAAAAGTGAATGGTAAACTGGTTGTTGCTGGTTTTAAATTCCGCCCATTTCTAAAAGTTATTGAAGGGTTTAAAAACTCTCACAGGGTTATGTTTTGGTGGTCAGATAGGTATAACAATTATAACGCCGATGGTGTTAATACAGGAAAAGAACACAATCTTCGGTACAAACTAAAAAATGATGTAAAATCGAAAGGTATCTATTATATAGACGCGTATAAAGGTTCTTCGGCTATGGCTAAAAGTGGTAAAAAGCTGAAGAAAACAAAAAAGAAACCCAAAATAACTAAAAAATCTAAATATGCGGATAGTTGGGTAAATTACGATAACTATGTAATGATTTACTGTCAAGTAGGCCACTCAGCGATTGCAAAAGTTAAAGTTTCGTATCGAGATAATGGCGTGATTTCGCAACCAGTGTTCGATAAAGATACATGGAAAAGAGTCTCGGACACAAGATTCGAAGTAAATGGACACGGTCTTGGAAGTTTCGAACACCCTATACGTAAAGTCGTATTACGACGAAAAGATAATCACACGAACGCAGATTGGTCCGATGTTGGTGGTAGTGGCGGTACCTTATCTATCGCTTTTCCAGGTGATATAAACAAAACAGCGATTAAAACTTTTGTTGATAATACAATTACGCCAGGGAATAGATACGCTTACCAATTAGTAGCATATGACGACGCTGGCAGACACCGATCTACAGAATTAGAATTAACAAAACGTAGAGACAAATTAAAAAAACATCCACGTCCAAATGACGGCAAAATAGGTAACTGGATATACACCACACCTCCCAAAATAGACAATCTAGAACACCGACGAGTTAATGATACACAAAACATTATAACTATCACTAGGGATCCACAACATATCACAAACGGTATATATCACCATTTTCGTTTAGAGTATAGTACGGATAACGGTGTTACATGGACACGGTTCACAGACGAGCAGATGTATACCGGTAAAAAGCCAAAAGATTCGAAAAAGATACTCAAGACGGATGTCGCTGTTTATGATAACGGAACAACACAAGTTGCTGCCGATTGGGTGAATTCGAATAAAAACGCGACAATGATAACAACAGCCGTACTTTACCATGAAACAAAACCGGATACGTCCTACCGATACCGAGTATTCCCAGTCACAATTGATTACAACGGTGCCGATCTGCCTAGTGACGTGGCTGCGCCAAGTTATCTGGGGTCTGAAATCACATATAACACACCCGCCGAACCGATTAAAGTTGAAGCGGTGATGCGTGAAGACGGATATATAGAATTAACAATCCATAAAACCAAAACATCTACTGCGAATATTTTCTATGTTGAACGTCAGACTGATGGTGAGGACTGGGAGTATGCCGATGCCACAAGCGGGGACCAAGGTGTGACCATTGTCGACACAACAAAGCCTACGCTTACTTACGTCGATAAGACGCTCATTGCAGGTACCAAAATAAAATACCGAGTGTCGTTCGCAAACACAACGAACTTCCCTCAGCCAACGGTTGGTGACGGTATGTCCAAACCAACGGAATCTGATGAAGTATTGATGTTGTCTAAACCTAACCCACCAGTCCCGGTAATGCCATTTAACGGCGCTGTTGTCATGGACGACGCAAAAGAAGTACAGTTAGGTTGGGTGCACTCGCCTAACGATGGGACATCTCAAACAAAGGCTAGCTTACAGTATCGAGTAAACGGTGATGAATGGCTGCCACTGCTCCATAATACGGAATCTTACACGAAAGCGTACTTTGACTTAACAGACACAAATTCCTTATGGAAAGCAAATGACATTATTGAGTGGCGAGTGCGGACAAAGGGTGCCCATGAGGATTTCTCCAATTGGTCTGATATTTCTTCGTTCAAGATATTCAAGAAACCGGAGATCAAACTCACCGCGCCTGCAAACCAACAGACAATCAAAAACCTCCCACTCAAACTTGAATGGGACTACACCGATTTGTCTGGTGAAATGGCATCGTTATTCTTAGATATCATTCAAGACAACGAGGTTCTGGAAACATACGACTTGTCTACGGCACAGTCTGGAGACGAGTTTAGCGATTACGTCTTTGACACAGGAGAGACTTACACACTTCGACTCCGAGCAACTTCTACGACAAACACATCATGTTCGTCAAGTGCGTCGGTTATTATCGCTTATGAGAAATGTTATTTCGCAGGTATGATGGCTATCGCATCCCAATTCGAGGAAACGACAGGGTATGCCAAGTGTATTCTTACCCCAGACGAGGGGAATACACAAGAAGATATAGACGGCATGAATAACGGTCTCATTGTTGAGAAATTAGAAGCCATGACTCCTGAAGAACGAGCCACGATTTCTGATACGATAAAAGACGAAGTCACATTAGAACTTGTCGAGGCATTGCCGGCTGAGACGTTGGACAAACTACTGACGAAAGACGAAAAATACAAGTTCATCGACACGACAACTAAGACTGTATACGTTTACAGAGTCCACGATTCGGACAAGGTGCTTGTGTATAAACTTGATTGTTATGATGAGAACGGCGAATACAAGAATAGCTCGGCTGTGGAATTCACAGACAAGTATGTCCCACTCAATGTGGACTATAGATATGAGCTACTTATGATTGGTCAAAATGGCAGTATATGCGACACTACTGTTGTCCAGCATCAGCATACCATCTGGTGGTACTGTTATTACGGAGCCGACGGAATTGCCAAGGCACGGTGGAATCCAACAGGTACAGTTAACTTAACACGACCTGAGAAGCAAATGGTTCGTTATTCCGGTCGTTCATATCCTGTTACATATGATAGTAACGCTCGTGAAGAGACTATGTCATTCAGTTGCAAAGTGTACGATGACCAGCATTTCTTGCAGACGGATTATCCTGATGAAAACGGTATGGATACCATTGGTAACTTCCGTGATATGATGGAATCTGGTGGCAGAGGCGTTTGGAAATCATTCGAGGGTGACGTATACCCAGCAGTATTCAACTTCTCGTATCAATCTGATTACACAGACAGAGTACGTAGTTGGGGTTTGTCACTTAACGTAACTAGAATCGATGAGGGTTTTGATTACGATATAGAGTAAAACAAGTAAGGAGGCAAAAAAATGATTGCAGGATTAAATGAGTTTAAGCAACTTATTGTGAAAGATAAAGAGGGTGACGTAATCGTGTACTTAGACGATGATACGCTCATTTACGCAGATGGTATAGAGGTCGAATTTCTCAACCAAGATTATCATCCTTCTTGCCATTAGGATTTGAGACGGGTGTTTTAACACCGCCAATATTGCGGATGTGATATTTACGACAGTATTTGTTGAATGTATCTATAAACTTTCTCAAAGTCAAGTCTTCGTCTGTTTCATTATCGCGGAAGTTTGTGTTTCTGCCTGTCGGTGATTCTTCAGTTACAGAAACTCTTTTCTTAATTTTAAAGCGTAAATACCGGTTTCGTTTCATAATATCTCCTTTCTTTAATTTTTGATGATGTTTTTTGTATATTTATATTATAGCAAACGGAACCACCAAATGTAAACGGACGAAAACTTTTCTTATTAAAGGGGTGGCTACTTCTGCTGCCCTTTTATTTTTTTTATACCCATTAGGAGACAGGGATGGCTGATAGTAAAATTATACACTTCAAAAGGATTACCAACACCTTACAGTTCAAAACTAAAACCCCTATACAATATATAAAAAGACAAGATTATTATGAGTTTAATTACGCCGCTGGATCACTTTTAATAATCGCGTATGGGAAGACAGTTCAAGAAGCGAAAAAAGATTTTTTAAATGAACTATCTAGGCTATGGGATTATTATGCTAAGGACGAGAACGATAACTTAACACCAAACGCACAAAACGTAAAACAGTGTCTTAAAGCCACTATCATCGAAGAATAAACTTTTGTAACTTATTTGAACGACTCGTATAGGTTTTTTCCATTTTGCCTCCTGAAACCTCGTGCTGATAACCTACTACTAATCCTACAATCCTGTGCTCATTCATAAACGAGTCGTTCAAATAAGTTACACAGTATTAAGAAGGAGAACACAATGGCTATAAACTGGATTGGTAACCGATACCGTGAACAGTATGAATATGTGAAAGTATCATGGCAAAACTGGAACGAGATTGGTGTATACGACTACATAACCGGCGGCAGCGTTGAGTTATCTGCCAGTTCTGAACTAAAAGCGACCGGGGACTTCACATTCCAAGGCACAGCGTTGCCAGATGTGAATAACCTGCTAAGAGTGTATTACTCTTTCTACGACGATCAGAACAACTACGAACGTAAGCCGATCGCTACGTTCTTCATATCATACGGCGACGTGAATATGCTGTCTACCAGTGCGGGTATTGTAAGCTCCGGAAATATCACAGCCTCGTCGATGTTGGTTCTGTTACAGAAACCACTTACTGGCAGACCATACACAATTAAGAAAAACTCAAATGCAATCTACATAGCACAAAAGATTATTAGAGACCATGGACTGAATGTGGATTTTACACCAGATTCAACCATAGTTTCTGCTGACCACACGTTCACTGCCGGTACGTCGTACCTCGAGATAGTGAACTGGCTATGCAAGGTTGCGGATTACCGTGAGGCACACACCGATGAATATGGTACTGTACTTCTGAAACCGAAAAGAGAGATACTTCAAAATGACAGTGTGTGGACGTTTAAAAACAACAACGATTCAATTATGTATCCTGAAGTACAGGAAACAAACAACTGGCAAGAAACCCCGAACGTTGTGCGATTACTTTACGCAACTGATAACGCATGCGCCATTGCAGAGGCGAAGAACATAACCGGTTCTAAGACCAGTTTAGAAGCGAATGGCAATCGCGAGAGTACCAAGTTCGAGGAGATTGGTGAAGTTGGTAAAGGGAAAATCTTAACCAAGCTTATTAACATGGCGGAAAAGAAACTGCTTGACGTTTCTTGTGACACCGAGTACGTGACATTCTCACACGCATGGATTCCGATAAATGTCTTTGACATCGTAACGATTAACTACGCTACAAAGTCGTGGTTCGGGAATGTTGATACCATGTCAATACAGCTATCACCATCAACCAAAACGCAAACAAAAATACGCAGAGATTTGTATGATAACATCGTCGTTTCTAAGACCGGTGAAGTCATATGGAATCGTGATTCGACATTGTAAAAAATTCCCGGTGGGTATTTTTTGAAAAACAATTTAAGGAGGCCTTATGGGTAAACCGACATTAACAGATATAGCTACTAATTTAGGGCTGAACGAAAAAGAAAACGGCAAAGACCAACATGTCTACGGTGTTGTTTCAGAAGTACACGAGGGGTCTTATGAAGTAAAGATAGCCGGAAGTGACACGCCGGTTACCTGTTCCCGTCTAGTCGGGGCTAAGCCGGGGGATGTCGTGCTGGTTACGATATTCGAAAACGGACATGCCGTTATTACGAATCGGGTGAAAGGCGATAATGACGCTCTTGAGGCTAAAGAGATGGCTAAAGAAGTGACACAGCACTTTTGGACAGATGATACAGGAGTGCATATCTCTAATGAGGTAGACGAGAACGGCAATGGCAAACCAGACGGTGCGAAAAATAGTTGGTGGAACAGTCTGGGAATGCTATTCCGAAAAGGCGTTAATAACATCGTGGCAATTCTGGCAGGCAATGCTCCGGATACCAGAGGAATGGCGATTTATGATGGCAATGGAAACGAGGAAGGAAATATCATTGCTAAATTTATGGGGGACGGCATTCGGATAGGTAACATTGGCGAGAACAAAGCAGTTATGAATATTGCCGATGGTAAAATATCTAGCAATGTAAATGGTTTGTCTATCATGGACATCGGAGTAAACGTTGACAGTGCGACTGGCACAACGGATATAGTAAAATACGACCCCATTATCGTATTAGACCAAGTTATAGGTGGAGGTTATGCAGCCACTTTAAGCCTTACGGACGAAAACGTCGTACAAGGCAGTTGTAAAGTATATGAGCGTATAACTAATACAATACAAACTACATTCAATACTGCACCATTCATTAAGAATAATCCAGAGTTTGCAGACATTGTTTCGCAATACGTGACTGCTGAGGGAGCGACTACGTACGGAAACTATGAGTATTACTCTATTCCTAAGAGTGAAATACCAAGGAACGATGGTATGGTTCTTATAAAGATTGATACCGAGTGGGAAGAAGAATACCCAATAAATGGGACATTTGGTGGTATTAATATAGGCGATTTGAACAGTTATATTTATGTAGTACCGGAAGCAGCTATTCCAGCATTAGTGGCGAACGGATATGTTGTAAAATACGATAAAACTATTGAAAGACAATATACTGGAACAATTACTGAGGTTAATGTTGGGTATGGTATAGTAGCTTTCCAGTTCCCTGATATTTCAACATTAGAGCAACTTAATAATTGGGATGTCAGTCGTATAGAGTACAAAATAATAGGTGTGCAACCGTTTTATACATTCGGGAATAGGAAGAAAAATAAGACGGTAGGCAAATATAGTCTGGCGATAGGTGATAATAATGCTGCCACCGATTTACACTCAACGGTGTTAGGATATGGTAATACTACAACAGGTGTATATGATTTTGTATGCGGTGCCAATAATGATTTAAGTAATAGTAATAATGCTATTGTGTTTGGGTTAGACAACACGGTAAAAGAAGATATTAACAGTGGTGTATCTCCAGTATACTTATTTGGCATTGGTTTAGACGCAGGGAATGTAAATAAATTAGCCGATTGTGGGGTTGTATTTGGCACGTTCAATAAACCATTCCCAACAGATTTGTTTCAAATCGGTAATGGGAAAAATTCTAAAAACAGGAGCAATCTATTCACTGTATTTGATAAACATACAGGTTCGAAAGGTAGAGGTATCTGGGTTGACGGGAAAATTCAAAGTAATAATAATGTAGTTCTATGGTCTGGTAAATGGTGGATGAAAGCCGACCAGATTGCGGAATTAAAAGAGCCTATATCTGCACAAAACAATGGCATTACACTTGTATGGTCATTGTATGATGTTAATACAAATACTGCCAATGACTGGGGGTTTATTCACAGTTTTATTCCAAAATGGCAAGTTAAACAATTCCCCGGCAAGGGACATAATTTTTTCTTAACAGATACTAAACTATCACCTCTCTCTACAAAATACGTTTACATAAGCAATACATCGATTAAAGGCAATAATGATAATATAGCCGCTGGGACTAACGGAAGTGGTATTAAGTATAACAATAAGCGATACGTTTTAAGAGCCGTTATAGGAGTATAGACCGAAAGGTCTTTTTTATTGAAGAAAGGAAAGAACTATGAAAAAAGTAATGGTATCACAGCCTATGGGCAACATATCAGATGAAATCATTAAAGAAACAAAAAGTAGAGCAACAAAATCGCTTATGAAAAATGGGTATATAGTTGTAAACACTTTGTTTAATGAGGAAACGCTACCGACTCCAGAAGGGGTTACAAAAAGACCATTATTCTGCCTTGCAAAATCGTTAGAACATATGGCCAGTTGTGACGCTGTGTATTTCTGTGACGGCTGGGAGAAAGCCAGAGGGTGCCAGATTGAGCACGACGTCGCCGAACAATACGGATTAGAAATCATATACGAAAGCGGACCGGTTAAAAAAGAATCAGAACGCAAACGAAGAATCCGCATCACTGGCGAAAAACTAGGAAGAGCTCTGGACAGAGCCTTGCAAGAAGATGCGGAAACCCTCGACATTGAACTATTCAAAATGGTACCGGAACTTAGCGACTGCTATCTTAAAACTATTAATTAAGTTTTGGTTTCGAGGACTTGCTCGAGTGTACGATACACAGTTACAAGTAAGTATATCACATGCTTTATGACATTTTATGGGAAAGGAACCAAAATGATTCATCACTATATCACAAAATATAACACAAACGACAAACGTTATGTAGAAAGCTGGCTTCAGTTTAACATCTTTGGTAAAGCGATATGCTTCTGGAAAAGACAGATGCCAATCTAGGAGGTAAAAATGACAAACGAACAAATGTTAAATAGAGCAAAAGAACTAGCGGCTATTGAGATGTCGAGGCTATCAGGAAAAGTTATTAACGTTGAGGATTGTTTCATCGTGTGGTTTTCAAAAACGTTACAGAACTGGAAAGCACTTGTTAGTACGTCCAAAATAAGCTCTGCATCCGGATACGCAGACTACGTTGAAGTTACACACAACGGCGATAAGGGTGAAACATACGTTGACGTATATAGTAAAGTATCCAATAGAGCCGTAGAAGACTAGAAAGGATCCAAAATAATGTCAGTAAAGCAGACGTTAAACTTTGAAAGACGATTCGTACGTGAAAAACCATACTATCCGCCGAACCAATTCTCATATGGCAACGACGAACCATGGTGTGCCGATTTCCAACGCTACTGTCTTGAACATACGGGGCTGAAGGATTGGGTTAAGGACTTTCCACACAGTTTTGCATATTGCCCATCTATTTGGACTTATGCGGGGCAGCATGGGTATCGGAAATATTCTGGTAAGCCTGGGGACCTCGTGTTATTCGACTGGAACGGCGATAAAGTATCAGATCACATCGGTATGGTGCTTAAAGCCGGTCGAGGAGGGTACTGGACTGTTGAGGGCAACACGTCCTCTGCAAGCTGGTCAAACGGGAATTGCGTGCAAGTTCGTTTCAGAGAAACCAGATATATTCGTGGTTTTGTGCGTCCGCCGTATAAACCATACAAACGACCTGAGCCTAAGAAAGGCGGATTCAAAGGCTCCAAAATCAATCTGTTAAAACATCGTGATGGTAATTATCTAGGTTTTGGCGATTACGGTTCTAAGAATGTAAAGAAGCTACAGAAATTCTTGAACTGGTATGCCGATGCCGGACTAGCCGAAGACGGTGATTACGGAAAGATGACAAAAGAAGCTGTTTATGCTTTCCAGAAAGCAAACGGCTTGACAATTGACGGTGTTGTTGGAAGACAGACTCTTGCCAAAATAGAGCTGTTTTATAAATAAAGTTGAGGTGATATAACCATGCGACTTAATTTGCATGCGGGACATACCAGGCAGTTAGGCAAATCGCCTGGTGCGAACGGATCTTCTGTTGGCGGGTTTAAGGAATCCGTTAAAAACAGAATGGTCGTTTACCATATGAAAAAAGAACTGAGAAAGAAAGGTCATACTGTGTACGACTGCACTTGTGAAGGATACAGTGCTAAAAACAATCTGTATCGGATTGTAAAAAAGTGCAACGAACATACAGTTGACTTAGACGTCTCGATTCATTTCGATTGTTATAACGGTAAAGCGCATGGAACCGGTACGGAAATCTATTCAAGCGGGTCTAAAGCGAAGAAATACGCATCGGCGATTACCAAAAAGCTGCACAAGCAATTCGGATTCACAGACCGAGGCGTAAACATCAGACCTGACTTGTATTATATCAAGCACACGATGAATCCGGCTGTGTTAATTGAAGTTTGTTTCTGCGATAGCAAAGAAGACTATCGGTTGTTTAAAAAAGGTGGCGGTTCCAAAATGGTTGCGAAATGCATTGTGGACGCTATCTTAGAGGCTCGTAGAAAATGAGTCAGATGAACGAAACAGTAATAGCAATATTGTCCACTAGTGCTGTTACTGGTGCTGTTATTGAGTTGGTTCGCCTGTTTGGTAATTGGTTGTCGAAACGTAAGGACACTGGGATAACGAAACTTGAAAGAGAGATACGAGAATTAAATGCGATTGTTCAAGATCTTAAGAAGAATATTCATGACTTAGACGAATCGTATAAGGTAATACTTCACGATAGACTTTGGAGTGCGTACAATACACTTAAAAATGCAAAGTCTATATCACTTGAGGCTCGTGGAAACTTGGATTACCTATTTGAAGAGTATGTACATCGTAACGGGAACCATAAAGGCGAACTTATTTACAATTTAATAAAGAAAATACCAGTCGATGATGAACCAAAGGAGTAAAAGATATGAATTGGAAACTTAGACTTAAAAACAAAGCAACGTTGATTGCACTGATTGGCACTGTTGTGACTTTCGTTTACCAGATTCTTGGAATCTTTAACGTAGTCCCGCCTGTTTCTCAGGACCAGATTACTCAGATTGTAGGCCTGGCATTGAATATCCTAGTTGGTCTTGGCGTTATCGTAGACCCAACGACCAAGGGTGTTGGTGACAGTGCTTTAGCCAAGAGTTATGGCGAGCCTGCTGATAAATTACGCGTATACGATAAATAAGGAGATTCCAAAATGAACATCATTATTGAACTTAATAAGATTGCGAAGAAGCTTGGTGGTGCAGGCAACGCCGAAACACTAGTTGATGCGATTAACGACCTGACCAGACTGCTTGGCGGTTTTCCACATGGTACGGACGTCGCAAGTGCGATCAACTACTTAGGAGATGCGTTAGCTAAGGTTATGCCGAAAGTAGAGGAAGCACTAGAACCACCTGCTGAAAAGCAGAAACCTGACGCGAAGACTCCGGAAAACGAAGAATCAGGAAAGGACAAATAAAAAATGACTACCAGCCAAGTAATAATCATTCTCATTGTCGCTATTTCGTTACTCGTATTGCTTATTCGCCATAGGCGTGTAACCAAGCCAAGTGGGGAATTGCAAATCATTCCGGGGGACGAAGACAAACTCTTATATCGGTTTGTTTTGTATGACGAACCGGAGACATTCCAAAATAAAGATAAAGTGGTATTTACAATTGTGAAGGTAAATGATACTCTAAATTAGCGTCATTGACTACACAAGATACCACATAAACAGCCTTATCAAGTGCTCGAAATTTCAATTGGTCGGAGAGACAGGATTCGAACCTGCGGCCCCTTGACCCCCAGTCAAGTACGCTACCAAACTGCGCCACTCCCCGACAATCTGACTATAAAATTATATGACAAATCCATACGGTCTGCAAGTCCTTTTGGATTAGACCGGATAACATTCGTTGCCACCAGAATATAGGGAGAAAGAAAATGGGAAGAAATCAAACCCGCAAAGCAAGCAAGAAAAAAATGAGCATACCCGGTCGCATTGCCTTTATCGTTGCAGTGGCTGTGTTTTTGGTTTCCGCCGGCATGCTGGTAAAGCATTACGTGGGAGACTATTCGGAGCAGCAGGACTTTAGCCGGCTGCAGGTAAAGGGAACCCATGACTTGGAATCTTTGTATAAAAAGAACAACGACTTGGTGGGCTGGGTAAGAATAAAAGGAACCAAAGTGGATTATCCGGTAGTGCAAACGCCAAAAGATCCGGAATATTACTTGCGTCGAAATTTTGAAAAGGAAAACTCCATTTCGGGAACACCTTTTATGGATGAGTACAGCAAAATCGGCAAATCTAAAAACTACCTTATATATGGCCATAATATAAAAAGCGGAACTATGTTCCACCAGCTGCTAAAGTTTGAAAAACAAGATTTTTTTAACGAACATCCTACCTTTACTTATGATGAAGTAATTGATGGGAAACAAGTAAATGGAAAGTACCAAATTATTGCGGCTTTTCCAACGCAGATTTACCCAAACAGCTCTAATTCATTTAAGTACTATGAATACCCTTCTGTTACCAACGAAACAACCTTTAACACCTATGTTGCCAACTGCAAGAGACTGTCCGCTGTGGATACCGGTGTCGATGCCCAGTGGGGAGATCAGCTGGTAACACTGTCCACCTGCGCCTATCACGTAGAGGATGGTCGTTTTGTGGTAGTTGGAAAGAAAGTCCGGTAAAAAGACTGCCGGTTAGCTGCCAAAGGCAAACTGCAGCAGTAGCAACAAGAAGTTGTTGTCGTAGAGCCATCCTGCTACAAAAGAGGTGGCCAGACTGTCGCTTACGGCAGTGGTAAAGTCCGGAGCCATAAGGTTGCTAAGAGGAATCAGAGCGGTCAAGAAAATACAGGCATACAGGACACCACGCACCAGACCGATGAGAATTCCCAGGAAGCCGTCTACTCCGTTTATCCGCTTTTTGTAGTGTTTTGTCACAAGGCGCAGCAGCAAAAAGGCGATGGCTTTAATGATAAATAATGTCAGGAAAAAGACACAGATCGTCAGCACTAAATTGGAAAAAGTAGCGGTGATGTTGCTGGCCAGACTATCGGCGGAACCATTGATAATGGAACGCAGTGTCGAAGGCAAGCTGTCGGTGGAGGCAGCGATGGAATTGTTTAGGGAATCAAAACGATAGCTAAACCCATCGTGCAGCCACTGGTCAAAGCCGGTGTGTCCTTTGACGAATTCTTTAATAACAGGAGTCAGCAAAAAAGCCACCACCAACGAAACGGCCCACCCTGCCAGGTGTACGATGGTGTACACAAAGCCTCGGTGAAAACCACTGACGGCAGCAATAGCAATAATGACTAAGATAATAATATCAAGTATCATACGTTTGATTCCTTTCCCCTGTAGATAATGATAAATCATATCACGGTTCCATTTCCTTTGCAATATGTGGCGGTTTCTGTGCTTGAAGTGATAAAAGAAATATGCTAGTATTGTAGAGCATATGGAAAAGTTTATGATGGAAGCCTTGAAAGAAGCCGGTTTGGCCGCTCTCAACGGAGAAGTTCCGATTGGAGCAGTTATAGAAAAAGACGGTGAAATTATTGCTCGAGGCCACAACGAAACAGAAGGATTAAAAGATCCCACAGCCCATGCAGAGATGCAAGCCATCCGCAAGGCCGCCGAAAAACTGGGTGGTTGGAGGCTTGCCGGTTGTCGGATGTTTGTTACCTGCGAACCATGCAGCATGTGCGCCGGTGCTATTGTCTGGTCCCGGATTAGTGCTCTTTATATTGGGACCATGGATCCCAAAGCCGGTGCGTGCGGATCTGTCTTTAATATTGTAGAGGAAACTCGGCTGAACCATCAGGTATATGTAGAGCGAGGTCTACTGGAAAAAGAATGTCGTCAAATCCTAAAGGACTTTTTCAAAGAATTGCGCAAAAAGCAAAAGAAAAACCGTGAAACGGAGGAAATAACGGAATGAAACGAGCCAGTGCATGGATTGTGCTTTCACTGATAGTAATGATGATTTTGGCAACGCCGGTAATGGCAGCCCAGACCTTGAAGGTTACAGAAACTTCGCCTAAAGATAAGGCGACCGGTCAATCCGTAGACAATATGGGAGTCAAGGTGTACTTTAACAAAAATGTCTATGGGCCAACCAAGTCCAAGCTTCGGGCAGCGAATACAAAGAAGTGCCAGCTGTTAGATGAAAAAGGCAAGGAGATTCCCACCAAGGTGGCCTTTAGCTCCGACGAAAAAAATGTAATGCTGGTAGTTGCCAACACCACCGGCAAGCACAAGGCTCGTATCAACAGCCAGACAGAATACACGCTGCAAATCGACAAAGGATTTAAAGCAGCCGACGGTAGTCGTATGGATGCATACAAAATGTCCTTTACCACATTGAATCAGCGAACCAGCATGTATGTCAGCTTCGGAATGATGGGTGTCATGGTCATCGGTATGGTATTCTTTACTCGTCGTGAAGCCAAGAGACAAGAACGTGAAAATCGGCGGGATGTATACGTCCCCATCAATCCGTATAAAGAAGCCAAACGCACAGGTAAATCTGTAGAAGAAGTAGTGGAGCAGGAGAAACAGCGAAAAGCCAAAATCGATGCCCACAACGCCAAACAGGCAGCTAAGCAAAAGGCCCTTGAAGAGGATGAAGAGGAAAAGAAAGAGTCCGGGAATATGCGTGTTTCTCGTCCCAGACCGATTTCTGAGGCAGGTAGTACATACAAATATATTCCGCCACAGAAAAAGTCCAAGAGTACCAACCCAAAGAACAAAAGCGGGAAACAGCGGAACAAGGGCAAAAAATAAAGACGTCATTGGGAGCAGTTTTGTAGCTGCTCCCTTTCTGTATCAATGAATGAGGATGAAAACATGAATACTCCATTAGTAATACCGGCTTTTGCAAAGGTCAACCTGTCCCTGGATGTTCTGGGGGTATTGCCAAACGGTTATCATCAAGTAAAGATGATCATGCATGGAATCAGGCTTCACGATACGGTAACCCTTCGGTGGAACGAAACCAAAGGCCAAGAGGGAAAAAGCGATTTCTCTATTTTCATTACATCTAACAAGGCGGATATTCCCACTGATCAGCGAAATTTAGCCTGGAAGGCGGCAAATTTAATGTGGGAAACTTACGGCCGGGGAAAAGATGGACATTTGTCTATTGATTTGGAAAAACGAATACCTCAAGGTGCCGGGCTGGCCGGCGGCAGCAGCAACGGTGCCGCTGTCATACTGGGATTGGCAAAACTGTGGCATCTGTCGATTTCTTTGGAGGAATTGTGTCACCTGGGGGGAACGGTTGGCGCCGATGTGGTATTTTCTATGATGTGTATTGCCGCAATGGCTCCGGAATTAGAGTATACAAAAGACACTATGGCGGCTACCTGTGCTTTGGCAGAGGGAACAGGGGTGGAAATGACACCTCTACCTGCCTATTCTTCTATTATTGTGATTTCAAAACCCGGATTTCCGGTATCCACGGCAGAGGTATATAAAGGTATCGACCAATGCCGGATTTTACAACATCCTGACATAGATGATCAGACAGAAGCGCTGCGACGAGGTGACGGAAAAAAGATCGAAGAAAATATGATTAACGTACTTGAAAATTATTCTTTGAATCGGTATGATGAAATCATGTATACAAAGAACATGATGCAAAATGCATGCTCTTCTGCTGCTGTTTTAATGAGTGGCAGTGGACCTAGTGTATTTGCATTGGTGGCAGAGGAATCCGAAGCGCAGAGGCTATATAAGACCATGGCTGCGGTTAATCGGGAAACATTTATTACCAAATTACTGTAAGGAGAATGTGCACATGCTGGATATTGACATTAAAAACCATCGCCCTCTTAGAGAAATCGTATACGAGGAGTTGAAGGAGCAAATTCTCCAGGGGAAAATCGACCCGGGAACCAGGATGATGGAAGTGGAGATGGCCCAGCAGATGGGCGTGTCGCGTACACCGATTAGAGAAGCCATCCGCAAACTGGAAAAAGAAGGTCTTGTTACCATTGAACCCCGGAAAGGCGCCTATGTCTCCCAACTTTCTAAAAAGGATATGAAGGACATTATCGAAGCCCGGGAATATTTAGAAGGGTTGGCAGCTTTTTATGCAGCAAAGCGTATTACCGGCGAACAAAAAGACAGTCTGGTCAAGGCTTGTGATGCCTTTGATGAAGCCGTTGAAAACAACGATACAGAAGGCATGATACGGTATGACACACTGTTTCACCAGCTCATTGTGGAAGCCGCCGATAATAATATTTTGGTAAAAATCGTTGGCCAGCTGCAAGAACAGGTTCTTCGTTTTCGTCATCTATATTACGATGACAAATTTAAACGAGGAGAGAAGATGCCTATGGAGCATCGCGCCGTCTTAAACGACATTTTGGAAGGAAATGCCAATGATGCTCAGAAATCCGCCTTTGTGCATATTGAGCGAATAAAGGAAATCCTGAAAGAAACCAACAAATAGAATCTATGGATCTGATCTATGGCTTTATCAAAAAAAGGACTTGCCTCAAAAAGGCAGATCCTTTTTTCGTATCAGATTATGTTCGTTACCTTAGTTGAAAAAGTCGAACAAGCTTCCGCCGGAGCCATTATCGCCGTTTCCAAAGTTGTCGGAATTACCGCCGCTGTTACCGCCATTGCCGTTGCTGTTATCGCTTCCTTGCGAGGATTCGTAATCTTCTTGGGCAATAAGGGTCAAGGTTATCTTTTCTTTCTTGCCGCCTCGAACAATAACGTATTTGATTTTGTCCCCTACTTTGTGGCCGGTAATAATTCGTTTTAGCTGGGAGAAAGAGGAAATTTTCTTCCCGTCTACGGAGTAGACCATGTCTCCCACCTGGAAGCCGGCAGTTGCGGCATTACTGGTGAGAATAGACTGGATGTAGATTCCCGGGTTATCAACACCGGCACTCTTTGCGGCTTGGCTGTCGGTTAAATCCTGGTAGGCCATGCCGCTGAAGGCAGTGCCATTTTTGTTGGAAGACTCCGAAGAGGAACCGGAAGAGGACTTCCCTTTCATAATATCGGAAGCGATTTTGGCTGCTGTATTAACCGGAATGGCAAATCCCAGTCCTTCTACGTTTTCCCCGGAGGATTTTGCAACAACAATACCCACCAACTGTCCGCTGTCGTTAAACATGCCGCCGCCGGAGTTGCCCGGGTTTACTGATGCATCTGTTTGAATCAGTGTCATAGTTTGGTTATTTAAAGTAACCTGTCTATCTTTGGCACTGACAACACCGGCAGTAACACTGCCTCCCAGTTCTCCCAAAGGGTTTCCTATGATAACCGCCATGTCACCAACACTCAGTTGATTGCTGTTGCCATAGGTTACAGCGGTTAGATGTTTTGCCTTTACTTTCAATACAGCAATATCATTCTTACTGTCTGTACCTACTAATTTGGCGTTGTAGGTTTTTTTATTGATAGTCACCGCGATTTTACTGGCGCCTTCGATAACATGGTTGTTGGTGATGATATAGCCGTTGCTTTTGATTACCACGCCACTGCCGGCTCCTTGGGTAACGTATTCGCCTACCCAGCCACCACGCTGTACGCTTTCTGTTTTGATTTCTACTACGGAATTTTTCACCTTGGAAGAAATATCTTGCACAGAAAGCTTGCTTTTTGTTGCTTTTTCCAATTTGTAGCCACTACCGGTTACGTTTGTGTTTTCTCCGGAGCCACTGTCTCCGAAGAAGGAATTGGCTAAATACATGCCTCCAAAACTGACACATAGGGATAACACCAATAAAATGATTACCATCAAAACAAGATTCTTTCGCTTTAAAAGAATGTAGTGCTCCTTTGGTCGATATGCAGGGCCGCTGCCATAGCCGGCGTCTTGCCGTGTATTATTTGCGCTGCCTGATAAATCATTGGGATCGAACCCATGATTTCCATATCCTTGATTATGCATTTTCATGCCACCTTTCCTATCCAATACCATTGTATCTTTTACATTGTAATGCTACAATTATATATTGAAATTTAACTGAAGAATAGAGAATTTACAAGAACTTCACAGTATTTCTTGTGTGTACATAAAAAGGGAGCAACAAGTATGGCAAACATATTGACAGGGATCGATGCCAGTGGATCCTTTCGTTTTTACTTGACAAATACAACAGAAATGGTGGCGGAAGCTCACCGAATACACCATACGACACCTCTTGCATCAGCTGCACTAGGCAGAACTCTAACCGGTACCGGGTTGATGAGTGTCATGATGAAGAACCCAAAAGATAGACTGACGATCCAATTCAAAGGCGACGGACCGGCAAAGCAAATTATTTGCTGTGGATATGGCGATGGCCGAGTACGAGGATACATTGCCGATCCCCAGGTGATGCTGCCGCTATCCGATAAGGGCAAACTGGATGTTGGCGGAGCCTTGGGTGTTGGGGAATTGACGGTAATCAGGGATATTGGCTTAAAGGAACCGTATGTAGGAACCATTTCTTTAGTAAGCGGAGAAATTGCCGAGGATCTAACCGCTTATTACTATATCTCGGAGCAACAAAACACATCCATTGCACTGGGAGTAAAGACAGGTTCCGGTGGAAAGATACTGGCTGCCGGCGGGATCTTTTTCCAGATGCTTCCCAATGCAGATCCGGCAGCGGTCGATGCACTGGAAGAATTAGTTGCCAATATGGAACCTATTACTACCACCGTGGAAAAAGCATTGGTAAAAAGTGCCGGTAAGACAGAAGAAGGCATCCTGCAGGATATGCTGGATATGATATTTCAGAATATGCCGGAAGAATATGCACCAAAGATTTTGGGTTACCAAGACATAAAATGGGAGTGCAACTGCAGTAAAGAACAGATGGCGGCAGCTTTAATGACCATTGGAGAGAGAGAACTGACATCCATAATAGAGGAAGATCAGGAGACGGAACTGGAGTGTCACTTTTGTAACAGCAAATACCATTTTACCGAGGAAGAGTTGCTGGCTATTAGAGACCGCGCTAGAGGAAACCTATGAAAAACATTACATTGAAAATTAAGGGCAGCTATGTATACGATGAGGCTCATGAAGAGGATCAGATTGAACTGATTACCGAAGGTAAGATGTATGTCAAAGGAGATGTGATTTATTTGACATATGATGAAAGTCAACTATCGGGAATGGATGGGTGTAAGACCCGGTTAAAACTGGATGGTGACAGTGTCAGCATGACGCGAAAAGGGTCGGCCGTGGGCATTGATACAGAACTTCGCTTTGAAAAGGGGAAACGATTCTCCGGATATTACGATACGCCATACGGCCCTATGGAAATGGAAGTATTAACCAATGAACTTTTGTCTACTGTATCGGCGGAAGGTTCCGGAGAAATAACCATTGATTATAATATTAGCTTGAAGGGGATTGCAGAGAATCGCAATCTTTTGGCTATCGAGGTGACCAGTCAGGAGGAAAATCGGATATGAGAGGAGAGCATAAACCTTGGGTACGTTGGGTAGCCATCATTGTCTGTGTGGCTATGGTCGTTACATCGTTGTTAGTAGTGGGATCCATTCTTTAGGAGGCACTGATGAAAGCAATCGGCTTTGATGCAGAAAAATATATCAAGGAACAGTCCAAGTTTATTCGGGAGAGAATTAACCAAGAAGAGGGACAGAGACTATATTTGGAATTTGGCGGCAAGCTGGTACAGGACAAGCATGCCATGCGTGTTCTTCCCGGATTTGACGAAAATGCCAAAATTAAACTGTTGCAGGAGTTGCGTGACGAGACGGAAATTATTATTTGCGTGTATGCCGGCGACTTAGCCAGTAACAAGACACGACAAGATTTTGGAATTACCTATGACTTAGAGGTGCTGCGTATTATTGATATGTTCCGCAAATATAATCTGACTATCAATAGCGTGGTGGTAACACGATACGAAGATCAGCTGGCGGTGGATATGTTTATCAACAAGCTGGATCACCGTGGCATTAAAACATACAAGCATCGCTTTACAAAAGGATACCCAACGGATGTGGAAACCATTGTTTCTGATGAAGGATATGGGGCAAATCCGTATATTGAAGTGTCAAAACCGTTGGTAGTTGTAAATGGACCGGGAGGCGGCAGCGGTAAATTGGCCACCTGTCTATCCCAGTTGTACCATGACTATCGTCATGGCACCAAGGCACGGTATGCCAAATTTGAAACCTTCCCGGTATGGAATCTTCCTCTAAAACATCCGGTGAACATTGCCTATGAGGCGGCCACGGCAGACTTGCGAGACGTTAACATGATTGACTCCTTTCACCTGGAAGCCTATGGAGAAACCACAGTTAACTATAATAGAGACCTGGAAGTTTTTCCGGTTGTAAAACGAATTATTGAAAAAATTACCGGCAGCGAATCAGAGTACAAATCTCCAACGGATATGGGAGTTAACCGCGTCGGCTTTGCCATTACCGATGACGAAGTTTGTCGTAAGGCTTCTTGTCAGGAGATTGTTCGTCGCTATTTGCTGGCTGCTTGCGATTTCAAAAAAGGCCGCATTGACAGTGGTGCACTGGAACGGTGCAAATTGTTAATGGACGAAGTAGGCTCTACGGATATGGACAGGCGGGTGGTGGCAGCAGCTAGAGAACATATGGAAGGTATGTTGAAAAAGCCTGCCAAGATGGTCTGCCAACCGGTTGCTATGGCGCTGGAATTGCCTGACGGGAAACTGATTACAGGGAAAGGGTCTCCTTTAATGGGTGCCGCCGGTGCCGCTTTGCTAAACAGCGTTAAATATCTGTGTGGTCTGGCCGATGAAATTCACCTTATTACACCGGCCGTGCTGGAAATGCTCCAGGAAATGAAGGTGAACATTTTTCACCATGAAATTGCCAGTCTTAATGTAGAAGAAATCATCACCGCATTGATTATCTCCGGAGCAACTAACCCCAGTGCCGAAATTGCAGCCGAAAAATTGTCAGAGTTAAATGGATGTCCGGCGCATTGTACGGCTATTCTTAGCGATAAAGATGAAAAAGCATTAAAAGCTTTGGGAATTGATGTGACCTGTGATGCAGAATACATGACGAATACCTTATATGATTAAATTGACGCATATTTTTTAGATAGATTTTATACTGCAGGGTTTTGACATTTTTTTACAGAGTCTATATAATTTAGGTGACTTAATTTATAATCTATCTTTTAATTCAACTCATGACCACAGTGCAATTATAGGAGGAGGATTCGAACCCTTATTTTAATATGGATGAAAAAACGTTACGAGGAAAAACAGTAGTGCAATTGCGCGAATTTGCCAAAGCATTGAAAATTCGCGGAGCCACACAGCTAAAGAAAGCAGAGCTGGTAGAAATGTTGCTGGAATTCCAGCGAAATAATGAGGCTGCTGCCAAGGAATCCTCTGAAGATAGACCGTCACCGGCAGCTTATGGGGAATCCGTAACCGACATTCCTGCTCCTGAAAAAAAGAGGAGAGTTGGACGACTGCCAAAGACGGCTTCCGCGGAGAAAACCACAATTACAAAGAGAACGCCGGGACGCCCTAGAAAAAAAGCAGAAGAACAGGATCCCGAGGAAGTAACCGTTTCTTTTATGGCAGCTGAGGTCGCTGATACCGCAGATACACCTTCAGAGCCAACCGGCCAGGGGCTGACAGAACCCCGGGAAGGACGCACAGACGAGCGCCCTCCGGTAGAAGGTATTTTGGAATTGGCTGATGGAAACTTTGGTTTCCTCCGATTCGACAACTTCTTAACCAGCAGCAAAGATATTTATGTTGCACCACCTTTAATTAGAAAATTCAACTTAAAAACAGGAGATAAAATCCAGGGTATTTCTCGTTTGCCAAACAAAGGAGAAAAGTTTGGTGGCTTGTTGTATGTAAATACGGTTAACGGGGAAGAGCCTATGAAGGCACGGCGGAGGCCGGATTTTGAAGATTTAACGCCGATTTTCCCGGACCGGCGATTGACCATGGAAGGCAATTCCAGAGAGTTGTCTATGCGTCTAATTGATTTGGTCGCTCCTATCGGAAAAGGACAAAGAGGACTGATTGTAGCGGCACCAAAGACAGGAAAGACAGTGTTGCTGAAAAAAATCGCCAACAGTATAGAAAAAAATTACCCTGATGTGGAGCTGTTGGTTCTCTTGGTAGATGAACGGCCGGAAGAGGTAACGGATATGAAGCGTTCTCTTCATCACGGCGAAGTTATTTATTCCACTTTCGATGAACAGCCACAGCATCATGCCAAAGTGGCGGAGATGGTACTGGCCAGAGCCCAGCGCATTGCAGAACATGGCAGGGATGTTGTGATTTTATTGGATAGTATTACAAGACTGGCAAGAGCATATAATTTGACAGTACCGGCCAGCGGTCGTTCTTTATCCGGTGGTTTAGATCCGGCAGCTTTGTACAAACCTAAAAAGTTCTTTGGAGCGGCAAGGAACATCGAAGAAGGCGGCAGCATCACTATTTTGGCAACGGCTTTGGTAGAAACCGGCAGCCGGATGGATGATGTTATCTTTGAAGAGTTTAAGGGGACCGGAAATATGGAATTGCACCTTGACCGCAGGCTTTCTGAAAAGCGCATCTTCCCGGCCATTGACCTGAATCGCTCAGGAACCAGAAGAGAAGACCTGTTAATGGATCAGGAAGAAATGGAAGCTATTTGGTACATGCGCCGTGCATTGGCCAATGAGGATGTTCAAGAAGTAACCGAAACCATTATCGATAACTTGTCCCAAACGCGAAACAACCGGGAATTTATCCAGATTATCAAAAAGATTAAGCTATAGAAAACAAATGAAACTGGACAAAATATTTGTAAAAAATGCATGTCCTACCAGCACAGGCGGCCAAGCGGTTTTGGAAGGAATCATGATGAAAAGCTCCAAAGCCGATGCTGTGGCGGTTCGTGTTCCCGATGGCAGGATACATATACGAACACAAAAACGCACCAAAACAGGAGGAATGGCATCCATTCCTTTGCTTCGTGGTGTGTACATCTTTATGGCTAGTTTGATACAAGGAATGACAATCCTGACCTACTCTGCTGATGTACTGGAAGCATACGGAGGATTAGAGGAAACAAAAGAGGAACAAGATGCCTTTTCCAGGTGGATGGAGCGCCGATTTGGTAAGGAAAAAAGCTGGAACATTATGATTGGCTTTTCTGTATTGCTTGCCATTGTGTTTTCTGTTTTGATTTTCGTCATTGGACCTACTGTTTTGATCAATCTTTTGAAGGTGATTACCACCAATGAAATTGTACTGAATGTGGCTGAAGGATTTTTGCGAATCGCCTTGTTTATTGGATATATCTGGATTATTTCCAAGATGCCGGATATACAGAGGTTGTTTCAATATCATGGGGCAGAGCACAAAACCATCCATTGTTTTGAAAACGGCCTGCCTTTAACACCGGAGAACTGCCAGAAATTTTATACACTACATCCACGCTGCGGAACTAGTTTTTTGATGTTTGTCATGATCATAGCGTTGGTTTTGTTTTCACTATTGGGATGGCCTAATCTCTTGTGGCGAATTGCATCAAGGATCCTGTTGATTCCTGTCATTGCCGGATTGTCCTATGAGCTGTTGCGTTGGGCCGGTAGAAGTGATGGGCTGCTTGTGAAAATACTAAGTGTGCTGGGACTGTTGTTACAGAAAATGACCACTGCCCAGCCGGACTTTCAGCAGCTGGAAGTGGCTATTGCTGCCATGAAAGCTGTAACGGCAGAGGAGATTTCAGAAGGGGAAGGCATCTGTGATGAAAACGGCATAGTGGTAGAGCCTCGCACCATTGGAGGAAAAGAGAAAGAAGGGAAACAAGGATGAGCTTGTTGGTACAAGATATTGTAAAGATGGCAGAGCGACAGTTGTCAGCTGCTGGAATAGAAGACTGCAAAACCGATGCGGAATTATTGTATTGTTGGCTAAAGAGAATAGAGCGGGCCCGCTTTTTCATGGAATGGGGCGAACCGGCAGATGATTTGACTTGTGAAAAGTATTTTCGAGCCGTAGAAAGCCGCTGCAGTCACGAGCCGCTGCAACACATTACAGGTACCCAGGACTTTATGGGGATGACGCTTACTGTGAAACCTACCGTCTTAATCCCTCGCCTTGATACGGAAGTCGTCTGTGAAAAGGCCGAAGTGATGTTTCGAGAAACAAAGGGAGACCTGATACTGGATCTTTGCTGTGGTAGCGGTGCCATTGGTGTTGCCCTGGGTCATCGCAATCCCAAAGCCAAGGTGACGGCAGTGGATATAGACCCGGAAGCCGTAGCTTTGACAAAACAAAACGCCGATGAATGGGCGGTGAAGATGACCGTCAAACAGGGGAATCTATATGAGCCGGTGCAGCGGAAGAAATACAATATGATTGTTTCCAATCCGCCATATATTCCTACTGAAGTCATTGAGACACTGATGCCGGAGGTAAAAGAACACGAACCGATGAGCGCCTTAGACGGCGGGAACGACGGCTTGGATTTTTATAGACAGATTATTGCCGGCGCTGCCGATCATTTGAAAAAAGAAGGCGTTCTTGTTTTGGAAATCGGACACGATCAAAGCCGGGCGGTGGAATCACTGATCATGGAGCAAGAAAGCTTTTGCGATATTACCACCAGCAAAGATTTGGCGGGAAATGACCGAGTCGTAACAGCGCGAAAAATCGGGAAATAGCGGCCGGGAAGATTGTCTTGGAGTAATGGAAAATCCACAGTAGCCATATAGAAAAGATATTTGGTATAATGGATATAACCACTGTTTATCAAGAACGACAAATAAAAAACGTTTACTACTTTTACTGTACTTATGAAAGGGGGTTCCTATGAACTGGAAAGAATCCTACGGGAAAAAATTGTGCACAGCAGATGAAGCTGTCATTGCAGGCATTCATTCAAACGATCGTGTTGTTTTCGGAATGGCGGCTTGTGAACCGGAAATTCTCATTAAGGCTATGGTTAACAACAAAGACCACTACGAAAACATTACGGTTTCACAAATGGTATCCGCCAGCCCGATGATGACCACTTTGCCGGAAAACAGCGACACTTTCCGGTATGAAGGTTGGTTTACCGGCAGCTATGCTACCAAGGCTATTATGGAGGGACGAGGTGACTATGTGCCTGTCTTTTTCCATGAAATTCCCGGAATGATGAGAGACGGTACCATTCCTGTAGATGTAGCTATGGTTACATTGTCAAAGCCGGATGAACACGGATTTTGTTCCACCGGTGTATCCTCTGACTACACCATGCAAGCCATTCGCTCTGCCAAGGTGGTAATTGCAGAAATTAACGACCAGGCACCGTACACATATGGCGAAACCTTTGTGCATATTGATGATATTGACTATCTGGTAGAAACTTCTCGCCCTTTACCGGAAATGCCGCCGGCAAAGGTGACACCTGTTGCAGAAAAAATTGCAAAAAACGTTGCTTCTCTCATTAAAGATGGAGACAATTTACAGCTGGGCATTGGCGCTATTCCCGAAGCGGTACTGGCACAGCTGGGTGACAGACGTCACCTGGGAATTCACTCAGAAATGATTTCTGATGGTGTAGTGGACTTGTACAATAAGGGTGCCATAGACTGTTCTATAAAGACATTGGATCAGGGGAAAATGGTTATCGGCTTTATTATCGGTACCAAAAAGCTGTATGATTTTGCAGATCACAACCCGGCTATTGAACTGCGTCAAATTGACTATGTAAACCATCCGGAAGTAGTGGCAAAATTAAATGATATGGTTTCTATCAACTCCTGCGTTCAGATTGATTTGCTGGGACAAATCGCTTCTGAAAGCATTGGACCGAAACAGATTTCCGGCGTTGGCGGGCAGGTTGACTTTATTCGTGGTGCAAAAATGGCACATGATGGCCGTGGCAGAGCCATTATCGCTATGCCATCCATTACCGAAAAGAGAGATGGAACCAGAATTTCTAAAGTGGTACCATATCTGGATCATGGGGCAGCCGTTACGACATCTCGTAATGATGCTGACTATGTGGTAACCGAGTATGGCATTGCGCATTTGCGAGGAAGAACCATGCGGGATCGGGCGCGGCTGTTAATTGACATTGCTCATCCGGACTTTAGAGAAGAGCTGATTGCCAATTTCGAAGAACGGTTCAATACCAAATACTAAGAAAATATAGCCCGGTTTCAAGGGATATTTCAAGGAATATGAAGAGGCGCTCGTTTATAGGGCGTCTCTTGTGGTATAATTACAGTAACCATAATTCGTACTGACTGTAAGGATTCGTTCCGAGCAACAAGACGACACTATCCGGGAAATGAAAAACTTTTGCCAAAAGCCAGGGGTTTCACAGCTTGTGGATAGTTGTAGTTCTGCAGTCAGCACCTGCAGAATTTTTTTAGTTAGGAGGAAAACTATGTACAACAGTACTTCCAAGAAAGCCGCAGAGTTCATTAACGACGAGGAAATTAGGGAAACCATTGCCTATGCGGAAGAACACAAAAATGATACTCAGCTAATGGAGCAGATTTTGGAAAAGGGAGCCGAAGGGAAAGGCCTTACTTATAAAGAAGCTATGGTATTGCTGGAATGTCCTGACCCGGAGATTACCCGGCGAACCTTTCAAGTGGCCAAGGCCATTAAAGAGCGATTTTACGGAAACCGTATCGTTATGTTTGCGCCGCTGTATCTTTCCAATTACTGTGTCAATGGATGCAAGTACTGTCCCTACCATGGGCAAAACCGGCACATTACCAGAAAGAAGCTGACGCAGGAAGAGATTCGTCGGGAAGTTATTGCCCTGCAGGATATGGGACACAAGAGATTGGCCTTAGAGGCCGGCGAAGATCCGGTGCACAATCCGTTGGAATATATTTTGGAATCCATCAAGACTATTTACAGTATCAAACATAAAAACGGAGCTATTCGTCGTGTCAATGTGAATATTGCAGCCACCACAGTGGAAAACTATCGCAGGTTAAAGGAAGCCGGCATCGGTACCTATATTTTGTTCCAAGAGACCTACAACAAAGAAGCTTATGAAGAGCTGCACCCATCGGGGCCAAAGAGTGATTATGCTTACCATACCGAGGCCATGGATCGTGCCATGGAAGGCGGTATTGATGATGTAGGCTGTGGTGTTTTATATGGTCTGGAAAATTATCGCTATGATTTTGTAGGTCAGCTGATGCATGCCAAACATTTAGAAGATACCTATGGTTGTGGACCTCATACCATTAGTGTTCCCCGTATTCGGCCGGCAGAAGATATTGATCCGGATACCTTTGACAACGGCGTTCCCGATGATACCTTTAAGAAAATCGTTGCATGTCTTCGGATTGCCGTACCTTATACCGGCATGATTATGTCTACCAGAGAAAGTCAAAAAACCAGAGAAGAATGTCTGGAGGTGGGAATTACCCAGCTGTCCGGAGGCAGTCGTACCAGCGTTGGCGGTTATACCGAAGAAGAACGCTCTGAAGAAACGGCGCAATTTGATGTGGAAGACCGTCGTTCTCTTGCGGAGGTGGTGTCCTGGTTAATCGACCTTGGTTTTGTGCCCAGCTTCTGTACGGCCTGTTACAGGGAAGGTCGTACCGGTGATAGGTTTATGAGTCTTCTAAAGTCCGGGCAAATTTCCAACATTTGTCAGCCCAATGCCATGATGACATTAAATGAATTTTTAGACGACTACGCCGATGAAGAGACCAAGATAAAAGGCAAGAAGCTTATTGAAACACGTCTGCAGATGATTCCCAACGAAAAAGTAAAAGAAATTGTCCGTGACCACCTGGCAAATATTGATGGTGGACAGAGAGACTTCAGATTATAAGGAGAAGCCCATGACCTTGCAAGACACACCTAGAGCAAATCGAGTACATATCGGCATTTTCGGTCGGCGAAACAGTGGTAAATCATCGTTGATAAACGCGCTGACCGGACAGCAGGTGGCCTTGGTGTCATCGGTAGCCGGAACTACAACAGATCCTGTATATAAAACCATGGAAATGGCGCCGATCGGTCCGGTGGTGTTTATAGACACAGCCGGTTTTGATGATGAAGGAACCCTGGGGGAGATGCGCGTGCATGCAACACGGAAAATCATATCCAAGGTGGATGTGGCCATTTTACTATTCCAAGGAGAACCGCAAGAAGACGAAAAAACAGTTGCTATTGACCGGGAGCTGAAGTGGATGGAAGAGTTGCAAAAGGCGGAAATCCCGGTGATACCGGTGGTGGGGAAAAAAGACCTGGCGGAAAATCTTCCGGAAAGATTGGAGTACCAGTCGCGGCTCATAGAAATGCTGTCCGGGAAATCGGGCATAAAGGTCTGTTACGCAAGCTCTATAACGGGAGAAGGCATTGAGGATTTGCGTAAAAAAATTGCAGCAGCGGTGGATTATACAAAAGAGAGAAACATCGTTATGAATCAACTGGCAAAGCCGGGAGATACGGTGCTGCTTGTTATGCCTCAGGATATTCAAGCTCCCAAAGGACGGCTGATTTTGCCTCAGGTACAGACTATTCGGGAACTGCTGGATGGGAAATGCACCGTGGTTGCCGCAACGGCAGACGGGCTGGGAAAAGCGCTGGAGGCATTGGCGAACCCGCCGGCCTTGATTATTACCGACTCGCAGTGCTTTGATTTGGTGTATTGGCAGAAACCGGCAGAAAGCTTGCTTACCTCTTTTTCGGTACTGTTTGCCGCATATAAAGGTGACATTGCAGCTTTCGTCAAAGGAGCAGAGGCCGTTGAAGCATTGAAAGAATCCTCCAAGGTACTCATTGCCGAAGCTTGTAGCCATGCACCTTTGGAAGAAGATATCGGCCGGGTAAAAATTCCGGCATTGCTGCGAAAACGTGTGGGAGAAAGGCTGCAGGTAGAGGTTTGTGCCGGCAATGATTTTCCCGAAGATTTGACAAAGTATGATTTAATTATTCATTGTGGGGCATGTATGTTTAATAGAAAGCATGTGCTCTCCAGAATCCATCAAGCAAAGGAAGCACATGTTCCCATTACCAACTATGGCATTACCATGGGGGCATTACAGGGGATACTGGACAAAGTGGCCATTCCTATGGACGAGGGATTTGACCTTGACAGAGAAAATGGCCTGTGATAGTCTTGTAATGCTGTAAAAAATCAGCAATTCTATAAGTATGTTCAGGCGGGGCCTGAGCCAGAAAGAGGTGAACAGCATGAAGGAAGGAATCCATCCTAAGTATCAGGAATGTAAAGTAACTTGCGCATGCGGAAACACATTTATGACAAAGTCACTTCAGAGTGAAATCAGAACTGACGTTTGCTCAGCGTGCCATCCGTTCTTTACCGGTCAGCAAAAGTTTATCAACAGAGGCGGTCGTGTAGAGAAGTTCAAGAACAAGTACAAACTGGACTAATGAAACGAAACGAAAAGAACCGCAAGTCGGTTCTTTTTTTGTGTATTTTAGAGGGTTTTTGGCTGGTTTTAGACAATATTTAGAAAGTACTATCTTGCGCACCACCTTGTCATTAAAAAGGTTTTGGATGATTGACTATTGCATTCAAAGAATTGATGTTTAGGTTACAAAAAACTACTTGATAGAATTTTAACTTACTATATAATTGATAATAGTAAGGTTTAGAGTACGTTAACGCTAAGTTTTTTTAGAAGAATCTGAAAAGGAAGGACGAGTGACATGGACTTTTCATTGACAAAAGAACAAGAGATGCTGAAACAGCTAGCAGCTCAGTTCGCAGAAGAAGAACTGGAACCAATGGCTGAAGAAATCGATGAACAGCACGTTTTCCCAGTTGAGAGCTTCGCTAAAATGGCTAAGCAGGGATTCAATGGAATCAACATTCCAGAAGAATACGGCGGAGCCGGCGGCGGCATGATGGAAAAGGCAATTTGCGTTGAAGAATTTTGCAAAAAATGCATGTCTTCCGGAGCAACATTGTCCATTCATCTGATGGCACCGGAAACCATTTTGAAGCATGGTAACAAAGAACAGAAAGAAAAATACCTGCCACAGCTGACAAGCGGCGGTGTTCTGGGTGCTTTCGCATTGACAGAACCTGGTGCAGGTACAGATGCTGCCGGTGTAAGAACAACTGCAGTATACGACGAAGCAAACGACGAATATATCCTTAACGGAACAAAGTGCTTTATCACAGGCGGTTCTCGTGCGGATATCCTGGTTGTATTTGCTATGACAGATCCAAAGCTGGGAACAAAGGGAATGTCCGCATTCATCGTAGAACGTTCCTACGAAGGATTTGACCACGGTAAAATCGAAAACAAGATGGGTCTGAACGGATCCGAAACAGCAGAGCTGGTATTTGAAGATTGTCGCGTACCTGCTAAGAACATGCTGGGCAAGAAGAACAAGGGATTCTCCATGGCTATGGGAGCTCTTGACTCTGCTCGTGTTGGTGTTGCTGCACAGGCTGTTGGCGTTTGCGAAGGCGCTTTGGAACACGCTGTTCAGTATGCTAGCGAACGTGTTCAGTTTGGTAAACCAATCAACAGACTGCAGGGTATCCAGTGGTACTTGGCAGAAATGAAAGTTAAGACAGAAGCGGCCAAGGCTCTGATGCTCAACTCCGTACACGCTGCTAACACACAGAAGAGATATTCTGTAGAAGCTGCTATGGCCAAGTGGTTTTGCTCCGAAAAGGCTCGTGAAGTAACCAACCTGGCAATGCAGGTTCATGGTGGATACGGCTACATGCACGACTACCCACTGGAACGTATGTACAGAGATGCAAAACTGACCGAAATTTACGAAGGAACATCCGAAGTTCAGAAGGTAGTTATTGCAAGATCATTGACAATCTAGTAGGAAGGAGTTAATACAAAATGAGAATTTTTGTTTGTGTAAAACAGGTTCCGGACACTTCCGGTACTGTAGCAGTTAACGAAGATGGAACACTGAACCGTGCATCTATGGCTACCATCATCAACCCTGATGACCTGATTGCTATGGAACAGGCTCTGATGATTAAAGATACAACAGGTTGCCAGGTAACAGCCGTTACAATGGGACCTCCTCCGGCAGAAGGAATGTTGAGAGAGCTGATCGCTATGGGCGCTGATGATGCAATCCTGATTTCCGCAAGAGAATTCGGAGGATCCGATACCTTCGCTACTTCTCAGATTATCGCGGCAGGAATCCGTCACACCGGAATTTCTGATGAAGACATGGTATTCTGCGGCAGACAGGCTATCGACGGAGACACCGCACAGGTTGGTCCGCAGATTGCCGAAAAACTGGATATGCCTCAGATTTCCTACGCTGCTGAAATTAAAAAAGAAGGCAACGAAGTTACAGTAAAACGTATGCTGGAAGATGGCCATATGATTATCAAGATGCAGACACCTTGCCTGGTTACCTGCATTAGCGACCAGGACAGCAAGGCTAGATACATGACTGCAGAAGGTATCAGACATTGCTACGAAAAGCCGTTTGAAATCCTTGACTTCGAAGCACTGAAAGACGAACCGCTGATTCAGCCTGACAAGATTGGTCTGAAGGGTTCCCCAACCAACATCTTCAAGTCCTTTACTCCTCCACAGAAGGGTATCGGCGAAATGCTGGAAGGTGCTGACATGAAGACAGCTGAAACTCTTGCAGCTAAGCTGCTTGAAAAGCACGCTATTTAAGACTTTGTACTAGGAAAGGAGAAAACAAATGGCTTTTAATAGTGCAGATATTTCTGCTTTTAAAGATATTTGGGTATTTTGCGAACAGAGAAATGGCAAATTGGAGCACACTGACTTTGAGCTGATATCCGAAGGAAGAAAACTTGCTGACGAACGTGGCGTTCAGCTGGTTGGACTGCTGCTTGGACACAACGTAGAAGGCTTGGCTAAAGAGCTGGGCGGCTATGGTGCAGATAAAGTTGTTGTCATCGACGACCCTGTATTGGAAGTATACACAACAGATGCTTACACAAAGGCAATTGTTGACTGCATCGAAGAAATGAAACCGGAAGTAGTTCTTTACGGAGCTACAAACATCGGCCGTGACCTGGCTCCAAGATGTGCAGCTAGACTGGAAACCGGTCTGACAGCTGACTGTACACATCTGGATATCGACATGAACGAATATACAGACTTCCTGAGAAAAGCTTCTACACTGGACGTAGACGGTACAAAGTGGGATATGGAAGACGTAAACTTGAAGATGACTCGTCCTGCATTTGGTGGACACCTGATGGCTACCATCATCTGCCCAAGATTCCGTCCTTGCATGTCTACCGTTCGTCCCGGCGTAATGGCTAAGAGAGACTTCGATCAGGCTAAGGCTGATGCAGTGGTAATCGAAAAGTTCGGAGCTAAATTCGCTGACAGCGACCTGAGAACTCAGGTACAGGATGTTGTTAAGGCTTCCAAGAAGATTGTTGACCTGATTGGTGCTGACATCATCGTTTCCGTTGGTCGTGGTATTGCTAAGGATATCGAAGGCGGAATCAAACTGGCTGAACAGCTGACAGAAGCATTCGGCGGCGGAGTTGTTGGTGGTTCCCGTGTAACAATCGACTCCGGTTGGTTGTCCAAGGATCACCAGGTAGGACAGACAGGTAAAACTGTACATCCTAAGATCTACGTGGCACTGGGTATCTCCGGTTCCATTCAGCACAAAGCTGGTATGCAGGAATCCGATTTGATTATCGCTGTTAACAAAGATGAAAGCGCTCCGATCTTCGAGATTGCTGACTACGGTATTTGCGGAGACCTGTTCAAGGTTACTCCAATGCTCATCGAAGCTATCTCAACTGCAATAGCTAACAAATAAGCATTGACTCACTCCGGGCACCCTGAAAGGGGTGCCCGATAAGCAATACTGGTATATAGGAAGATAGTGCAATATAAAATTTCCAGGAGGAAAGAACAATGAGAAAAGTGTCTTATTTGAGCTACAACATGACAACTGCTGATGCAAACAGCCCTGACGGAGTTGTTCCGGTAGGTAGACAGTTTGACTTCATCGGCGACGTTGAAACAGAAGAAATGATTCTGGTAGATGGAGACGAATCCCTTTGCCTAGGATACACAGGCGTTCAGGTTTACGAAGACGTTTACTGTGGAGATATGATGGAGTACAAAGCTACTTTGACTCACATCGGAAACACCTCTAGAGACTGTCATATCCAGGTTTACAAGTTGGCTACACCGGCTGCAAGAGCAGGAAAAGCTGACGCTAAGACCGGCGACATGGTATGGTTTGATGAACCTGTACTGTGTACAGAAGGTAATGTAAGACTGGTTGTTAAAAAGCATCTGCAGAGAGGCGAACAGCCGGATGGAGACGTAAAAGAACCATGGGCTTCGCTGGATGATTTCCCGGATTCCGAGGATGCCGGCAAAGGCGAAATGGTATTCCGTTACAGAATGTCTGACCGTGACGTATTCTACGGTGGCGGCGTTGTAAACGGAGCTAGAAACATCACTTTGATGGAAGACACAGCCAAGAGACTGATGGCTAAGACTTTTGGAAACACAGGTCGTGTTACAGAAGTTAAGAAGGTAAGATTGTATGAACCATGCTTCGCTGGTGACTACATTGAATATCATGCAAGAGTAAATGCTGTTGCTGATGACAAAGTGGTTATCGAAGTAAGAAACTTCAAGGTTATCGACTTGCCTGAGAACCCACCGTTCCCAAGCTCCATCGACGTTCTTCCGGAACCACCACTTTGCACAGTTGTACAGTTTGTATTTGAAACATACAAAGACTGAGCAATATAACGAAGATTTTTCTATCACGGGATTCATCATTTGAGTCCCGTGATTTTTTTAGCCGTTAGAGGTGTTTATCATTCCTGAAGTGTGATAAAATGGATAGTTGAAAAAGTATGATAATAATCGATAAATAATCGCTGGAAAAAGTGAGAAGGTGGGACGAAACCATGTTTGATAAATTAGATTTTATTACCGACAGATATCAGGAACTGGTAAAAAAGACATCGGATCCGGACATTATTGCCGACCAGGGAGTATGGCAAAAATACATAAAAGAAATGGGCGAAATTGAGCCTATTGTAAAAAAATACGAGGAATACAAAGGGGTAAAGGAGAGCATCAAAGAAGCCAAGGAAGTTCTGGAGGCAGAAGACGACGAAGAAATGCGTGAACTGGCAAAGATGGAACTGGGTGAACAGGAAGAAGTTCTTCCTACCTTGGAATCCCAGCTGAAGGTATTGCTTCTTCCAAAGGATCCTAATGATGATAAAAACGTTATTTTGGAAATCCGTGCCGGAACAGGCGGAGACGAAGCGGCGTTGTTTGGGGCAGATTTGCTTCGTATGTATACCATGTATGCGGAGAATCATGGTTGGAAAACGGAGTTGATGGAAGCCAACGACACAGGTATTGGAGGTATTAAAGAAGCGGTTATGCTGATTAAGGGCAAAGGCGCTTATTCTCGTCTCAAATATGAGAGCGGTGCCCACCGTGTACAGCGCGTACCGGAGACAGAATCCTCCGGTCGTATCCATACCAGTGCAGCAACGGTGGCGGTTTTACCGGAAGTAGATGATGTAGAAGTGGATTTGAATCCAAATGATGTCCGCGTGGATGTATATAGAGCCAGCGGCAATGGCGGTCAGTGTGTAAACACCACTGATTCTGCAGTACGACTAACCCACGAACCAACCGGTCTGGTGGTAACATGTCAGGATGAAAAATCCCAGATAAAAAATAAAGACAAAGCATTTAAAGTATTAAAAGCAAGACTGTATGATATGATGCTCCAGGAACAAAACAAAGAAATTTCCGAACAGAGAAAGAGTATGGTAGGCAGCGGGGATCGTTCCGAGCGAATCCGTACCTACAATTTCCCCCAGGGGAGAATTTCTGATCACCGGACGGGAGCTACCATTTACAAGTTGGAGAATTTCCTAAACGGTGATATGGATGAAATTATCGATGGTCTGATTACCGAAGATCAGGCACAGAAAATGCAGAATTTCTAGAAGGGAATGTAGTACTCCGGTGGAAACAAGGATATTGGAATCTACAAGTGAAAACATACGCTTTGCCGGCCGGGTAATTGCCCAAGGTGGACTGGTGGCATTCCCGACAGAAACGGTTTTTGGTCTGGGGGCAGATGCCCTTAACGAAGAGGCTGTTAGAAATGTATATAAGGCAAAGGGGCGTCCCAGCGACAATCCTATGATTGTCCATGTGGCAGAGGCACGGCAGCTGCAGCAGCTGACAGATCAGGATATGACACTATTGGAACCATTGGCAAAAGCCTTTTGGCCGGGGCCACTGACCATTGTGGTACAGAAAAAAATTTTGGTTCCCGATGTGACAACCGGAGATCTTGGGACTGTTGCCGTGCGAAATCCGGATAACGATATTGCACGGGAGCTTATTATGGCGGCAGGCACACCCATTGCGGCGCCTAGCGCCAACCTTAGCGGTCGACCCAGTCCCACCAAAACCCAACACGTCATTGCGGATTTAAAAGGGAAAATCGATGTAATCTTGCAGGGAGAAGATTGTCGTGTAGGTATAGAATCTACCGTTCTTGATATGAGCGAAGGCCATCCGGTGATACTGCGCCCGGGGATTATTACCAAAGAACAGCTGGAAAATGTGCTGTTGCGGCCGGTGGAGATAGACCCGGCTCTAACTCATGACCCAAAAGACCGGGGAGACTTTCGACCAAAGGCGCCGGGAATGAAATATAAACATTATGCCCCCAAAGCTGATATGGTGCTCTTTCAAGGAGAGGATGATGCCGTTATCCGGCAAATCCATAGAGTTAAAGAGGCAGAAGAGGCCAAAGGGCGAAAAGTTGGAATCATTTTCTTTAGCGAAGGGGAATATGCAAAGGCAGCTCACGACTGGTTTGCACAGCTGCGTAGTTTGGATCAAGACGGGGTAGATGTAATTTTAGCCAAGGCACTGTCGCAAAAAGACCAGGTGGGATTTGCGGTAATGAACAGAATGTTAAAAAGTGCCGGGTACCATGTAGAAAAAGTCTAGCCGATAGTATAGAATGTTGTATCAAGAAGCGAGGAAAAAGGAGGAATCCCCTTATGAAGATTGCAATTGCCAGCGACCATGGCGGATATCAGCTGAAAGAACTGTTGAAAGAGTATATAAAGGGAATGGAAGAGTATGAAATACTGGACCTTGGAACCGACTCGGAAGAATCGGTGGACTATCCTGCCTATGGAATTGCTGTTGGTGAAGCAGTTTCAAAAGGAGAAGCGGACAAAGGTATCGTTTGCTGCGGCACAGGGCTGGGAATTTCCATTGCCTGCAACAAGGTAAAAGGGATTCGCTGTGCTCTTTGTACCGATGCACACATGGCAGCCCTATCTAGACAGCACAACAATGCAAATGTGTTGGCACTAGGTGGAAGAACCACTTTCCCCGAAGATGCAAAGGCCATTGTAGATATATGGTTATCAACGGACTTTGAAGGTGATCGCCATCAGAGACGTTTAGATATAATTAGTGATTACGAAAGTAAATAAGGAGGCATGTATGAGCAAAGTATACGTATTCGACCATCCATTGATTCAGCACAAAACGGGTCTGTTACGAATGAAAGAGACCGGCACCAAGAACTTCCGTAACTTGACAGAAGAAATTGGCATGTTAATGGGATATGAAGCAACACGTACACTGCCCTTGAAAGAGGTAGAAATCGAAACTCCTATGCAGAAGGCCAAGGTGAATATGCTGGATGGAGAAGACATTGCTATCGTTCCTATTCTCCGTGCAGGATTGGGCATGGTAGATGGCATGCTGGATTTGGTTCCCAATGCAAAGGTGGGACATATCGGTATGTACCGGGATCCGGAAACCCATCAGCCGGTAGAATATTATTGTAAGATGCCTCAGGATATTGATAAGAGACAAATTTTTGTAGTGGATCCGATGCTGGCAACCGGTGGATCTGCTGTCGCAGCCATTGATTTTATCAAACAAAGAGGTGGTAAAGATATTATCTTTATGTGCATGATTGCAGCGCCGGAAGGCATCGAAGCATTGCAAAAGGCGCATCCGGATGTAGACATCTTTATTGCAGCAAAAGACGACTGTCTCAATGAAAACGCATATATCCTGCCGGGGCTGGGTGATGCAGGAGATAGACTGTTTGGAACAAAATAGAAATAGTAAAGAAAGGCAAAAGAAACGATGAATTTTATCAGAGATGACGTTAGTACCCATACAAATGTGTTTGACGTGCTAAAAGAAAGAGGCTTTATTGAACAGTGCACTCACGAGAAAGAAATTCGTGAGTTGTTGGGATCTGAAAAGATTCGGTTCTATATTGGCTTTGACCCAACGGCAGACTGCCTACATATTGGTCACTTTATGCAAGTAATCATCATGATGTATATGCAAAAGTACGGTCATACTCCGGTAGTGCTCTTAGGTGGCGGAACAGGCATGGTAGGTGACCCGTCAGGCCGTACAGATATGCGGCAGATGATGGACACAGAAACCATTGACAACAACTGTCGTCAGTTTAAGCAGCTGTTTGACAGATTCATCGAATTTGATGACGACTGGAAATATCAGGGTAACCGGGGAGTCTACCAGCCGGGTCACATGAACAAGGAACCGGAACCGGGAAAGGCCATTGCTGTAAACAATGCAGAGTGGCTGCGTCCGCTGAACTACGTGGAGTTTGTTCGGGAAATCGGATCTTCCTTCTCTGTAAACAATATGCTGCGGGCAGAATGCTTTAAACAGCGGCTGGAGAAAGGGTTATCCTTCCTTGAGTTCAACTACATGCTGATGCAGGGTTACGATTACATGGTGCTGGCAAGAGACATCGATGTAAAAATGGAATTTGGCGGCAATGACCAGTGGTCGAATATCCTGGCAGGGGTTGACCTTAGCCGGAGAAATTTAGGCAAACAAGTTTACGGCATAACATTCTCCTTGCTGACTACCAGTGAAGGAAAGAAAATGGGGAAAACCCAAAAAGGTGCCTTGTGGCTGGATGCAGACAGAACCAGTCCGTACGACTTCTATCAGTACTGGAGAAATGTCGGCGATGCGGATGTAAATAAATGTCTGCGGATGCTTACTTTCCTGCCGATGGAAGAAGTGGAAAGGCTTTCTTCTTTGGAAGGGGCGGAACTGAACAAGGCCAAGGAAGTATTGGCTTTCGAAGTAACCAAGCTGGTTCACGGGGAAGAAGAAGCCACCAAAGCACAGGAAGGTGCTCGTGCAGCCTTTGGTGGCGGTGGCAATATGGACAACGTTCCATCCACAAAGATGGATGCTTCTCTTTTTGAAGGAGAAGGCATGGGAGTTGTCAATCTGATTCGCCAAGTAGGATTGGTTCCATCGAATAGCGAAGGGTTTAGAACTATTAAACAAGGTGGTTTAAAGGTAGCGGATCAGAAGATCCAAGATCCTAAAATGGCCATTACCAAAGATATGTTTGAAGACGGCAAGCTGATGATTCAAAAGGGAAAGAAAAAGTTCCACCAGGTGTTAATCTGATTTTACCTTAGAGATTAAAAAAGAGATTAAAAATCCGGGATAATTAAAAGCTGAAACATAGTGGCGGGGCAGGCGTTTACCTGCCCCGTTTTCTAATGAAGGCGATAGAAAGAAAAAGGAAAGTTATGAAATTTGTAATTCAGAGAGTACTGGAAAGTACTGTGGAGATAGATGGACGAGAAACTGCCCGCATTTGCAAAGGATTTCTGGTGCTGGTAGGGGTTGCTCAAGGGGATACCGAGGAAGTGGCGGATAAATACATCCGCAAGCTGATAAACATGCGCATTTTTGAGGATCATCAAGGAAAGACAAATTTGTCCTTGGCAGATGTAGAAGGAGAGTTGTTGCTAGTGTCCCAGTTTACTCTGCACGCTGACTGTAAGAAGGGGAATCGGCCGGGCTTTACCAGAGCCGGCGATCTGGCTAGGGCAGAGGAACTGTATGAATACATTGTAGAGCAATGTAGACAAAGTGTGCCGGTAGTAAAAACAGGGGAATTTGGTGCGGATATGAAAGTATCGCTAATTAACGATGGTCCCTTTACTGTGATTTTAGACGAAGATTCCTTAACGCATTAAAAAATAGAGGTGTGCGATGAAGCAAGAGAGATTAAAAGTTGGCTGCCATATATCTTCTGCCGGCGGCTATGTGAAAATGGCGCAAGAAGCAGAAGCCTTAGATGCAACAACCTTTGCTTTTTTTACCAGGAATCCTCGTGGAGGAAAGGCGAAGGCGCTGGATGAAGAGGATGTAGCTGCTTTTTTACAATATGATTTTGAAACCTTGGTGGCGCATGCGCCCTATACCATGAATCCTTGCTCTGCAAAGGAAAAGGTACGCGAATTTGCCTACACGGCTATGACAGAAGACTTGGATCGGATGGAGCATACACCGGGCAATTACTACAATTTTCATCCCGGCAGCCACACCGGTCAAGGAGCGGAAAAAGGAATACAGCTTATTTCAGAACTGCTAAATACGGTATTGAAACCAAAGCAGCAGACCACAGTGCTGCTGGAAACCATGGCCGGAAAGGGAAGCGAAATCGGAGGCACCTTTGAAGAAATAGCTGCCATTATTGACAAAGTGGAATTAAAGGAATATATGGGAGTGTGTCTGGATACTTGTCACGTGTATGACGGCGGTTACGATATTGTAGGAAATTTGGACGGTGTTTTGGAAGAATTTGATAAGGTGATTGGATTAACATATCTAAAGGCGCTTTATCTTAACGACAGTAAAAATCCAATGGCTTCTCATAAAGACCGTCACGAAAAAATCGGGAAAGGTTCTTTGGGGCTGGAAACTTTTGAAAAAATCGTTACTCATCCGGTGCTGCAGGAGCTACCGATGATACTGGAAACGCCTAATGAATTTGCAGGATATAAAAAAGAAATTGCCTTGCTCAGAAGTCTTGCCAAGTGATTATATTGTTACAATTTTGCAGCCGACTGTTAAGAATTAGTAATGATTTCTATTAAGACTAATTAAGGATTCCTTTGTTGACGGGTAAGTAATTCCTACCATAAAATAAGAATGAAAAAACGTTCAATCTACGTTAGGAGGGAAAAATGGAACAGATGAGAAAACCTACCTTCAACGCAGACGGCCTACAATTGGTCTTTATTGGTTTGCTGTTGAATTTGGTATCCGGAGCGTTTTCCGGGCTAGGGGTGAATAACCAGGTAGAAGGGTTAAAAGTAATTAGCAACTTAGGCGGCATGGGGTTATCCATTGCATCTATTGTTTTAATGATTGTGGGTCTTTCCAAGATGGTAAAGTACTCCAAACGATTTGACATTGCCAGGAAGTTTTACATTGCAGAATTGATTCTGGCTGTTGCCGGAGCTATTGTTTTGGGTATTCTTATGGCCGTTGCCTTCGTTAGTTCACAGTCCTACACGGCACAAGCTTCTACAGTCACAGTATTGTTTGTCTTGTTCTTTGTGGTTTTTTTCGGATGGCTGGTAGCCATGGTCATTATCGCGTTAAAGTCTATGAAATACTTGCTTCACGGATGTGCAGAACTGGCAGATGCGGTAAAAGAAAGAGAACTTGCGGGAAAGTTGCGTGGCATCTATACACTATATCTAATCAGCGTTTTGGTATTCTTCGGGGTGGTAATCCTGTTTATGATACTGGTGATTTCTTCTATTAGCACAAACCTGTCACTGTATATGAACCCATCCTTTGAATCCTTGATGATGGGAATGGGTGGACTCGCTGTTGTTGGTGTAGTTCTCCTGCTGGGGGCATCCATTTTTATGCTGGTGGTGAACATCTTAATCGTTGTGAAGGTCTACCAGGCGAAGACTGCTATTCATGGACAGCCTATTCCGGGTGTGGCCAATGCAAGAACGGCAACTATGGCACCAGGTGCCATTCCAACACCGACAGCCGGTCAGCCAAATGTTACACCGAGCCAGCCGACTATGGCAATGCCACAGCAGCCAACAGCTGCACCGGCGGAAAAGCCTGCAGAAGAGGTAAAGGAAACCGAAACAAAAACAGATGAGCAACCAAAAGATCAACAATAGGTATAGCTAGAAAAGCGTTGACATCTGTCAAAGACAATAGTATTCTAAATCTAGAGTAAGAACAGTAATGGCCTTACGAAGGGGTACACCACCTTGGGTGTAATCTTTCGTAAGGCCATTATTATTTATAACGAAGAAAACAAACGAAACAAATAGGAGAAAACCATGGCACAGATAAACGGGAGAAAAGTACCGGCGGCAGATGGGAAAACCATTGCTCAATATATTGAAGAGGCCGGCTATGGCATTAACTCTATTGCAGTGGAGTGTAATGGGAAAATTGTCTCTAAAAAGGACTATGAATCCAGCGTCTTAACAGAAAGTGACATCGTAGAAGTGGTTACCTTTGTAGGTGGAGGCTGATTTCATCAAAAGACAAAGTCGAAAAAGATAACGCCGGAGAAAAAAGGGAAACAAAACAGATGAATCGTCTATTGACGATACCGAAAGAAAGGATAAAAACATGGAAAAAGACACCTTTGTGTTGGGAGGCCATGAATTCACATCCCGCTTTATATTGGGGTCGGGAAAGTATTCGTTGGATTTGATCAAAGCGGCGGTGGAAGAAGCCAAAGCAGAAATCATCACCTTGGCGTTGCGCCGTGCCCAGGGTGGTGATAAAGACAACATTATGGACTATATTCCGGAGGGGGTAACGTTGCTTCCCAACACCTCCGGTGCACGCAATGCTAAGGAAGCCGTTCGCATAGCACGTCTTTCTCGGGAGGTTGGATATGGAGACTTTGTAAAAATCGAAATTATGCGAGATACAAAGTACTTGCTTCCGGATAATAGGGAAACCGTAAAAGCTACAGAAGTCCTGGCAAAGGAAGGATTCATAGTTCTTCCCTATATGTACCCGGATCTAAATATAGCGCGAGATTTGGTAAGTGCCGGTGCATCTGCCATTATGCCTTTGGCGGCTCCTATCGGCTCTAACAAAGGTTTGGTGACAAAGGACTTTATTGAAATCATTTTAGACGAAGTGGATTTGCCGGTTATTGTAGATGCCGGCATTGGACGCCCTTCTCAGGCTGCCGAAGCCATGGAAATGGGTGTGGCGGCAATCATGGCCAATACGGCCATTGCAACAGCCGGTGATATTCCGGCTATGGCAGGGGCCTTTCGAAAAGCCATTGAAGCCGGGAGAGAAGCGTATTTGGCAGGACTGGGCAGAGTCGTTGCAAAAGGGGCTGTGGCTTCTTCCCCATTGACAGGCTTTTTAGGAGAGTGAAAATGACTATGGAAAAACAAGATCACATGATGTATCTTCCGGAAATGGAAGTTCTGGAGGACTCCCGGATTCAGGAACGAGTCATAGAAAAAATGGAGCAATATGACTACCGGAAATATACAGGAGTTGATGTCAAGAAGGCACTGACAAAAGCCACCATAGGAGAAGAAGACTTTAAGGCCTTTCTTTCTCCGGCAGCAGAACCCTACCTTGAGGAAATGGCCCAAAAGGCCCGCCGGACTACTCGTAGTCACTTTGGCAATTCCATCAATATGTTTACGCCTATATACATTGCCAACTACTGTGATAACCATTGTGTGTACTGTGGATTTAACAGAACCAACCATATTAAGCGAGCCAAGTTAGACGATGCCGGTATCGAAAAGGAGATGGAGTCCATTGCCGAAACAGGGCTGCAGGAAATTCTCATACTAACAGGAGAAAGCCGGAAAATGTCAGATGTGAAATACATCGGCAATGCCGTAAAAATAGCGCGGAAATATTTTACGGTAATTGGTCTGGAAATTTACCCGGTCAATACAGAGGAATATCAATATTTGCATCAGTGTGGAGCAGATTACGTGACGGTTTTTCAGGAGACTTATGATTCTGACAGGTATGGAAAGCTGCACCTTGCCGGCAACAAGCGGATTTTTCCCTATCGCTTTAATGCCCAGGAGCGAGCCTTGCGAGGCGGCATGCGTGGAGTTGGCTTTGCGGCATTGCTAGGTCTTTCTGATTTTCATAAAGACGCCTTTGCAACAGGGATGCATGCGTATTTATTGCAGCAGCAATACCCTTGGGCAGAAATTGCCATTTCCTGCCCCCGTTTGCGGCCGACTATTGTGGATGAGACCATCAATCCAAAGGATGTAACAGAGCGAAAACTGCTGCAAATTTTATGCGCTTATCGGCTCTTTCTACCCTTTGCGGCCATTACGGTATCTACTCGGGAAAACGCCAATTTCCGAAATCACGTTATGGGAATCATCGGCTCCAAGATTTCAGCAGAAAGCAAAGTGGGTATTGGTGGTCACAGCGGAGAGGAAGAAGGAGATGAGCAGTTTGAAATTTCCGATTCACGCAGCGTAGACCAAGTGCATCGGGCTTTATTGGATGCAGGATTGCAACCGGTAATGAGTGAGTATATCTATGTATAAAAAACGTGAAAAAAAGAAAGCCTTTCAGGTTATCTGCGTCACCGACCGAAAAAGCTGTAAGAGCGATTTTCTACAGCAGGTGGAAGCCATTGCTGCAGCAGGGGTAGCGGCTGTTTTGTACCGAGATAAGGAACTTTCAGCAGATCAATACAACAAAGAAGCGGAGAAAATAAAGGCTATATGCCAACGGCACCATGTGAGCTTTATACGCCATGGAGATATTCCCAGGAACCTGGATCAATCGGTTCATTTTCCGGAACGTGTTTTGGAAGAGATAGCAATCGCTTCTAAACTGCAACATCCGGTAGTTCTTCCAAAGGTGTTTGGAGTGTCTGTTCACAGTGTGGAAAGCGCCATGGCAGCAGAAAGGCTAGGTGCGACTTATATTACAGCAGGTCATATTTTCAATACTTCTTGCAAGCCGGGACTAAGACCACGAGGAGAAGCATTTTTACGACAGGTGGCAGCTGCGGTGGATATTCCGGTTTACGGTATTGGAGGAATAACTCCCGAAAATATTGCCAAGATAAAGCAATGGGGAGGAGCAGGAGCTTGTATCATGTCTTCTTTTATGGAAACTAGAAATCCGTCACAACTAATGAATGAAATTTCAATGAGTATTGCGGATTGACCCATTGACATTCGCTATTGAGTACTTTATACTTTGTTAATGTGCATTCTAGGGTAGTGTGCCCGTGGAATGACAGCTATAGATATAGTTATGTCGAACCAGATTGCAGCAGGCAATCCTAGTAGGCAGAACCGAACCAGATCATGGGATATGATCCCAGTAGGTAGAAAGGACTGACGAGAAATGAAATCATTTATCGCAAAGCCTCAGGAAATCGAGCGCAAGTGGTATGTCATTGACGCAGAGGGGAAGACTCTTGGTCGTCTGGCTGCACAGGTGGCTGCTATCCTGAGAGGAAAAAACAAACCGATTTTCACACCTCACGTTGACTGCGGCGACTATGTAATCGTTGTAAACGCAGAAAAAGTTGCAGTAACAGGAAAGAAAAGAACCGACAAGGTTTACAAGAGACACACCGGATACCCGGGTGGTCTGAGACAGCTGACTTTTGAACAGATGATGGAAAAGCACCCTACAGAAGTGGTTAGACACGCTGTAAAGGGAATGATGCCTACCGGAAAACTGGGAAGACAGATGTATAAAAAGCTGAAGGTGTATGCAGGTCCTGAACACAACCATGGTGCTCAGAAACCGGAAACATTGGAATTTTAACGCAGGGAGGATGAAATAATGGCAAAAGTTCAGTATTACGGAACAGGCAGAAGAAAGTCTTCCGTTGCCAGAGTCAGACTGATCCCTGGTACAGGAAACATTACTGTCAATAAAAAAGATCTTGATGAATACATTCCTTTGGAAATCGTTAAGAGAGAGGTAAAGAGACCATTTGAAATTGCCGGATGTGAAGGCAAGTTCGATGTAATTGCAACTGTTGTTGGCGGTGGCTACACCGGTCAGGCAGGAGCACTTCGCCATGGTATCTCAAGAGCCCTTTGCGAAGCGGATGCAGAAACATACAGAGCTCCGCTGAAGGCTGCCGGATTCTTGACAAGAGATTCCAGAATGAAGGAAAGAAAGAAGTACGGCTTGAAGAAGGCCAGAAGAGCTTCTCAGTTCTCCAAGAGATAACAATGACTTTAGCAAAGAGATGCAGTCCGAATGGGTTGCGTCTCTTTTTTTGAAGCCCTGCCCGTATCTATGATACGGCGGGCAGTATGTTCTGAACTTAGAGATAACTGGGATAAAATACGCAATCACTTCCATGCACAGACGGATGGACAGAGCTATCGAGTCAGTTGAATTCATATCCGCAAAGAGTATGGTGAAAAGTGTCTATTTAAGATGAATTATAAAAACTAGCGAGTAGATGGAAATCCAGAGTCGGATTTACTGATACATGATAAAGGAATGAGTCGCTATATTGTTCAGGCTGATATTTCCACATGCTTCCCTAGTATTTATACGCACTCCATACCGTGGGCTTTGGTTGGAAAAGAAAAAGCAAAGCAAACAAACTTTGAATACACTTGGTATAATAGGATTCAGAGATGATGAACATGGTAATGGATACCATGGGTAAAGCGCTGTACGATAGATTGAAGAGTGGCGCTTATGTAATTCTGGTAGAGGCATTAGCGATGGTTGCAGATGATGGACTTGAACATAAGTAGCCATGGTAAAGACGTTTGATGAGCGATAGCGTTTAGTACAAAGTGAAACGATAAGGAGGTTAACATTGAGCATGATCGAACCCCAAAATATGAATATTGAAGAGCTAAGGGAATGGCTTATAAATGTTCATGAAAAGTATTATATAGAACTCAAGAAAGCAGTTGAACTTCCGAATTCATTTTGGGAAACGTATTCGTCGTTTTGCAATACATCTGGGGGATGGATTATCCTTGGTGTCAAAGAAGGATATCCTCAAAATGAGATAGCAGGCGTTGGTAATCCCGAAAAAACCTTAACAAATTTGTGGAATCAGTTGTCAAACAAAAGCAAGGTGAGTTTTAGAAATCTTGAGAATCAAGATGTAAATTCTTTTATTGTTGATGAGAAAACCGTAATCGTTGTACATGTCAAAGAAGCAGCCGAAAGCATGAAACCAATTTATATTGGCGGGAAAGTTGAGAATTCTTGGATTAGAACTGGTGATGGCGATAGGAAAGAGACTACTGAAGAATTGGCAGCATTAATGAGAAATGCGCAGCCAAAACAAGATAGCTTACCATTAGACAATTTTACACTTGACGATTTGGACGTGGACTCAATTTTGTCATATAAAGAGCGTGTAAATAAGCGTTTTCCAAAGAAAAAATATCTTGAAATGACAAACGAAGCGTTCCTTGTTGAGGCAGGAGCTTGTGTAAAAGACAGGAATACCAATGAAGTAAAAATCAAACGAGGAGCACTTCTGTTTTTTGGGAAATGCAATGCTATTAAGGAGATTTATCCACACTATCATGTTGACTTTTTCAATAGAAGGGGTGCAAATTCTCGTTGGATTGACAGAGTTTCTGATGATGAGCCAAGCGATTATGAAATGAATCTGTTCAACTTCTACATAATAGTAATAGAAAAAATGAAAACCTTACTAAAGGAGTCATTTGTATTGGATGAATCACAAATAAGAATGCCACTATCAGACTTTGATGAAACTTTACGAGAGTGCCTGGTAAATTGTCTTGCTCATGCTGATTACACGCAAGGGTATCCATCGACAAAAATTGATGTTTATGATGGATGGTTCGATTTTATAAACCCAAGTAAGATGCTTGTATCCAAACAACAGTTTTTTCTTGGCGGAGATTCAAGACTAAGAAATGAAATTATTATGAAATTGTTTAGATTGTTGGGAGCATCTGAGAGGCAGGGGTTTGGAGGACCATTAATCATTAAAACTGCGATTAACAATGATTTGAGGAGACCCGAAATAGTTACAGACCTTGAACATACGGAGATTAAGGTTTGGAATATAGATTTGGCCGAGTCATATCCTAAGTTGAGCGACGATGAAAGGAATGTATTTAGATGTTTGGTTAAAGCCGGTAATCCACAATCAGTTAATTCAATAAAAGATAAATTAAGCATGACAGAATACAAAGTAAGAAAAGCAATTCAAGTATTAGAAGATAAAAACATGATAGTGAAAATCGGGAATGGTCCGGGAACAAAGTATAGGATTGTTCTTGAAAGTACTGAATTCTTCACACAATTACAGATGGCGATGGATGCTTTGAAAAAGCACATTCAATAAAAATCTCGTGAAAAACTTGTGCGACTACTTAATAATATTTGCTAATTGAGACACTGCAATGGGTTAAGTGAGTTTGGAACCTCGTGAACATCTCGTGAAATCAGATTATTTTTTGCATTGCCATTATTTCGGCAAGGAATAATAGCAAGCCATCCAAGGTATGATTTTAATGGAGAATCTGTTTTTATTATTGATGCCCAAGTTTTTCCGAGATCTAGTGGAAGTCCAGTGCATATTGATTTGACATATGAAGACATGAAGAATGGGAAGTTTGTAATTGAAAAAAACATCAAGCTATTGGGGATGATATCACAAATAGTGATAAGGAATAATCGTCTTCAAGCTATTCCTACAGGAACGAGTCTTGCAACACTGTAATCAGACATCCAGCATTTTCAATGGGTTTTGTCTATCAAAGCGTTAGTCGAAAAGAGTCAAGAGATAACAATGACTTTAGCAAAGAGATGCAGTCCGAAAGGGTTGCGTCTCTTTTTTTGAAGCCCTGCCCGTATCTATAATACGGCGAGCAGGTCTCATACAGAAAGTGCAGCAGCTGTGCTGCGTGGCACTTTTTCGGTTGAAGCCCAGCCCGTAATTTTACAAAAATGCCGATTGAATTCTTACAAATTTACCGACTGGATGTTTGCAAAATTAGCGATTGTGAACTTGATTATCAAATAACATCACTTGTAGGTTTGGTGAAGTCTTTGTGAATTTGGTTGTTTGGGGATAAACAGCCCAGTATAATCAGGTTCTATGATATGGCTACTATATGCTATATCAATTTCTGAAAATCAAAGAAATACAAAGAGTGTAAACTCGTAGAGTGGTAAGTATATAAGAGGAGTAAGAGATGTTGTTTGGATTGGAAAAAAATCATCTTAGCAAAGGAGTTTTGTTGGCATTACTAGTCGTGGCGGCGATTTGTATTATAGGGATCTCTTCCAATATTGCCAGAGCTGAAGGTGTAGCACCTTCGGTAAAGATTTCTAAAAACACAGTAGAGAAAGAGGATTTTTCAAAGAACTTGAAGTATTGGGTAACGACTGTTACAGTTGATGGGTTCTCTGCAAAACACCCGATTTTAGTTGAATACACAGTGGTACCGAATCCTACAGCAAAAGATTGGAAAAAGGCCGGTGAAATTGCACCGGGAGAAAAACAACTATCTTTGGATGTGCTGAAAGAGGAAAAGCTGGACACATACAACCTTCAGGTGAGGGCGTGCGAAAAAACCGGGGAGGCTATCGAGGAAGAGAAGACGGCCAAGGATGAAAAAGCAGAGACAGAGCCTTCCGGAAGCGTAATGAAAGAACCGACAACGGAAAGTCAAATGGTTAAGAATGACTCTTTGACAGAAAACCTGGGCGCTAAGGAGTCCGGCTGGATTACCGATGACAAAGAAAATATACAAGTCGGCAGCGTTAAAGGGAATTTTGCACCGATGCAGGCGACAGTTAGTCGTATATATTCATACAAGACAAATGCGAAAAATATTCGCAGAGGCAGAGAGTATCGCTACCCGAAGATTCTTATCAACACAAACGAAAAATATCTTACAGAATACCGGTATAGACTGGATGGTGGTCGCTGGACCGGCTGGGTGAAGCTTCCACCACAGAGTGCCGGTCACCATTTTGAAAAGCTGCGGAACCTGGAACGAAAAGTTTACGGTCGCTACAAAATGGACATTGAAACAAGATGGATTGATAGGGAAAACGGAAAGGAAGTCAAAGGTGTTGCCACAAAAAGCGGTAAAACTATTACTCTTGGCTCCAGAAAAATTGATTTCGGTCAATTGGCCGTTAAACAAGTGAGAAAATACAAAGGTGCCAGATACTATGGCGGTGGGGAATCCAGATATAGAATTGACTGTTCCGGTCTTGTTCTGAAGGCGTGGCAGCCCTTCGGTGTAAATTTATATCACAAATCCGATACCCAGGTGCATACGTACTGGAGATACTGTGGCAGACAGCGTGGGTTAAGGACGCGCGGTGTTCGCTTTAGAACCGTGGCAAAGGCAACTAATAGAGCTTATAAATCACTAAACAAAGCTCGTCCCGGAGACGTTCTTTACTGGAAAGCCAGACGCCGTGGCGGTTGGTCGCACGTTGCCATTTATACAGGATATCGCAACGGAAAACACTATATCATCGATAGTGAAACGGCTTATGGTACATACAACTGCAAACCGGGGGTAACAGAGCACCCTATTGGTGATTACGGCAGATACAGTCGTGGTGCTCACCGTGTTCGCGGCGCAGAAAAGAAACAACTGGACAAAATCGTTCGCTACTATTAAACATAACGCAGGAGAAACCCATGAAGCTGATATCGTGGAATGTCAACGGTCTACGGGCTGTAATGAAAAAGAATTTCTTTGCATTTTTAGAAGAGGAGCAACCGGATGTTTTGTGCCTGCAGGAAACAAAAATGCAGGAGGGTCAGGCAGAGGTGCCGACTCCCGGATATCACCAGTATTGGTGTTCGGCAGAACGAAAAGGCTACTCGGGGACATTGATTCTGACCAAGGAAGAACCGGAAAAAGTAACTTACGGCATCGGTATAGAAGAACATGACAAAGAAGGTCGTGTTATTACAGCGGTATTTCCTAACTTTACCTTGGTAAATGTATACGTGCCCAATTCCGGAGGGGAACTGGCACGACTCAGCTACCGCATGGAGTGGGAAGATGCTTTTAGAGAGTATCTTCATACCCTGCCGGGACCGGTGGTAGTTTGCGGTGATATGAATGTGGCACATAAGGAAATCGATTTGAAAAATCCTAAAACCAACAGGAAAAATGCCGGATTCACCGATGAGGAAAGAAGCAAAATGACAGAATTGCAGGATTCGGGGTTTGTGGATTCTTTCCGGCATTTCTATCCTGATGCAGAGGGGATGTATTCCTGGTGGAGCTACCGATTTAACGCCCGGAAAAACAATGCCGGATGGCGCATCGACTACTTTTTGGTATCAGAAGATTTTGCTTCGAAGATGAAAGATGCCAAGATTTTAACCCAGGTAATGGGTTCCGATCATTGCCCGGTCGTATTGGAACTGTAGCAAAGCCCAGGGGATAACAAGCGAAATATAAAATCAGTATGAATACAGAAAAAATGAGAATCTGTTACATACTGATTTTTTATTGCATAATATATTTAAACGTTGCTCTTAAAACCTGTCATCGCTTATTTTTTAAAGCATCATTGATACCAATATCGGCCACAGATACTTTCCCGAGAACACGAACAGCCGGCTTGTTGTTGTGAATTTGCTTGCAGCAGTGGAATGCCACGGTGTGTGAAGCGTGAACTGAGGGGCCGATGGGATTGTATTCATCAATATCTCCCGGCAGTCCCGACGGAATATCCAAAGATATCACCGGCTTCCCCATTTCTCGGGCATCATTGATGGCATGGATGATAGTAGCCGTGTCTGTTTGCAATTCTCCGTGGAATCCGGTTCCGTAAATGGCATCGACTATCACGTCAGCATCTCTCAAACTAGGAAGATTCTTGGTAATGGTTATGTTTTCCCGGTTCAATGCCAGTTGGTAATTTTCCTTTGCGTCTTCTGTTACCGGTTCTCCGTCCGTCAATACAACAGTCACGGTATTGCCATAGCCGGCCAATCTTCGGGCGACAACCAACCCGTCGCCGCCGTTATTTCCCTTTCCGCAGAAGATAACGGCATGGCCGCCACCTAACAAAGCGTGACCGGCAGAACCCATAATCAACATGGTTGCGCATACACCGGCGTTTTCCATCATTTGGTAGTACGAAAGGCCTGCGGCATCTGCTTTGGCTTCCAGCTCTTTCATATCTGCACAAGTAACAATCTTCATCTATTTAAATCCTTTCTATGTGTATAGGGTGAGGTATCAACTAGAGTAACCGGGTGTCCAAATCGTGATACCGGCTGAGGAATTCCTTTAGAATTTTGGCGATCTCCTTGGTGCCACCTTCTTTGTCAGACTGGATATTCAGAGGCATCAAAGGTTCGTGCAGGGATTTTCGCAGCAGGCACCATCCATCCGGGAAGGAAATGCGAACGCCCTCGTAGTTGGGATCTGCCAATTGGAATCCTTTATCAATCGCCCAATCTTCTACCTCTTTCAGCAGTGCGTCGCCGAATTCTTGGTATTCCTCGCAGGTGATTTTCATGCGAATTTCCCGGCTTTCCTTTGGAAGCACCAGAGAATCCAGCAGTTGGTCAATGGTTTTGCCCTCTGCTGCCAGCTGGGCGGCACGAATGACTATTTTTGTAGCCAGATACGCGCCATCATCTAGGAAATAGTTTTCTTTCATGGCAGCATGGCCGGACGTTTCAATGGCCAGCTGACAATCGACTCCCTTTTCATTGAGTTCGATGGCCTTGTTTATGACATTTTTGTAGCCTCTCCGATAGCGGAAATGATTCAGCTGCAGGATGCCTTCTAAGAATTCTGTCAAATGGTCGCTGGTGATACTGTCAGTCACAACAGTGGTACCGGGATAATCGGTGGCTACCAAAGCGGCAGCAAGAGCGACAATGCTGTCATGGTTAATAGGGCGGCCCAGTTTGTCTACCGCACCGGAGCGATCTACATCCGTATCGAAAATCAGTCCCAAATCGCAATTGGTCTTTTGAACTTGCTCTACTAAATCGGCAATGGCATCGTTGTTTTCCGGGTTTGGAATGTGGTTGGGAAAGCTGCCGTCCGGTTCCAGATATTTGCTGGCGCTAATGTCTGCCCCCAGGGGATCCAGTACATTGGTAGCATAAAATCCACCGCATCCATTTCCGGCATCCACGGCAATTTTTAAACAAGATAACGGCAAGTTGTCCTCTCTTTGAGGCAGTGCATCTGCGATAATTTTCCGTAAATGAGAGCCGTACAAGGTCATTAGAGAGGGATCGCTGGGAGTTATGGCAGAAGGATCCACTTGGATGTCTTCTGAGATCCGGGCAGCCAGCTTTAATATTTCTGTAATGTCTTCTTTCTGTAATCCGCCATTTTTGTCAAAAAACTTGAATCCGTTGCGGTTCCATGGCAGGTGACTGGCGGTAATCATAATGGTGCCATGGCAGGCGAATTCCGGGAAAATTGTGGCCATAAACATGGCCGGCGTTGTGGCAAGGCCGCAGTCGGTAATATAGGCGCCGGTGCTTTCTACTCCGGCAATAAAAGCTTCTTTTAAGGCGGGGCCACTATTGCGGGAATCTCTGCCAATAGCTAGGCGCAAATCTTGTGATGGAAGCCCCAGAGTTTTGCCAAGCCACCGGGCAAATCCAAGACCGATGGCGCCGGCTTCTTTGGTGGTTAAGGTTACGTCTTCGCCGGGGATTCCCTCCAAAGCAATTCCTCGTATATCGCTGCCATTTTGTAGTTTGCTGTACTTTTCGCTGTTCATATATAACACGCTCCTTATTTGTCATAGGTTGCTAGCTCTAAGTATATCAGAAAACACAAGGAAACAAAAACCAAGAAAGACCTTTGCCAAAGTCTGTGAATGTGGTATCCTATCAAAGGATGATGTGACCCCGTAGCTCAGGGGACAGAGCACTGCTCTCCGAAGGCAGGTGTCGGACGTTCGAATCGTCTCGGGGTCACCATGATAAAAACGGATTGAACCACTGAATATCAGTAGTTCAATCCGTTTTTATTGCTTTTTTACGTATGCCTATTTAGATAATGTGTCTAAATGTGTATATCTGAGATTCTATGTGTTGTCTAAAGTGTTTGGTTTAGGTTAATTTTCGTAGACGATTTCGTAATCAACCGCATAGTCGTAAATCAAGTCGGGGTTTTCCGCCAGCATTTCTTCTATTTCCTCTTCGGTATAGCCTTCCCCCAGCAAGTCTTGGGTCAAGAGATCCTGGGCGGTTTCCAGGTCATAATTATTATCACCGGTCGGTGTCGACTCTTCGCTGGCAGTGATAATCTCGCCGCTTTCCTCAGCTACTTTCGCTGCCATTTTTTCTGCAGTCGCAGCCTCTTTTGCGGCCTTTTTCGTATTGGTTTTTTCGTCACTTTTTGCATCGTTTACTTGTTCTACTTTTGCATTTTCAGAATCGGTATTCCCCTTTGATTCCTCCTTGGTACAACCGGAAAAGGATAAGGATACCACGAGTATGATAGCCAGTAGAATGCCATAATATTTTTTCATTTTCACATCTCCATTTCTCCATAGGCTTTATCAGATTTGCCTTCATCAGCATTTCATAATCCGCTAAAGTTCTTTCCTATAAAGATAATTTACCACAGAGTCAGTGAAAAAACAATTGTGGAGAACAAATGCACGTAGTGAAAATGAGAATTTTTTGTAAACAGTGTTGAAATAAATGGGGGGGGTAGGCTAATATAAATATGAGTGTAGCGTAAATTTTTTAATAAGTTGTACTTTATGAGAAAATGCCATAGAGAATATCAACTTACAAAACGAGGAGGATGACATGAGAAAAAAACGAAGTGTGCTGAGTATCGTAGTGGCGGTTGTGATGACTATTGCCATGATGCCGGCTTCTGCATTTGCTTCCACCAACCTGGATGGAATGACGGAGATGCAGAAGGAGGCGGTACCAGTAGTTATCTTTCACTATCTGAAGAAGATGAAAAAATGGTTATTCCTACTTACCTGAATAGCTTCTTTGATACTAGTGCTGTGAAATGGGCCGAGACATGGATTGGAGACTTTCAAGAACATACTCTTCTGTTCCCCCATGCCGGAATTCGCAGCGAATCAGATAACGATACGGTCAAGAACCTCATTGAGAATGAAGATGTAGCGCTTATGTATATGAGTTTGTATGCCTTGGATAAGCATAAGGAAACACCGGCTTATGACTATTGGAAAGGCGGAAAAATCTGGAATCCGTATAACTTTGATTTAAAAAATGACATAATTTATGAGCAGGTAGATTTTGAGTCAGAAGATGGTCCAAAAGTTACTGATGAAAAGGTGGACTACAACATCTATGGCGATTTAATAGAACGAGGAGGTTCCAGTACAGAGGTTGCTACCCATGAAATCGGTGATCGCATTAATCTGGACTTTTCAGTGGATTTGGAACTATGCCGGAAAATGTTAAACACCATGTTGCTTTCTAGTATTAACTCTGAATTCCCGGCGCAGGAACTGATGAAGCGGAATATGCCGGAAACGGGATTGATGGCAATCGATGCGGAATTGGTATATGTGCTGGACTTGCCAAAAGGACTGGAAAGTGATGGAACCACTACCTTTACCATCGATGGATTAGAGGGATTTTCTGTTACAACAGCAGAAGAAAATGATGGAAGCCGTTTGGTACTGCGGGTGCGCAAAGACCAAAATGATAAGGGCTATGATACCTTGAAAGAGACATATGCTAAAATTCAGAATGTCCATGCTGCAACCATGAAAATTGACGGCTTGCGAGTAACGAATAAAGCTCCGATAGACACTAACTTAACGGCAACTGGCTATGCGTATGGAGCCTATGATCAGGTGTGGTGCAGCGATAATGATACCATTATCAACAAAGATTGTAGTGCGGTTAGAGACAATAATGCCCATCAGTTTGGTAGAACGCCAAGCGTCTTTGCAGCAAAACAAAGTGTGAGCGGTCGTGATGTAACGGCGGATGCGGAAAAACCAAATTTGATTACCTATACCTTCAAAGTGAAAAAGTCTGTTGCTCCACCGATTGCCAAAAAATACAAATTGACCTTTGTGGCCAACGGTGGAAAAAAGATTGCCACAAAGTCCTTTAAAGCCGGAACAAAGGTGGATTTGAATAAATATTCAACAAGAAAGGGCGGCAATGTGTTTGGCGGCTGGTACACGGATAAACAACTGAAAAAGAAGGCCGCTAGTGTGAAGATGACCGGAAAAGTCATTAGCTTCCATGGTCGTAGTCCGATTCAAAAGGGACATGCACCGAAACTCCGCTTTGTTACAGAAAATGAGGCTATTGCTAAATTTACTGTAAAAAGCAGTAACAAGGCCGGTGTTCTAAAGGGCATCGACAAAGGTACTTGCTATGTATATACCTGTGGTGTCAACGGCTCTTGGGTGAAAACAAAGGTGACTGTAAAATAAGAGCAATATCCTTGCAAAATAGAAACAATCCCTGTTTTGATCCAGTAAACCCTTTTGACTGAGTAATCCTTTTCCGCGGAAAACATTTTTTAAGAAAAGTACGGAGCTTTTCCGAAGTTTTGACGAAATTACAAAAAGTGCGAAAACTTTCCGTGGTTTTACTAAAATCGAAAAAAGTACGGAAGGGAAAACGATATAATTTTTAGTTGAGGAAAGATGTAGAGATGCAAATGAAGGGAACTGGGGCGATTTGATCCCAGTTCCCTTCTATATAGGCTAAGAAAAGAGACTGTTTTGTTCTGAGAAACATGCCAGAACAAAACAGTTCGGGGTTTAAGGATTGAAGGCTTCCGCGGTTTTGTGAAAAGATAAAAAAGTGCGGAAGCAATCCGTACGGTTGTCGATTTGGGATAAAAGTGCGGAATTTTTCCGTAGTTTTAATGGAATTACAAAAACTGCGGATACTTTTCCAAAATATTCCGCAGTTTTATTAAAAGTAGAAAAAAGCGAGGATCGACGGTGACTGTGCTAGCAAAAACATAGGGCAGTCAGTAATCATAGCTTATAGACAAATATCCTTGTTGAGGCTGCCTTGTTCATACCCGGCCAAGTCCAAAGAAACATGGTTGAAGCCGGCCTGACGTATCTGGTGGTTAATTTTTTCTATTACATCTTTGTCAAAGAATTTAGGAAGTTCTTCTTTAGCCACTTCGATTCGGGCAACGGAGCCATGGTGACGGACGCGAACCTGCAGGAACCCTAATTGATGTAAAATTGTTTCTGCGCGATATACGGCGTGAAGCTTCTCTGCAGTGATGGTACTGCCGTAAGGAATGCGACTTGCCAGACAGGCACAAGGCGGCTCGCTCCAAAGAGGTTCGTTCATAGCAATGAGTCCGGTACGAATATCTTGTTTTGTAAAGCCGGCATCCAGGAGAGGACTAACGATATCCAGCTCGTGGAGTGCCTTTTGTCCCGGCCGATAATCGTCTAAATCATCTAAATTAGAGCCGTCGGCAATGGGTATATCCCCCAGAGACTGCTGGATAAGCTGGAAGATGCTTTTTTTACAAAGATAGCAGCGGTTTGGCGGATTGTGTGAAAAGCTGTCGGTGAGTTCTTCGTCCATATGAAGCATAAGGTGAGGAATGCCGTGTTTTGTACAAAACTCTTTGGCTCTATCCGTTTCATCCGGCGAAAAATAAGAACCGACTACGGTTACAGCCAAGGCTTTGATGTCCAGCACTTGGAAGGCGGACAGCAGCAAGAATGCACTATCCACGCCACCTGAAAAAGCAACGGCCAAGCGGTTATAAGTGGCTAGCTGCTCTTGGAGAAATTTCAATTTTTTTTGCACGATATACTTCCTTCTTTCACGAATCACGATAATACATAAAATAGCGGCCCTTAGTGTAGCAAACACCAAAGTTAAAAGCAAAATCTGTTGTCTTTTCTTTCGGGCTAGCCGGGAGTTGCACTTGCATCGCTGCACGATTCGTGCAAAAATGCACGGCACGGCGTGTTCCCAAATGTCTTCTTTTAAGATATTTGCTTATCTATTACAGTAATTCCCCATAAAAACAGCGAAGAAACAAAAATTAATATATTTATGGATAGAGCGGAGAATTTGCACAGAAACAGCATAGGAATGCCCGTATGAAATAGATGGCCGTTGACATTGCATTTGTTTAATAGAATTGCTTTCCTGAGTTGCCGGAGATGTGGCACAAGTTTTGCGTTATTATTTACATTACAAATAAATGTGATGTTATTTCCGGCAACTTGAGGGATGAAACCCTCGATTTGTAAAAAAACAGAAAAGCTAGAGAGCAAACTAGTTATATGTTGGCGAAATAAACACATTGGTTAGCATGATAATCAAAAAAATGAATAGAATCCCCCTTTTCAATTCATTGAATTATGGTAGTATATGTATACAAGGTAGATACCTATAAGTGGATGTACTGTGCCTATGACACTACGAAGGGAAGACTTGCTAGAGAGCCGAAGTTGCAGCAGTTACGGCCAATAGCGGCTTCGTTGTAGAAAGGAACAAGGTCTTCCGTGATGCTTGTAGCCTGCCAGAAAAGGGCTGTCGGTAAGGCAAAGCTAAACCGACTGACAAGGCAGAGGAAACGCTGCTACACTCGGTCTATTTTTTTCAAGGAAAGTATCCTTGGAGAAAGCAACATTGTACGTAACGGCAAAAGCCGTCAACGGTAAATGACTAGCGGCAAAGAGAAAGGAGAAATTAAAAATGGAACTCACAATTGCTGAATACGTCGAAAGAGCAAGAAAAGCACAAGAACAGATCAAAGATTATACACAGGAACAGGTAGACGAACTTTGCTTTGAAGCAGCAAAGATTATCTACAAGAATGCTGAGTCTTTGGCTGAGCAGGCAGTTGAAGAAACTGGCTTCGGAAGCGTAGAAGACAAAATTGGTAAGAACACAGATACTCCGGCTATGTTCTGGGATTATCTGAAAGACAAGAAGACTGTTGGCATCATCAGCAGAGATGAAAAGACCGGAACAACTAAGATTGCTCACCCAATCGGTGTTATCGGACTGATCACTCCGGCTACTAACCCAACAGTAACTCCTCTAGGTAACTTCATGCACGTTATCAAGGGAAAGAATGCCGGTATCGTATCTGCAGCTCCTAGAGCTAAGAACACAACAGGAAGAACTGTTGCTCTCATTAGAGAAGCTTTGAAAAACTGTGGTGCACCGGAAGATTTGATCCAGATGGTAGAAGGACCTACATTGGCAAGATCCCAGGAATTGATGGAAACAGCTGACCTGGTAATCGCTACAGGTTCCTCCGGTCTGACAAAGGCTGCTTACTCCAGCGGAACACCTGCTTATGGCGTAGGCCCCGGAAACCCACCGGTAATCCTGGACGACGATTTCGATATTAACGAAGCTGCTGCTATCACAAAGGTAGCTGTAGGAAGCGACAACGGTATTCTCTGTGACGGAGATAACCAGTTGCTGTATCCACAGGGTAAGACCAAGGAACTGTATGATGCATTTGCAAAAGAAGGCATCGTTATCTTTGATGACAAGGCTGACATCGACAAACTGCGTAGTGTTCTCTTTACAGAAGAACGCAAAATCAACCCGGGAATCATCGGTAAGGATGCAGCAGTAATTGCTTCTGCAGCCGGCATCAACATTCCTGCTGATACAAAGGTTATTGCTATTGCACAGGATGGCATTGACGGGGAAGAAGTTCTTAACAAAGAAATCATGGGACCTGTTGTTATCCTGAAAACATACGATACATTTGAAAATGCTATCGATATGGCAGTAGCTAACATGGTTGAATCCGGTGGTATCGGTCACACAGCCGGTATCCTGAGCCACAACCAGGATCACATTGATGCTGCTATCCGCAAGCTGCCTGTAGCCAGAGTGCTGATTAACCAGCCTACTCCAGACGCTTGGGGACCAACAACAAACTCCCTGTCTCCTGCAGTATCTGAATCTTGCGGAACATGGGGTAACAACACAAACATTGAAAGTGCTAACGTTGACTACATTCACATGATTAACATTTCCACAGCTGTAACACCTTTGGACGTAGAAGTTCCGGATGCAGCTAAGATGTTTGCTGACTAAGAGCCAACTCTTATTCCAGGGTTCGGAAGATTAGATTCGACATCCGACAAGGCAGTCGCTGCTTTCCCAGAGAACGGCGACTGCCGGATCGGATTGAAATAAAGAAGGCAGGCCGCCAAGAGAGGACCTTGCCGGACTAATTTTATTAAGACCCACTCTTTAATAGAAATCAAATGCTGAGAAAACCATTGTATTGATAGTGAATAGGTACATGTGGAGGATATGAATCTGTTTGGACATGGTCCAGTAAATTGATTTCGAGCCAGATGCGACTTTGCCCAGTCGCATCTTTTTATGGATAAAAGCGACTTTGTCTGGTCGCATCGTTTTCTGCAAAAGAAAACCTCGCAGCGAATGCGAGGTTAATTTTCTTAGCGTAGGCGGATAGAAACTTCGCCGGTGGAAAGGGTACGTTTTTCTCCATGGATCATTTCCACAATTAATTCGCCGTCTTGATTGATATCCAGCGCCGTAGCGGCTTCCGGCGGGGCATCCATGGAAGGGAAGATGTTGATTTCTTTTCCCAGTAACATGGAACGATTGCGATATTCTGTGATAAACTGGCGATTCTCAATAGAATCGACAATATCAAGGAAGTTGTCGATAATCTTGGCTGCCAGTTTGCCTCTTGGGACGTTACCACCTAAAGAGCCGGGATTGGCTCCTGCATCCGGGGGAAAATCTTCTGTCCGACAGTTGATTCCGACACCAACAACGATGCGATGGATTTGACCGGTTTCAAAGTCGGAAATGGCTTCTGTAAGGATGCCGCACACTTTTTTGTCTTCTATGTACACATCGTTGACCCATTTGATAGAAGAGGATAGACCGGTAATCTCATCAATGGCTTTAGAAACGGCAACGGCAATGGCAGCCGTAACTAAAACCGCCTTACTGACATCGAAGGTGGGCTCAATAATGATGCTCATATAAAGGCCGGTGTCCTTGGGAGAGTAAAAGCTTCTGCCGCGGCGACCTCTACCGGCCGTTTGTTCTGAAGCAATAACTGTGGTTCCGTGGATTGCTTCCTCTAAGGCCATGGCGGCGGCCACTTTGTTGGTGGAGTCCACAGTGGTGCGAACGACTACCGGAACCCGATGACGAAGGTGCGGCAAAACAGATTCCGTAGAAAGAATATCACTGGTAGCCGCTAAGGTATATCCCTTATTGGTAGTGGCGGTGATTTTATGACCGTCTTCTTTGAGACCGTTGATGGCTTTCCATATGGCTGTTCTTGACACACCAATACTCTCTGCCAGAGCAGCTCCGGAGAGAGGAGTATCTTTGTGGGATTCCAACTCTTTTAGTACTTTTTGTTTTGTGTTCATGGCTACTTTACCTAGTATTTATCGTCGTCCATTTTGGCAGGTGCTGCTTCTTGGCGATTGGATTTGGTTAAATTCTCGGAAGCTTTTTCCATTAAAGAACGCATGACATGGATCTGTTCCGGTGTCATGTTTCCATGGAGCACATCCTGGTACCGCTTTGTAATTCTATCTAAGGCCGGTAACAATGCCTTGCATTTGTCCGTTGTATATAGATTGTAGCGACGGCCATCATCAGGATCGCGGACCCGTGATACGTATCCACGCTCGACAAGGTGGCGTATGGTGCGCGCCATGGCTCCTTTGTCAAAACGGATACGTCGAGCCAGTTCGTCCTGGTTGATACCTTCGTTGCGAAGAATCAAAAGCAGCAAAAATGGATTCATTCCCTCTAGTCCTTCGGCCTGGGCTTGGCGACGTAAGTACACCATACTCTGGCGATAAAAAGCGGAAATGGTGTTGTAAGTATACAAAGTCTGTTCTGTGTAACCGATATCTGAGGCAGTGTCTGCAGAAGAATTTTTTTCCTTTGTTTCGATTGTCTCGCTGTATTCTTCTCTGTTCTGTTTTGGTTTTCTGCTAAATAGCGTGGTCTTTAACGTGGCTTTTAAAGATTTCTTTTGGCTGCCGGCGGCAACTTTGTTTTTTATCGGATGTTCCTTCATGCATATCACCCCTTTTTGATGCATAAATTACTGTTCCAAACAGCATTATAAATAGTTGCTATAGCAACTATTATACTGGAAAAAAGAAGATTGTGTCAATTTTGAAGCTTGATAAATTCCAAAAAAACCCTCGGATTCAGCGTAATTTAAGCTGCTGACGATAGCATACATGTGCTAAAGGGCTGTTGTTATCCTTGCCGGTAGTATATAATACTCTTAGTATATGGAGCAAAGGAGAGAGTATGATTCTTGAAAAGAAGGACCAGACAGACATCGATGTTAATGCCGTTCCCGAACCGTTAAAGGGAATTGCCAGTGAAGCGCAACACTTCATACAGATGAGAAATGTATATCACGCAGCCATTCGAGAAGTGAGTACCAAGCTGGAAATTTTAGATGATGAGTTTCATGTAAAAAACGACTATACTCCTATTCATCATATGGAAAGCCGTATTAAATCAGTTCCCAGCATCATGGAAAAGCTGTATCGAAAAGGGCTGGATGTAAATGTAGAATCCATTCAGGAGTTGACCGATATCGCGGGTATTCGAGTTATTTGCAACTATATCGATGACGTATATATGGTGGCGGATATGTTGGTTGGCCAAGATGATATTCAGCTGATTCGAAAGAGAGATTATATTGCCAATCCGAAAGAAAGCGGATATCGCAGTTTGCATATTATCGTAACAGTTCCGGTGTTTTTAACCGAAAGTATCGAGATTACGCCGGTGGAAATTCAGTTTCGAACCATTGCTATGGATACATGGGCCAGTTTGGAGCATGAATTAAAATACAAGAGCAAGGGGCAGCTTCCAAAAGATGCACAGGACGAACTGATTCGCTGTGCTACAGACTTGGCAGACATCGATGAACGGATGCAGCGAATTCATCGTAGCGCCGGAGAATAAGGAGGGGTGGCATGAATTTTTTTAGAGGGAGATATGGAAACGACCAGCTAGGGTGGTTTCTGTTTGTAGCATCACTAATCATAGAAATTATCGGAAGAATTACAGGACTACGCTTTATTTACTACATTGGCGTACTTTGTTTCGTGCTGATGTTTGCACGGATGCTGTCTAGAAATATATACAAGAGGCAGGATGAAAACCAGAAATACTTGCAGATTCGCAATCGATTTCTTAATTGGCGATATTTTCGCAAACAAAAAAAGCAAGGCACCTATACTTACAACCAACAGGAACGGAATCGAAACGGAAAAAATGGAACGGTATACTGCTATTACTATTGTCCTCAGTGCAAACAGCAGGTGCGAATTCCTGCCGGAAAGGGAAATGTAAGGGTGCGCTGCCCCAGATGTGGTGATGTGTTCGATGCCGTTAGCTAAAAGGAGTGTTTCATGGAAGAGGAAAACAAAATCAGGGAGATTCGACACAAAGAAACGAAGGTATGGCATGCCCTGATTACCTTTGGGCTGTTGATGCTGGTTATGGCGGTGTGCATTATCCATTTTAAGGTGGATCCCCATGTGCCGATGTTTATTGGGGTTATTATTGCTTCTGTTATGGCCTTGTGTCTAGGCTACAAATGGAAAGAAATCGAAGAGTCCATGATGGACGGTATCTACCGCGCCTTGCAGGCAGTGGTCATTTTAATTATCATTGGTATTTTAATCGGTGTTTGGATTGTGGGAGGCATTGTACCTTCCATGATTTACTATGGGCTAAAGCTTTTGTCGCCGGGGATTTTCTTGGTGGCAGCAGTGTTAATATGTTCTATTACATCCCTTGCAACAGGAACTTCCTGGGGAACCATGGGAACCATGGGACTGGCCTTAATGGGGATTGCAGTAGGTCTTGGAATACCGGCACCGGCAGCGGCAGGCGCCATTATTTCCGGTGCGTATTTTGGGGACAAAATGTCGCCACTGTCTGATACCACCAATCTGGCTCCGGCAATGGCCGGCACCGACGTCTTTACCCATATTAAATTCATGATGGTTCCGACTATTATTACCTATGGAATTTCTCTTGTAGTCTTTGGAGTTCTCAGCCATCATTATGTTACCAGCGGTGTTGCCGACACCTCGGCAGTACAGGAAATCAGCAACGGTCTAAAAGATATGTTTCTGATTCACCCTTTGCTATTGCTGCCACCGGTAATTGTCATTACAGCCGTCGTATTAAAAGTTCCTGCCATTCCGGGTATTACCCTGGGGATTTTGTCCGGAGCCGTTATCGGGATGATTGCCCAAGGGTCGGATTGTACCTTTGGCGATGTAATGGCTTGTGGTATGAGCGGGTTTGAAAGCCATAGCGGTATCAAGGCGGTAGATAGTCTGCTGACATCAGGGGGCATTATGAATATGATGTCTTCGGTGGCACTGACCATTATTGCCATGATGTTTGGCGGCATTATGGAAAAGACAAAGCAGCTGGAAGTGTTGGTTGGAAAACTAATGATGTTGGTAAAAAAGCCGGGTGGACTGGTAACGGTAACAGAAGCTACATGCGTACTTTCCAATATTACCATGCCGGAGCAGTATATTTCTTTGGTGGTGCCGGGTCGTATGTACGCCCAAGCCTATAAAGATAGAGGACTTCATCCAAAGACCTTGTCCAATGCTCTGGAAAGCGCCGGAACCGTTACTTCCGTATTGGTTCCCTGGAACACCTGCGGTGTATTTATTAAGAGCACCCTAAAGATTAGCACGGGTGCCTACTGGCCTTTTGCCGTCTTTAACTATTTAATGCCGGTGGTTACGATTTTAATGGCGTATTTGGGGTATACAGTAGCTGATAAGGCCGGCAAGCGATTGGGCTTTAAGAAAAGCTTTTTCACGAAAAATACGAAATAAAAAAAATTCATTTGCCTAATGGCATAATTTCAAGGACTACGGCTGTCATGGATTATTTTGTCTAAAATAATCCATGACATTTACTATATTGTGGTGTATTATAAATGCATACGCTATATATTGTGGAAATGGAAAAAATACCCATAACAATGAAAGCGTGAATAAAGAAAGAGTTTTAGTGTTTGGAGGATGACCAATGGAACGGGATGTACGCAATAATGTTATTAAGAGAAACGGCGAAGAAGTCTCTTTTAACATAGAAAAGATTGTCAATGCTATTACAGCGGCTAATGGGGAAGTGGCGCCAATTCACCAGATGAATGCCTACCAGATTGAAGCCATTGCCGACAATGTAACGAGAAAAATCGGCGAAAAGACACGAGCTATTAACGTAGAGGAAATCCAGGATATGGTGGAAACCGGAATCATGGAAATGCGTGGCTACGAAGTGGCTCAAAAATACGTAAGATATAGATACAAACGAGAAATGGCTCGTAAGACCAATACCACAGACGATGGAATTCTTGCTCTCATCGAACAGACCAACGAAGAGGTAAAACAGGAGAACTCCAACAAGAACCCGGTTATCAACTCTACCCAAAGAGATTATATGGCAGGGGAGGTCAGTAAAGATTTGACGAAACGCATCTTGCTGCCGGAAGAAATCACCAAGGCGCATGATGAGGGAATTATTCATTTTCATGATTCTGATTACTTTGCCCAGAAAGAACACAACTGCGATTTAATCAACTTGGAAGATATGCTGCAGAACGGGACTGTTATTAGTGAAACTATGATTGAAAAACCCCATAGCTTTTTTACAGCTTGTAACGTTACAACCCAGATTGTCGCACAGGTGGCTTCCAACCAGTACGGCGGCCAGTCCTTTACCTTGGCACATCTGGCACCTTTTGTAGACGTTAGCCGGCAGAAAATCAGAAAAAATGTCATCGCCGAAAGAGAAGAATGCGGCGAACCGATGGATATCGGCGTTATCAACCACATTACAGAGCGTCGCCTGCGAGACGAGGTTCGCAGCGGTATTCAGACAATCCAGTATCAGCTGATTACCTTGATGACTTGTAACGGGCAGGCTCCTTTTGTAACGATGTTCATGTACCTTGACGAAGTTCCCGAAGGTCGTACCAGAGACGATCTGGCTATGATTATTGAAGAAGTTTTGAAACAGCGTATGCAGGGTGTTAAAAACGAAAAAGGTGTTTGGATTACACCGGCCTTTCCAAAGCTGATTTACGTGCTGGATGAGGATAACATTACAGAAGAAACTCCCTACTGGCATATTACAGAATTGGCGGCCCAGTGTACTGCAAAGAGAATGGTACCGGATTACATTTCGGCCAAGATTATGAAAAAGCTAAAACAAGGCGAAGTCTATACCTGCATGGGATGTCGTTCTTTCTTGACAGTAGAAGATTCCCAGCGGAATGAAGACGGAAGCCATAAATTCTACGGTCGATTCAATCAGGGGGTTGTAACTATTAACCTGGTAGATGTGGCTTGTACTGCTGAAGGCGATATGAACAAGTTCTGGGAAGTTTTGGAAGAAAGACTGGAACTGTGTCACCGTGCACTTCGTTGCCGTCACGAACGGTTAAAGGGAACGGTTTCTGATGTGGCGCCGATTTTGTGGCAGTATGGCGCTCTGGCTCGTTTAAAGAAGGGAGAAGTTATCGACAAATTGCTCTTTAACGGATACTCCACCATTTCTTTAGGTTACGCCGGCTTGTATGAAATGTGCGTTCGCATGCTGGGTGTTTCCCATACTACCGATGAAGGCAGAGACTTTGCTTTGGCTGTTATGCAGCGTCTCAATGACAAATGTGCAGAGTGGAAAGCCGCAGAGAACATCAGCTATTCTGTATATGGTACACCGATGGAATCCACCACTTACAAATTTGCAAAGTGTTTGCAGCAGCGTTTTGGAACTATTAAAGGAGTAACCGATAAAAATTACATTACCAACAGCTACCATGTTCACGTTGCAGAAGAAATCGACGCTTTTAAAAAGCTGCGTTTCGAAGCCGACTTCCAAAAGCTGTCTCCAGGTGGAGCCATTAGCTATATCGAAGTGCCGGATATGCAAAAAAACATTCCGGCGGTACTGTCTGTTATGAAGTATATCTACAACAACATCATGTACGCAGAGCTGAATACCAAGAGCGACTACTGTCAGGTTTGCGGATATGACGGCGAAGTAGAAATCAAAGAAGATGAAAACGGCAAGCTGATTTGGAAATGTCCAAATTGTGGCAACACCGATCAGGAGCAGTTGTTTGTGGCTCGTCGTACGTGTGGATATATTGGAACCCAGTTCTGGAACCAAGGTCGTACAGAGGAAATAAAGGACAGAGTGCTGCATTTGTAAAACCGTTCAAAACAATATTACATAATCACTACACAAAACTCCCGATGCAGAATATGTCGGGAGTTTTAACTTGTGAAAAAACGAAATTGCTTTATTGACAGCATTTCTTTCAGAAGGTATACTTACACGGTAAAATAATTAACATTGTTAAATGTTGCTTATGAAAACAAAAATGGTGTATATACAGTAAGGTAGAATGTAAAAAAGGAAAGGGGTAGTGACGTTGCAGCAAGCAAGGAAACAATTGGAAGAAGAACTGCGGAGAATGCGGCGATTGGATTTTCGCGTTCTCTTTGAAGGTACCAATCCGGGAGAGTGGCACCTGTTAAAGGCGTTGAAAACCTGTAAAAAGCAGGGGGAAAACGACAAGGTAAAGGTCTCTGATTTGGTGCGGCAGGGTACTATGCCGGCGCCGGGAGTATCACGAGCACTGGGACAGGCGGAAAAAAAAGGACTGATCCTCCGTCGTGTTGATGAAGCGGATCGACGAAATACCCTTGTGGAGTTTACCCCTAAGGGCGAAGACTTGGTAGAAGGCATACAGACCACAATGGATGATTTCTTTGATACAGTATTTTCGCAGCTTTCTTCTGATGAAATGATGCAGATGAAAAAAGCGGTATCCCATTTGACAGACGTATTGGAAGCAGAATTACAACGAAAAAGACAGGAAAAAAGCAATGAGACAAATATTTAAAAACCTATTTCCATATTGGAGAACGGTCATTGTACTGGTGGTGCTGTTGATGGTGCAGGCGTACTGTGACTTGGCGCTGCCACAGTATACCCAGGATATTATTGACGTGGGGATTCAAAACCGTGGCGTAGAGCATATTTTGCCCAGCTCCATGACCAAGGATGAATACCATGCCGCACAAATTTTTATGACCAAGGATGAAAAAACATCCTTTCAAAAGTCCTATAAAAAAAGCGGAAATTACTATGATCGGAAAAAGCTAACAGAAGAAAAACTGGACAAGCTGGATGACAAGCTGATGACGCCGATAGTTTTGACGTATCAGATGGGGCATACCACAGTAAAACAGTTTAAGAAAACTATTAAGGACGGTCTTGAAAAGAATCCGACAACAAAGATGCTGGCTTCTCAAATTGACAGTATGTCTGTTTCGGAAATCGGTGACGTTCTAAAGACGGATATCGATACCTTTAAGGCAAAAGATGAAAAGGGAAAAGTAAAGACCTATGTGGATATGCGCCCGTTGATGCAGCAAATGATTGATCAAGGGGTTATGGATGGAAAAGCCGTTGCTAATGCAAAAAAGCAAATGCAGAAAACCATTGATTCTGTCGGCACCAAAACCGTTAGTTCCATGGGCATTGCCTATGCAGCTGCCAGCAATGAAGCGGCCGGTATTAACGTAGAAAAGATGCAGAAACAATATCTATGGCGTTGTGGCGGCCAAATGGCACTGATGGCAGCAGGTATGTTGCTGGCGGCCATTTTGGTGTCGCTGCTGGCCTCCAGAGTCGGTGCCGGGGTAGGGCAAGATCTGCGTAATCGATTGTTTACCAATGTTATGGGATTTTCCAATGGCGAAATGGATAAATTTTCCACGGCGTCTCTCATTACCCGTTCCACCAACGATGTGCAGCAGATTCAAATGGTTAGTACGTTGCTGCTGCGGATGCTGCTATATGCTCCGGTAATGGGAGTTTGGGGCATTATAAAGGTAATCGGAACCGGTGCCCACATGGGATGGGTTATTCTTTTAGGGGTACTGGTAATTGTAGGATTTTTATCCCTTCTCATGGCGGTTACCCTGCCCAAGTTCCGCATCATGCAAAGCTTAGTAGATGCTCTCAATAGAGTAGCAAGAGAAATTCTCACAGGATTATCTGTTATTCGAGCTTTTTGTCGGGAAAAGACAGAGGAGGAACGGTTTGATGTTGCCAATACCAATCTAATGAAGACACAGCTGTTTACCAATCGGGTCATGACTATGATGATGCCGGGAATGATGCTGATGATGAATGGGTTGGTAGTGCTGATTACATGGGTATCGGCACATCGTATTGACCAGGGAAGCCTGCAGGTAGGCGCCATGACTGCCTTTATTACCTACTCTATGATGATTGTAATGGCTTTTATGATGATGACGGCTATGTCCATTATATTGCCGAGAGCCGGTGTAGCGGCCAATCGTATTGCAGAGATTGTAAAGACAGAAAGCTCCATTAAAGAGGAAAAAGAAACACTTTCGCCGGAATCTGCAACAGGGGAAATCGTATTTTCTCATGTGGATTTTAAATATCCGGGCGCTGAACACAATGTCCTGACAGATATTGATTTTACGGTACCGGCAGGAAAAACGACAGCCATTATCGGCAGTACCGGTTCGGGGAAGAGCTCGGTTATTTCCCTAATTCCTCGCTTTTACGATGTTACCGGCGGCAGTATTACCATTGATGGGGTGAATATCCAAAAGCTTTCCTTGAAAGATTTGCGCAATCGAATTGGGTTGGTACCCCAAAAGGGCGTTCTGTTTTCGGGAACCATTGCATCGAATATTCGTTTTGGAAAACCGGAAGCCTCCGACGAAGAAGTACGAAAGGCAGCCGATATTGCACAGGCCACCGAGTTTATTGATGACGGTGAAGACGGTTATGAAAGACGCATTTCCCAAGGCGGAAGCAATGTTTCCGGTGGTCAAAAACAGAGACTGGCCATTGCAAGAGCCATTGTAAAAAAGCCGGAAGTGATGATTTTTGATGATAGCTTTTCGGCTCTGGATATGAAAACCGACGCCGCTCTTCGCAAACGTCTGGAAGAAGAGATGAAAGATACTACACAGATTGTGGTAGCCCAGCGTATTTCTACCATCCTTCATGCAGACCAGATTTTGGTTATGGATGGCGGTCATATTGTAGGGAAGGGAATCCACCAGGAATTGATGGAAACCTGCAGTGTGTATCAGCAAATTGCAAAATCGCAGTTGTCCAGCACAGAGTTAGGAGGATTGGCATGAGTGACAATAGACAAGGATATGATGCTTCCCGGCAGCCGCAAAACCGACATCAAGGTCCCGGCGGCAGAGGATTAGCGCCGGGAGAAAAACCTAAGAACTTTCGCCGCGCCATTGGCAATCTGACGCGGTATATGAACCGGTATAAAATTTTAATTGTTGTGGTTATTATGACGGCTGCAGCCAGTACCGTGTTCCAAGTCGTCGGTCCTAAAATTATGGGACATGCCACTACGGAATTGGCCGAAGGGTTAATGCGAAAAATCGGAGGAACCGGTGGTATCGACTTTGAGACGATTCTGCGGATTTTGGTGATGACCTTGACGTTGTATCTAATCAGTGCCGCCTTGTCCTTTGTCCAAGGCTGGATTATGACGGGAATATCGCAAAAAGTTAGCTATCGTATGCGGCAAGATATTTCTACCAAGATCGATCGGATGCCTATTAAATACTTTGAAAGCCGTCCCTATGGAGATGTGTTGTCTCGCATTACCAACGATGTAGACACCTTGGGAACCGGCTTGAACCAAAGCATCACCACCATTATCACCTCGGTGTCAACGGTCATCGGTGTCATTGTTATGATGCTGTCCATTTCACCGTTGATGACGGTCATTGCATTGGTGGTACTGCCGGTATCCATTGGTTTGTTGATGGGACTCATTAAAGTATCGCAAAAGTATTTTATCCGCCAGCAAAACTCTCTAGGCAAAATCAATGGGCAGGTAGAAGAAAACTTTGCCGGCCAATTGGTTATTAAGGCCTTTAATAAAGAAGAGGATGTAACAAAGGAATTTGACGACACCAACAAAGTGTTGTATAAATCTGCCTGGAAATCGCAATTTCTATCGGGAATGATGCAGCCTTTGATGATGTTTGTAGGCAACATCGGCTATGCCGGAGTTGCCATTGCCGGAGGCTTTTTAGCCATTAAAGGAACCATCGGTATTGGAGATATTCAAGCCTTTATTCAGTATGTAAAGAATTTGACACAGCCTATGTCCCAAGTAGCACAGGTAATGAACCAAGTCCAGTCTATGACGGCAGCGGCGGAACGTGTTTTTGAATTCTTAGATGAAGAGGAAGAGGTGGAAGTAACCGATATTTCCGTTGATCCAAAAGAGGTAAAAGGTGCCGTTTCCTTCTCTCATGTTCGCTTTGGATACGATGAAAACAATACTGTTATCGGTGATTTTACAGCAGATGTGCAGCCGGGACAAAAAATTGCCATTGTTGGGCCTACCGGTGCAGGCAAAACCACTATTGTCAAGTTGTTGATGCGGTTCTATGACGTGCAGGACGGAGTCATCACCCTAGACGGAAACGACATCGGCAAAATGGATCGTCATATGCTGCGACAAAACTTTGGCATGGTACTGCAAGATACATGGCTGTATTCGGGAACGATTATGGAAAATATTCGATACGGAAATTTGGAGGCAACCGATGAAGACGTAGTACGTGCCGCCAAAGCAGCCCATGCGGATCATTTCATTCGGACATTGCCGGGTGGATATGATATGATACTAAATGAGGATGCTACCAATGTTTCCCAAGGTCAAAAACAGCTTTTAACCATAGCCAGAGCTATTTTGGCCAACAAGAAAGTACAGATCCTAGATGAAGCAACTTCTTCTGTGGATACCCGTACAGAGGAGCAAATCCAGGAAGCTATGGATCGACTCATGGAGGGGAGAACCAGCTTTGTCATTGCCCATCGCCTATCAACGATACGAAATGCCGATTTGATTTTGGTTATGAATCATGGGGACATTATTGAACAGGGAACCCATGATCAACTACTGGAGAAACAGGGTTTTTATGCAGATTTGTACAACTCACAATTTGAAGATTTCGAAGATGCAGTATAAAGTTTTCGGTAATATCCGGTGTGTGTGTACAGCAAAATATAGAGGAGGATAGGGTATTTCCATTTTTCAAAGAGACAAGACGGTAGAACGAAAAACCGCCATTAAAAACAGTGTGGGGCGTTTGGCTTTTGCCATCGTTGCCATTCTCATACAGCTCTTTTGGCTAGTGGGTCTGTTGAGTCGTCTAGGCCAGGCTTTTCCCTGGGTCAATGGGATTATTACAGTGGCGGCCATTGCCATTGCATTGGCTATTTACAGTCGAAAGATGAATGCGGCCATGAAGCTGCCGTGGATGATGCTTATTATTGTATTGCCGGTGCTGGGGATAGTGCTGTATGCGTTAATTGGATTAAACGGGGCGACCAGGCGCATGAAAAAACGGTTTACCATTATTGACAGGCAGCTCTTTCCGTTGATGCCCCAAGATGGACAGGTGCTGGAAACTTTAGATGAAAAGGATCGTATTCAGGCCAATCAAAGCAGATACTTGCTGTTTCATATGGGGTATCCGGTGTATCAGGAAACGGACATCCGGTACTTCCCTTGGGCTTCAGAAGGTCTTGAGGCCCAGTTGGCGGATCTGAAGCAGGCAAAAGATTTTATCTTTATGGAGTATCATGCCATTGAAGATGCGGAATCCTTTGCAATGATTTACCGCATCCTTCGTCAAAAGGCGGCGGAAGGACTAGATGTTAGGCTGTTTTACGATGATATGGGAAGCATTGGCTTTATCAATAAAGAATTTCGCAAGAAAATGGAAGCTCAAGGTATTCAGTGTCGTGTTTTTAACCCGATGGGGCCTGTAATCAATGTATTTATGAATCATCGAGACCATCGGAAGATGACCATTATCGACGGAAAAGTGGGTTTTGTCGGTGGATATAATCTGGCCAATGAATATTTTAACGTGACTCACCCCTATGGAATCTGGAAGGATACCGGTATGCGTCTTGAGGGAAAGGCCGTTACCAGTTTGACTTTGACTTTCCTGGAAATGTGGAATGCTGTCAGAGGCAGTGACAAGGACGATACGGAGTTTCGGAAATTCTTGCCAAAAGCTGCGTGTAAGGGGAAAGGAAAGGCGTATATTCAACCCTATGCCGATACGCCCATAGACAACGAGCACGTAGGAGAGAATGTGTATATGAACATTCTTAACAGTGCCCAAGACTACGTCTATTTTGTAACTCCCTACTTGATTATTACTGACGAAATGAACAGAGCCTTTGCCCTGGCAGCACGGCGAGGCATCGATGTTCGCATCGTTACCCCGGGAATCCCGGACAAAAAAGCAATCTACCGTATTACCCGTTCCTATTACGGACGACTGGTAGATAACGGAATACGGATTTTCGAATATACACCGGGATTTTGCCATGCCAAACAATGTGTATCTGATGATAAGACGGCTATTTGCGGAACGATAAATCTGGATTACAGAAGCCTGTACCATCATTTTGAAAACGGCGTTTTAGTTCACGATGAAACCTTTGCCACGACTATGCGGGAAGATTTTGAGGATATGTTCTTAGAGTGCCGAGAGGTAACAGAGGATTATCGTCAAAACAGAGCCAGACGGATGCGGCTCTTCGATTTGATACTGCGACTCTTTGCGCCGCTTTTGTAAACATAAAACCAGCAGGAGACCAAAAAGATGATGACATCTTTGCATAAAAACAAGCGTATGGGTAAAAAAATTCCCGGGAGAGCCAATGGCCAAAGAATGCTTCTTTGGTGGTTGGTGTTGCTTCTTGTTTTTTCCATGGGGCTTACCGGATGTATGGAGCATGTGGGCACCAAAGTAAACCAGACGGCAACCACGGGTCGAACTGTAGAGATAGATAAAATTCCTGCCTATGATGGAGAACCGTATACGGAAATCAATGATAACAAGCCGGCTTTTAGCAAAAAGCAATTAACCACGAAGGAATTTGAAAAATATGGCGCCCTGGATTCGCAAGGTCGTTGTACCACTGCTTTTGTGAATGTATCTAAAAAAACCCTTCCCCACAAAAGACGAGGCAGCATCGGTATGATTAAACCAACCGGCTGGCATACCGTTCGCTACGATGACATTGTGGATGGAAAATATTTGTACAATCGTTGTCATTTGGTAGCTCATGAACTGGCAGGAGAGGATGCCAATGAAGAAAATCTCATTACCGGTACCCGGTATATGAATGTCCAAGGTATGCTTCCCTTTGAAAACAAGGTGGCGGAGTATGTAAAATCCACAGGAAACCATGTACTATATCGGGTAAACCCCATTTTTGATGGCAAAGATCCCCTGGCAAAAGGGGTGCATATGGAAGCGGAATCAGTGGAAGACAAAGGCGCAGGCATCTCCTTTAACGTTTACTGTTACAACGTACAGCCGGGGATACATATTGATTATTATACCGGGGAAAGCTACGTTAAGGAAAGCAAAGAAAAGCCCGGTACGAAAAAAGATGTAGGGGTAAAACAGGAATTTGTCATTAACCAAAACACTAAAAAATTCCATTATGCCGATTGTCCTTCTGCCGGAAGAATTTTGTCAAAAAATCGCAGAACGGTAAAGACAACGGCAGAGAAGTTGATAAAGCAAGGGTATGAACCTTGTCAAAATTGTCACCCCAAGTAAACTCTTGGTTGAAGATAGGATACATTCCAAAATGGAAGAATGAAAAAAGGATGGTTGACAAGAGTAGAGGAACATATTACTATAAGGCAAAGATAAAAGTTGATAGAGGTGCGATGAATAGGAGTACCTAGTGGAGGCGGCAGCCGACGAAGGTAGGGAAAGGAGAAATCGCCGAAGACCCTGAAGGGCACGGAAGGGATCTGGGACAAGGGAGAATATCTCTTGGACTCCTGCGAAGGCAGAGGAGCTATTGATGACAACCATACAGAATTCTGAGAGTTGCATCGATAGGATGCAGCTTTTTTCTTTTATCAAAAGCCGGTGTTTCGGCTTTTCAAAAGAAAGTTTCCAAAATACAAAAGGAGAGAAGTATGGCAGTTTTTACAGGATGTGGAGTCGCAATTGTAACCCCCTTTAAGGCAGATGGTTCTGTTGACTATGGGACGTTTAGAGAGTTTATTGAATGGCAGATTGCCGAAGGTATCGATGCCATTGTGGCCTGCGGTACCAGCGGTGAGGCCAGTACTTTAGATGATGAAGAGCATGTAAATGCTGTAAAATTCTGTGTTGATGTTGTAAAAGGCAGAGTCCCTGTTATTGGTGGAGCCGGCAGTAATGATACACGTCATGGTCTGAATCTGGCCAGACGAATAGAAGCAACCGGTGTAGATGGATTACTTTTGGTAACACCATACTACAACAAGTGTTCTCAGCAAGGCTTGATGGAGCATTATATCGCCACAGCAGATGCCGTAAATATCCCCTGCATTTTGTACTCGGTAAAGGGTCGTACCGGCGTGAATATTGAACCGGCCACAGTGGCAGAACTGGCAAAGCACCCCAATATTGTCGGTATCAAAGAAGCCAGCGGTGATATTGCCCAAGTTGCTGAAATTTGCAGAGTAACACCTGATGATTTTGCTGTTTACTCCGGTAATGATGATATGGTAGTGCCGTTGATGTCTGTTGGCGGCGTAGGGTATATTTCTGTTATTGCCAACGTATTGCCAAAGGATTCTGTGGAAATGTCCAGAGCATTCCTCGATGGAGAGGTAGCCAGAGCCCGTGACTTGCAGCTTTCCATGAAGCCGTTAATCGACTCTATGTTTGCTGATGTAAATCCGATTCCGGTAAAGGCGGCTTGTGCCATGATGGGCAAAATGGAAATGAATTATCGCCTGCCGTTATGCCCGCCAAACGAAGATGTGCTGCAGCGAATTCGCCGAGAAATGGAAAATTACGGTGCACTGTAGATACAATTTCGAGATAAATTGTGAAGATGTTCCAAAGATTATGTGAAACAATGACCACTTCCCTTGAAGTGGTCATTTTCCTTACCTATAATAGAATCGCAGGAGGTAGCGGTGAAGAAATTGATGCATTCTCCCAAAAGAACATTAGCGTAGGCTCTGCTCCTGTTTTACAGGTGAAAAACGAATTTGGCGGAACTGTTGTTCATTGGAAAAAGCTGCAGCGAGCTGAAGGGTATTACGTATACCGAAAAGAAAACAATGAACGTACATGGAAGAAGATGAAAATAGTGAAACGTCGGGGCGCATTGTATTGGACCGACAGAACGACCAGGGTTGCCGGACAGACGTATGTGTATGCTGTGGTTGGATACCGAAAAGCCTGGGCAGGCTCCAATGGAACCTCTCCGTCGGTAGTGCCTATGACCACAGAAAATCGCAATAAAAAATCTATTTCATGGATTCCGAGACCGGAATGGGTTTCTTTGAAAAAATCAGGGCGAAGTATTTCCGTTGGATGGAAGAAGGTAAAGAGGGCTTCCGGATACCAGATTCATTACGGAAACAATTCTCTCTTTGCCGGAGGAAAGAGAGTGCAGGTACCGTACGGCGAAATGGGACAAAAGTATTTCACTGTACGAAAGAAGAAAGGGCGCTATTTTGCTCGAGTGCGGGCATATTACAGCGATAATGGCAGCATTAGCTACTCGCAATGGCAGGAATGTTCTTCCGCAAAATCTACCATTCACAGTCGTGTTTCCTATTACAAACAACGAAAAGGGAAAAAAGTCAGAAATATCGACTATCGTAAAATTGCAGGTCAGCGCTTGCACGGCTATGATACCTTTCAAGGAGGAGCTTCTGATGGCAGGTATGCCTATGTTTTTCTTAATAACCGAAGTGCAGATCGATGCAAGTTGATGAAGGTGAAATTATCCAACGGTCGAAAAGTGCGTATTTCAAAACCCCTAAACGTTGGCCATGGAAACGATATCACCTATAACCCTCATCGAAAACTTCTGGTTGCTGTTAATTACAGCAGTTACAGATGGCCTCGGCTGTCGTATATTAGTCCTAGGACGCTGAAAATAGTAAAGACGGTTACTGTTAAACCCAACTATGGTGTAACAGGAGCTTCTAAAGGAAAAATGCGCCGCATTCTTTTGTTTAGCGGGATTTCCTATAGCTCTGCACGTCGGCAATATGTGGCACAGGTTCGAGGCAGCCGGGATTTCCTGGTGCTGGATGAACGTTTGCAACCCATACGATATGTAAACGTAAAAAAGAATACCGGCTATTTATTCCAAGGACTTTCTTGTACCGGCGATTATATTTTACGTGTGCAAAGTCCTCTAACCAGAAGGCAGGTATACAACTCCATTGCCGTGTATGACTGGAACGGAAAATATCGTTCCACCATTTTACTGAACAAATACGACGAAATGGAACACGCTTATCTAGTAGGCAGCCGCATGTATGGTGGTGTATACCGTTCTTTTTCGGTGAAAAAATACTACTGGAAAACCATAAAAAGAAAGAAACACAAGAAAAAGAAAGTGAAGAAATATTACTGGGAATCCGGTAGAGCCAATCATCTTTGTCGCATTACCGGATTTTAGTACCGGATTTTGGACAGGAAAGAGTATGACAATGGCAAACGACGGCTTATAGCTGGGTATATCCTTGGTCAAAAGTAATGATAACGTGATAGGTAGGATCTTCTTTTTGGAGAAACGCGGTAATTTCTTCTTGGATTTCTCGGCGTCTGGGAAGAGATGTTCCAAGATAAAGAGCCACATCAAAGATAATATTGGTGTGAGTATGACCGGGAACAATGCGGACGTCATGAATGTTTTGAACTCCCGGCATACCTTTTGTGAAGCTCGTTAGGGCATCTTCCAGATGTCGGATTTTCGGGTCACCGACGCAGATAGGGTCCATATGTATGACAAAGGAAATCCCTAAATCTTGCTGGACTTGGCGCTCAACGTTATCAATTAAATCGTGACTGGCCAGCAAGTCTCCTGCGGCATCCACTTCGGCGTGAATGCTGGCGAAGATTTTTCCGGGTCCGTAATTATGAACGATCAGGTCGTGAATTCCAAGAATTCCATCCTGGTCTTTTACTATTTTTGCAATGCGTTTTACCAGTTCTTTGTCCGGTGCTTCCCCTAGCAGTGGGCTGGAGGTTTCCATGGTGAGCCGAATACCGGAATAGATAATAAAGGCAGCTACGGCCAAGCTGAACCAACCGTCTAGATTATAGCCGGAAAACTTGAATATACAGGCACCAAGGAGAACTACGCCGGTGGTAAGGATATCATTGCGACTGTCAGCGGCAGAGGCTTTGAGAGATACCGAGTCTATTTTCTTTGCAATAAAGCGATAAAAAAGACACTGCCATAGCTTCATTCCCATAGACACCAGCAAAACAACAAAGGTTAAAGGCGTTAAGAGTAACGCTTTGGGATGAAGTATTTGGGTAATGGAACTACGAACCAAAAGAACGCCAATGATTAAAATCAGAATGGATACAATAAGGCCGGAAATATATTCAAAGCGGGCGTGGCCGTAGGGGTGTTTTCGATCTTGGGGAATGGATGACAAGTGAAATCCAAATAAGGTAATAATGGAAGAAGAGGCGTCGGACAAATTGTTGACACCGTCTGCTATAATGGACAAGCTTCCGGCAATGGCTCCGGCGATGATTTTCCCAAGACAAAGAAGCACGTTGGTGAGGATGCCAACAATGCCGGCTAGTTTCCCGTGAGCTTCTCGTACTTTCGGGTCGGCAATCTCTGTGTGTCGCGGAATAAAAAATTTGATTAGAAGGCGAGTCATGTGGGTGCTTACCTCTTCCATTGCTAACGGTTTGATTGTATAATCAACGGTAGTAGTTATGTTATGGTTACATGGTAAAAAGTATATCATAAATTAGAACTAATGGCACGTGTTTGGCCAGGAAGAAAGAGAGACGGTTATGAGAAGCGATCGACACAAGAAAGCCAAGAACAAAAAAACGACAGCGATTATCGTTGTTGCCGTATTGGTAGTGGTACTCATTGGTGTAGGCGTATTTGCCGCAACCCATAGAGGGGACAAACCTACGCCGGTAACAAAGAAAGTTACCAAAGATGCTGCCGGTGAAGTAAATCCATTGACAGGGGAGACAGTCAAAGCAGGCTCCCTTCCGAGCAGACCTATTGTGGTTTCCATCGACAACGATGTTCCTGATGCAAGGCCACAGTCAGGGCTCAGCTCTGCCGATATTGTTTACGAAGTGCCTATGGAAGGCGGTGCCAGCCGGTATGAGCCGATTTTCCTCAGCCAGCACCCAAAGCAGGCCGGTCCTACACGGAGTGTTCGCCCCTATATTGTAGATGTTGCCAGAGAATATAACGCAGTGCTGGTACATAATGGCTACAGTCCGCAGGCAAAAGCGTATTTGGCAGAAAACGTTGTTCCCTATTATCCGGCTCAGAAATATGACCATGAACTGTTTTGGCGTACCAGTGATAGATATATTCCACACAACCAGTACACCAGTGTAAAAAAAGACTGGGAAAAAATCAAGAAAGACGGCAATGACAAAAAGCAGAAGATCCGTACTTTCAAATGGCTACAGGAAGGTGACAAGGCAAAGGGCGAAGCTGCCACAGAAGTGGAAGTGAATTACCCGGTTACAGGAAACACCTATAAATATGACAGTGAAAAACAGATTTACAAACGCTACGTCAATGGCGACGCTTGTGTGGATTTATCCAATGACAACAAGCAAATAACCTGCTCCAATATCTTGGTACAGAAAGTGTCCTCCGGTATGTACGATGCAGAACGTTTGCAGATTGATATGACTCAAGGCGGTGAGGCATGGCTCTTTACAAAAGGTAAGGTTATCAAGGGTACATGGGTCAGAAAAAAGCTCGATTCCAAGACTGTGTTTAAGGATAAGGACGGGAAAGAATTCAAACTGACCCCGGGGAAAACATGGATTCAGCTTATTAATGGCCAAGGGGTTGTAAAATACAAGGAAGCTGCAAAATAAGAAAACCGGTGCAGTATTGTGGAAAATTCCTTGCAAGGAACGGGTGACCGCGATATAATGAATATGGAAATTGAATAACAAGTCTTCAGGGCAGGGTGTAATTCCCGACCGGCGGTATAGCCCGCGAACCGAAAGGTTGATTCGATGAAAGTTCGGAGCCGACAGTATAGTCTGGATGAAAGAAGAATCCTTTAGTTGTAATGTAATGCTCTGAAATGTTTTGTGACGTTTCAGAGCATTGTGTTTGGAGGTTTTACGGGCGCCCTGAAAATGCGGCGCCTATTTTTTATGAATAGCATTGATTATATGAAACGAGCTATTACCCTGGCAGAAAAAGGAAGAGGGTACACCTCTCCCAATCCGGTGGTAGGTGCGGTAATTGTAAAAGATGGAAAGATTATTGGAGAAGGCTATCATGAAAAGTACGGAGGGCTGCATGCAGAAAGAAACGCATTGGCCAGCTGTACCGAAGACCCGACAGGGGCCGATATGTTCGTTACCTTGGAACCTTGTTGCCATCACGGCAAGCAGCCACCTTGTACAGAAGCCATTATCGAAGCAAAGATTGCTCATGTATTTGTTGGTTCGGCGGATCCAAATCCGCTCGTTGCAGGAAAAGGAATCGGTGTTCTTCGAAAAGAAGGTGTTTGTGTTACGGAAGGGTTCCTAAAAGAGGAATGCGATGAGTTAAACAAAATTTTCTTTCATTACATCACCACCAAGAGACCTTATGTCACCATGAAATATGCCATGACAGTAGACGGTAAAATAGCCACTGCCAATGGACAATCCCAATGGATTACAGGAGAGTTGGCACGACGAGATGTTCATCGCCTTCGTCACGAAAATGCAGCCATTATGGTAGGTATTGGCACCGTTCTCATGGATGATCCCATGTTAAACGTTCGCCTTTGCGAAGGCACGGATCCTCTTCGCATCATCTGTGATACATCTTTAAAGATTCCGCGGGAATCGCAGTTGGTGAAAACTGCCAAGGATATTCCGACGATTATTGCCACCTGTGTCGGCGGGGAAGAAGCTGCCGTTAATGCCGGCAAAAAAGAAAAGCTTCGCGATTTAGAAGAAGCCGGATGTCAAATTATGACGGTTCCTATGCATGAGGGTGCTACGGACTTATTTGAAATCATGAACCGGTTGGGTGATATGAAAATAGATAGTGTACTGCTGGAAGGGGGAGCCGGACTGGCTTATTCGGCCATGTCCCAAGGTCTTGTTAATCGGGTAGTAACCTACATTGCACCAAAGGTCTTTGGAGGATCCACTGCCAAGACTCCCGTTGGCGGTCACGGGGTAGAAAGCCCCAGCCAAGCATTTGAAATGCGCCTTGCCAACTTGCGGGACATTGGCGATGATTTGCGACTGGAATACGAGGTATTGTAATGTTTACAGGAATCGTTGAAGAGGTTGGAAGGATTAAAGCCATAGCCAAAGGTACCCACTCTTCGGTGTTGACTATTGAAGGCAAGGTTATCTTTGAAGATATGCATATTGGAGACAGCATTTGTGTCAATGGCGTTTGCCTGACGGTTACCGATTTTTCCGGTGTAACCTTTACGGCAGATGTGATGCACGAGACGTTAAACCGAAGCAGTCTGGGGCAGCTTTCGGCCGGCAGCCCAGTAAATTTAGAACGCGCCATGTCTGCAGAGGGACGGTTCGGCGGTCACATTGTTTCCGGTCATATTGATGGTACCGGAACCATCGGCAAGATCCGTCGAGATGACAACGCCATTTGGTACACCGTCAATGCAGGTGAAGGTATTATGAAGTACGTGGTGGAAAAGGGATCTATTGCCATTGATGGTATCAGCTTGACGGTGGCGACGGTGACCGATACCGCCTTTCAGGTGTCCGTCATTCCCCATACGGCGGCAGAGACCATATTGGGGCAAAAGGCCACCGGAGATATGGTGAATTTGGAAAATGATATTATCGGAAAATATGTAGAGAAGTTAATGCAATACGGAAAACAGCAAAGTGAACCGGAGAGCCGGATAACAATGGATTTTCTTGCCAAAGCAGGATTTTAGGAGGATATAATGTTCAAGTTTAACACAATTGAAGAAGCCGTTGAGGCACTTCGCAATGGAGAAATTATCATGGTTTCCGACGATGAAAATCGCGAAAACGAAGGAGATATGATTTGTGCAGCACAGTTTGCTACTACAGAAAACGTAAACTTTATGGCAACTCACGCCAAAGGTTTGATCTGTATGCCCATGGGCAAGAGCATCATCGAAAAGCTGCAGATTCCACAAATGGTAAAGCACAATACCGACAATCACGAAACCGCTTTTACGGTTTCCATTGACCATGTTGACACAACAACGGGGATTTCTGCAGAAGAACGTTCCATTACAGCTATGAAGACAGTAGATGAAGATGCTGTCCCCACAGACTTCCGTCGCCCGGGGCACATGTTCCCCTTGCTGGCGAAGAAATACGGCGTGTTGGAACGCAACGGTCACACAGAAGCCACCGTTGATCTAATGAAGCTTGCCGAGTTAAAGCCTTGTGGACTTTGCTGCGAAATTATGAGTGATGACGGCACCATGATGCGAATGCCGGAACTGAAAAAACTGGCGCAAAAGCATAATCTGAAATACATTACCATCAAACAGCTACAGGATTACAGAAAAGCCAATGAGAAAATGGTTCGGCGTGATGTAGGACCTGTAAATATGCCAACAAAATATGGTGATTTCAAGGTATACGGCTACATTAACAAAATCAATGGCGAGCACCATGTTGCATTGGTAAAGGGCGACCTGGGGGACGGAAAAGATATTCTGTGCCGTGTTCACTCAGAGTGTTTGACCGGGGATGCCTTTGGATCCCTTCGTTGTGACTGCGGCGACCAGCTGGCAAAGGCCATGCGTCAGGTGGAAAAAGAAGGCCGAGGCATTATCTTGTATCTGCGCCAGGAAGGCCGTGGTATCGGCTTGATCAACAAGCTAAAAGCCTATGATTTGCAAGATGGCGGTATGGATACGGTAGAGGCTAACTTGGCACTGGGATTTGGCGAAGACGAAAGAGAATATTATATTGGAGCACAGATCTTGCGAGATCTAGGAGCTACAACTTTGCGTCTTTTAACCAACAATCCGGAAAAAATCTACGGCATCGGCGACTATGGCCTGGAAATTGTAGAGCGTGTGCCGATTGAAATTGAGCCAACAAAGGCAGATGAATTCTATCTGAAGACAAAGCAACAGAAGATGGGTCACATCTTGCATCTACGTTAAGATTGGCCATATCTGCGCCAAGATTGACTGGGTAAGATGTGGTAGCTATAAATACATGGTTGCAAGACAATGTAGCAAAGTATTTTTATCAAATAGAGGAGGATAAAATGAATACTATTGAAGGAAAATTAATATCAAAAGGGATAAAAGTGGGTATTGTATGCGCTCGTTTCAACGAGTTTATTACCAGCAAACTGCTGTCAGGGGCAAAGGATGCACTGGAACGCCATGACGTTCACGACGAGGATATCGATGTAGCCTGGGTACCGGGTGCTTTCGAAATTCCGCTGATTGCAAAAAAAATGGCAGATTCCGGCAGATACGATGCGGTTATCTGTCTGGGAGCTGTTATCCGAGGCGCAACCAGTCACTATGACTATGTTTGCAACGAAGTGGCTAAGGGGGTAGCACAGGTAGGACTATCCAGCGGTCTTCCTGTTATGTTCGGTGTTGTAACAACAGAAAACATTCAACAAGCTATTGAACGTGCCGGTACCAAGGCCGGAAACAAGGGCTATGATGTGGCAATGTCTGCCATTGAAATGGTAAACTTGATTCGGGAAATCGATTAATTACAGCCAACGACGTAACAAGTGGAACTCCAAACAGCGGGATTAAATAAGCTGTAGTAGAGATTGCAAAAGTTCCGCACTTTTTTATAAAATCATAATTATGCGGAAAAATTCCGTACTATTACCAGAAACACAAAAAGTGCGGAACGCGAAAGGCAGTTAGCTTATATAGTACATATAAAAATTACGAAACTGGGGCAATATCGCCCCAGTTTTACTTTCGAAAAGTGATGATTCTGCTGGTTGAAAAAAGATAGAGCAAAAAAATTCCATTAGAAGCTGAAAAAACTCCGTACTTTTTCGCAAAACGACAAAAGTGCGGATTTTTTCCGTGCTTTTATTGAAAAAATAGAAAGTGCGGAAATCGGAGTGGAAGTCCGACTGATTGCTTAAGTCTAGTCTCTCAATTGCGTGTTAGAAACAACGGATTGCAGTACGGTATTGGCTACACTGCCGGCTGTCTCCGAACCCCAACCTCCGTTTTCCACTAAGACAACAAAGGCATAAGGATAATCTTTATTGCGGATAAAGCCGGTGAACCACGAATGAGGGTCTTGACCGGCAGACAGCTGTGCTGTACCGGACTTGGCACAGAGATCCAGTCCCGGGAAGTTGTTTTCTCCATAGTTGGAGGTTACATCGTTGTGGAGCATCTCCTCCAGCTTGGAAGCGGTGCTGTGGCTAATGAGCTCGTCGGTTTTGGTTTTCCAGTGGAATCCTGCATTAAAGCCACTGTGATATTTTACGCTGTTAAGAACCCGGGGGTTGGCCGCTTTCCCACCGTTGGCGATGGCACCCATGTAAACCATTAAAGAGCATGGATTAACCAAATCGTGGTATTGACCAATGCCGGTCCACGCCAAATTAAGGCCACCGGATGGAAAATCAAACGCACCCTTTACTGTTTTTATGCCATCTACATCGTAGCTGGACATAAGTCCGGCCTTTTCGGTGTATTCTTTCATTTTCTTGGCGCCAATTCGTTCCGTTAACGTAGCAAATGCACAGTTGCAGGAGTTTGCCAAGGCGGAACGGAAATCCACTGTTCCGTGTGGTTTGGGGCAGGTTACCTTTTCAACAGGTAAATTTCCGTAACGTTTTACACCGGTACAAGTATAGGAGAAGTTTTTCAGCTCATCTTCCGGTATGGTTTCAATGGCAGCTGTGGAGGTTATCACTTTGAAGGTGGAACCGGGGACGACCCGAGACGAGAGTAGCTTGTTCAAGTAGATTCCGGAGCTGTCATTGTTGTTCACAGCCGGCGGATCCAGAGGGTCGTAGCTGGGGGAGCTGACCATGCAGACAATTTCGCCGGTGTTGTAGTTATAGACGCCAACGGTGCCACGACGCCCGCCAAGAGCATTATAGGCGGTGTTGCAGAGTTTGGAATCAATGGACAAATACACTTTGCGACCGGAATTGTCCGTAGAGAATGTTCCGTTTAAAAAGCTATATCCAATCATGCGGCTGGCAAAGACCTTGTTGGCGCCGGTAGAGATATAGCCTTGCCGGTCACCGACAGCGTGCATGGTGGCAACACGGGTAGAATAGTTTTCGTTGTACTGTGTTTTACCTTGCTTTGTGTGTTTTAACAGCATAGTACCATTGCGGTCATAGATGCCGCCTTTGGATAAATATCCGTCTGTATATACATCCTTATTTGCCGGATAGTTGACCCACTCAGAGCCATGAGAGGCCAATCGATAGACATACATACCTATGCCGGCAATTAAAACCAATGCAAGGAGTATACATATTGTAGCTCTTCGTTCCAGTTTCTTCATCTAAATCTATCCTCCAGTTGGGAAAAATCAGTGACTTCTTCATCACGGTATTGCTTCCCATCGTCGTAATATGTGTCTGAGTAATCGTCCTGGTAGTCCTGGGAATTTGGATAATAATCGTCGTAGGTTTCGATGCGGCCATTCTCATCGTAGTAGTCTTCGGCAAAGTCCGTCACCACATCGGTATCGGCCTTGACGGCAAAACTGGCGCCTTGCCTTGTATCGGCAGCCTTTAGGAAAGCCAATAGTCCCCAGCTGGCCAGCATACTGGTACCACCGTTGGAAATAAACGGCAGGGTAACACCGGTGAAGGGGAAAATGTCCAAAGAACCCAGCACATTTAACATGGTCTGGAAAATAAACAAGGAAGTGGCCGAACAAGCTGCAATTGTGTAGTAGGAAGACCGGCCGGCTCTAATGGACCGAACGGCAAATATACCCAAGGTGATAATTGCCGCAATGGCCAAAAGTCCGATTATGAGTCCCCATTCTTCGCTAAGGATGGTAAAGACAAGGTCTGTATTGGCGGCACTCAATTCTTTTAGCCATCCTTCGCCAGCGCCTAGACCTAATAGTCCGCCACTGGCAGCACCGGACATACCGCGAACTTGCTGAAATCCTCCGGCATCGGGATAATCCCATGCGTGACCCCAGGTAGAGAATCGTGCAGAAATATAGGGGATGAATCGAATGGCCAGTAAACCGCCAACGACACAAACACCTAAAATCAATATTAACTTGGAGAATTCACCGCTTCGAAGGAAGGAGATAATCAGGAAGGTGACAAAGAATATCAACGCTGTACCGAAATCTCGCATAATGGCCAGGCATACGAAACAGAAAAGGGAGAAGATCATGAATCTGCTTAAGTTCTTCTTTTCATATAGTTCGTCCAGGCTGGCGGCACCAATGAAGATAAAGGCGATTTTTACCAGCTCTGATGGCTGGAATTGGTAGCCTGCCAGGGTTACCCAGTTGGCAGCTCCATTGAGTGTTTTTCCGAAAATAACATTAATTAAAAACAGAGCTACGCTGACAATCATCAGAATATGACGAATTTTTAGAGCCCTGGACAAATCCCGCAGATACCAACAGAGCACCAGGAAAATAATCAATCCTAAAAGGATAGCAATTAGCTGTTTTAGTATTTCTGATGGAGCCGAAGAGGCGACAATGGCCAGATTCAACGTACATAAGAAAAAGGCAATCAATTCCATCTCAAAGGCTCGCTGCCGTATGATCCGCAAGGAAATGCAGTAGGTCCACATGAGAACGGTCAGAATAAACAAGCTGATTAGAACGGTTACCGGCAGTTTGCTTCCATCGGCGGCAATAAGCTGAATTCCAAGGAGTACCTGGAACAAGGTTAATGCCAGTAGCGGCCCCCAGGGGCTGGGGATGTTGGTAACTCTTTTTCGAGCTGCAATATTGTCTCGCTTTTCCTTCAAGCTGGGAGGTACCAGAATGCATTCCGCACCGCCTAGAGTCAAGGTGTCTCCCATATACACCGGCGTCGGCTCATAGACTTCTTTGCCATTGATTTTTGAACCGCCCTTGGAGGCCAAATCGTTAAAAGTCCAGTTGCCCTTTTCGTCGCGTATTAGTGTGGCGTGATTTCGTGACACGGTCATAATGTCAATGACAACATCGGCACTGCGCGCTCTGCCGATTACATTTTCCCAGTGGGATAGAGGCTTGATAGAGCCATCAGGCAAGCTAAGATATGCCCATATTTCCGATGGGTTTTTACCTGCTAAAAGAGACCGTATGCAAGTAATCAAAATGAATATAGCCAAGGCGACAAAAATCCACCGCACAATGGTGGTATAATATGTAGCCATAGCCGGGTAGGATTTAAAAAGAGCCGCTAGATGATCCATTAGCGGTTGCCCGGCTTTTGTAAGTGTTTGAATAATCGTACTCATGGGCTAATTATAGCATAGATGTTGCAGTTTCCCCAAATAATAATTACAATTGAAGCCCTGCCCGTATCTATGATATGGCCAGCAGGTCTCATACAGAAAGTGCAGCAGCTGTGCTGTGTGGCACTTTTTCAGTTGAAGCCCTGCCCGTATCTATGATACGGCTAGCAGGCCTCATACAGAAAGTGCAGCAGCTGTGCTGCGTGGCACTTTTCGGTTAGGGCGACGAAGTGGTGCAAATAACGGGGGAGGAAAATGTATAAAATTGGAATCGTAGGAGCCGGTGCTGCAGGGCTGTTTTTGGCGGCTGCTATAGATGTGCGCAATGTGTCCGGTGGCGGCATTTTGATGGAAGGGGCAGCTGCTCCGGGGCGTAAATTGCTGGTTACCGGTGGTGGACAGTGCAACTTAACAAGAAGCGATGACATCCGAGAATTTATCGATCACTATGGTGACCATGGCTCGAAAATTCGCTCCTGTTTATATAAATTTAATAACGAAAAAGTGATTCGCTTTTTTCAATCTCGAGGTGTTCCGTGTAAAACCAGAGAAGACGGGAAGGTTTTTCCGGCTTCCTTTAAGGCAGAAGATGTTCGCAGTGCTCTGGTTAAGGCAGCACAAAAAAACGGATGGAAGCTGCAGACCGGTACTCTGGTAGAGTCTTTGAAACCCCAAGGAATAGCGCAGTTTGCCCACAGGCAAACAAATACAGACGACCAAGGGGGATGGATTATCAATGGAGATATTTCCTGCCAACAAGTGGTGCTGGTGACAGGAGGATGCTCTTGGGGAAAACTGGGGTTGGGAAAAGATATTTTTCCGGCATTGGAAGCCTTAGAGGTGGCAGTTACAACGCCAAAACCGGCATTGGTTCCTTTGTGTGTGGAAAGGTATCCGTTTGGAGTCCTTGCAGGGGGCTCTGTGGAAGATGCCCAGGTTCGATTATGTTTGCCCAATGGAAAAAAAGTTGCCGAAAAGAAGGGACCTTTGCTATTTACTCACAAAGGCTTTAGCGGTCCGGTGATCTTAAACATATCTCGTTATGCAGAGGCAGGGATGATTTTGGAAATTCAATTTTCTTCAAAGGACATTGGCGATTACCGTGGCGTATCATAATCACTGTGGCACCATGTAACGAGAAAAACCGGACTGTCACGACGGCTGGTGGAGTTGCTAGTAACCCGAGCCGGGGCGTTACTGGAGGAAAAGACGGCATCGGTGAAGGGCCGTGTATGGGAAAGTTTGCGTAGAATTCTGACAGAAAGTCGGTACGTGGTATCCGGAAGCGAAGGGTTTGCAAAAGCCATGGTTACAGCAGGAGGCCTTTCCTTGTCCCAAATAAGCACAAAAACCTTTCAGGTGAAAAACCATCCGGGACTCTTTGCCTGCGGAGAAGTTTTAGATGTAGATGGGGATACCGGCGGCTATAATTTGCAATTTGCATTTTCTTCGGCAGCGGCAGTTGCTCGAAGTTTGGAATTGTAGCGGAATAAAATGGATATAGGGTTAGGAAGCTGCTTTTATCATTAGAAAACTGAATAGATATTATAATTTTCAGAAAAGTGTTGCATTTTATAAAGTGCCGTGTTAGTATAATGACATGAGAAGAACAGACGAGCTAGTAGCAGTTGAGTTCTATAAAAAGAAGAGGAAATCCGGCATGGAGTTAACCGAAGGAAGGAGTTTCGGAAGCCGGAAATACTACAGAGGGAGGTGATTCCACCAAAAATGCATAGCGAAAATCATAAATATGATGTCGATTGAAACAAGCGAAACACCTGAAGGGTCCGGCAGGATACGCATAGCGGAAACTTCTAGCAAGTAAGAACGAAGGACAAGCAGTAAGATGAACGTTGAGCACAGACAGTGTACGACGAAAAAGATCTGGGGTTTGAAAGCGGAAGATGAGAGGCTTTGCACTACAAGAGTTCGTGGCAGATTGATCGGCATCATTATATTTTTTGGAAAATCACAATATTTTGAGAAGAATAGATCATCCGGTGGATTACAAATATAGTCCCAATTGATGACAAGAAAGGTGGGCCGGGAAGGCTTTTTTTATTGCCGGAAAAGCAATGGAAGAGGCCGTTTTCTTCACTTTATAAGTAGTTTGCACAACTTGCCCTTTACTAGCTGGAAAAAAATGTAAATAATGTAGGTGTAAGGTAAAGTGTGAGAGACCAGTAAGGAGAATGTTGTGGATAGTCTTGGGGCAGAGATTCGTCAATATATGACGGCAGCCATTAATCTATATGGGGTTATTGACTACGAGACTTTTGGCTGGTTTGTGGCACAATATAGCAGGCATTGTCCAACGGCGTTGAAGATTGAAGAAAATCTAGCAGACTTTGAAGAGGCAGACTCTTTGGTTTGCTTCAGGGAGGGCTTCATTATATCCAAAGTCATTGAGGTGGCAGGCGCCACAGAGCTACTGCGGCGTATGCAACTGGGTCGCAAATATTTTTTACCACCAAAGGAAATCATTGCACGATACTTTTTCCCTAACTATATTTCTATTCCCAGGGAATTTCGGCAGCTGGTAGAATTTTTACTGCTGCAGGATATTTCCAAAGAGAAAGCGTATAAAGTGGCGTGGCTGGTGTTGGAAGCTTCAAATTGTGGGCACGAGTTGGAGTATCTTCTACTATTGGCACGAGACGTTTTAGGGAAAGAAATGGTGTCATCAGGGGTATTGCGTGGGTATGTTAATCTGATTATCTGCTTGCGGAATCAAACGCGAATGGTTCCGTTGCGAGGCCATACACCGGCAGAAATCGGAGAAGATATACCGGTTTTTTAAGACGATGCAAAAGAAAAGCGAGATAAAAAAAGACTATCCTAATTATCTCTCCAAGGAATAGGAAAGAAGGTGAGGTATCGGAGTAAACACAAAATCTAACAGTACGTAGTTTATAAAAAAGGTCGCAGAGATGCGATAGACTTACATTTTTAATTTAGAGATTTTCAAATCTCGATCCTCTTAACATCCAATAACACTCAAACATCAAGACTCGCCTATGGTGGGTCTTGGTGTTATAATTAGGAAACCGGGAAAGGAGATATGTGTAGATGAAATTTGATTTTACTTCGATTATGGATCGTCATGGAAAGGATGCCATTGCGGTAGATGCCAAAGAGGCTTTTTGTCTTCCCATAGAAGGCTGTGTGAAGGAAGGCTTTGATAAGATTCCTATGTGGGTGGCAGATATGAATTTTCCGACAGTACCGACTGTTGCAGAATCGATTATAGAGAGAGCAAAGCATTCGGCTTATGGGTATTTTGAACCTCGGGAAGAATACTATGAGGCCATCATCAATTGGCAAAAAGAGCGTAATGGTGCCACCGGTTTAAAACGAGAAAATATCGGTTATGAAAATGGTGTTCTTGGCGGAGTGACAAGTGCACTGCGGGTGCTGACTCAAGAAGGGGAAGATATTTTGGTGCATTCTCCTATCTATATCGGTTTTCGGGCGGTGCTGCGTAACAACGGATTCCATGCAGTAGAAAGCCCATTGCAATTAGACGATACGGGAGTCTACAGAATGGATCTAGAGGATATGGAAAGAAAAATTAAGGAGAAGCACATTCACACCGCAATTTTCTGTTCACCTCATAATCCTACCGGCAGAGTTTGGACCGAAGAAGAAACAAAAGCCGCCATGGAGCTTTTCAAAAAATATAATGTGTATGTGATTTTCGATGAAATCTGGTCCGATTTAGTGTTGGAGGGGCAAAAGCATATCCCTCCTCAATCTGTGTCAGAAGATGCACGGCGGAGAACCATTGCACTATACGCCCCTTCCAAGACGTTTAATTTGGCAGGTTTAATAGGAAGTTACCATATTATCTATAATGAGTATTTGCGTGACCGGGTGGAAAGACAAGCTTCACTGAGTCATTACAATAACATGAATCTGCTTTCTATGTATGCGTTAATAGGTGCTTATTCATCCACCGGAGCTCAGTGGCTGGAGGAACTTCGTCAAGTGTTAACTGGAAATATCGATTTTGCTTGCCGGTATATAAAGGTTCACTTTGAGGGTGTTACGGCAGCAAGACCGGAAGGCACGTATATGTTATTTTTGGATTGCAAACAGTGGCTCATGGAGCATGGCATGACCTTGGAGGACTTGTTGGCAGAAGGCATCAAGGTCGGTGTAATTTGGCAAGATGGCCGTCTCTTTAAGGGAGAAACCCATATCCGCTTGAATCTGGCGCTGCCGTATTCCCGAGTGGAAGAAGCTTTTCATCGTTTAGACGCCTTTGTTTTTAATAAATAGAAACAGGCGAAAGAGCAGGTCTTTCGCAAATATACAGTTGGGAACAAACTATGAAAAACGTATTGACATCATGCAGGCGAGATGATAAAGTAAATCTTGCGTTGATGAGACGCCAATTTCATAGTGTGCACCATTAGCTCAGCTGGCAGAGCACCTGACTCTTAATCAGGGTGTCCGGGGTTCGAGCCCCCGATGGTGTACCAATAGCAAAACAGGGTATCAATCGGTACTCTGTTTTGCTATGCGTAAATTTCAGAAGCAGAGGCAAGAACCTGAAAAAGTAGGAACCTAGGTAGAGATTGTTAGAAATGAAAATGCTGGGTATAATGCGTACCATGCGAGGGTTGTTTTTTAGGGAGAGACATGATGGGCAGGAAGTTAAAAAAGCACTTATCCGTTGATGAGCAAATCGGGGAAATAAAATCTCGAGGCTTGAATATAGACGACTACCAACTAAACGATAGTAATAGCTTGTTTTGGCGAAAACTTTTTGCTGGTGGCAACCTTAACGCATGCGTGCATTAAATACAGATGTACTTTATGAACTTTTCTTTTTTGATATATATAGCATTGTAATGGAGACGATAGTTGAAACAATAAGAAGAGTTTCTGCTGTGTCATTTGTCTTGTCGATATGACTTGTCAACTGCAATAACATGATAATAATGACGGTCAAGTTTACTGCGATAATGACAAAGGCGCTTTCTAAAAGGGTACGATGCGACTTGGTTAATTTTGTTACAGTGTATGTTTTGTAAAAATGAGCAATAATAGCCAAAGCCAAAAACGCAGAGAAAATCATACAAAAAAGAACTAGAATCCTCAAGGATGTAGTAGAATGTATAAGCTCGAACTGGATGAGTAGTAATAGTATGAAAGCTAATGAATTGCTCATGAGAATACCGGCTATAAAGTCTTTTTTCATGATTGTCCTCTCCTCGTTAGCAAGAAATCTTAACGCACGAGTGCGTTGAACGTACGTTAACTAATGATATTTGCGCGTTTACTCTGGTAGTGAGCACTATTCATAAAATCCATTATATCCTTTGAATCCGAGCATATAAATAGCCATGGCAATTGATAGATCCTCGGTTGCTAAATTGATATGAGAAGCCCAATCCTTCTTTGATTTTTAATGCAATATCGTAAGCTAAATTAACGGGAACTGCATTGCCAACTTGTTTATACTGAGAACTGACGGTACCGGAAAACTGCCAATCATCAGGGAAGCTTTGACATCTTGCGTTTTCTCTAATCGTAAAGGGGCGTGCTTCTAAAGGATGGCATCTTTCGGTTTGCTTTTGGGAAGGGGATGTGAGAACGGTTAAAGATGGTTCGTCCATGCTTATGCGCCTTAGGATTCCTGTCCGTCCACCCTCCATATCCCAACAGGTTTTCATGTACTCTTTGGCAAGTTTTGGATCAATATCTTTCCAGTATCCACCGGGAGGGACTAGCTCGAATAGTTTTCGCTTTTTTTCTCCGTAAGGAGTTCCCGGACTTTTTGGAATATCCGTTAGAATGTCTCTGAGAACGGGATTATAATTGTGAGGGGTTGGAAAATCGAAGTGAATTTTATTAAAAAGATCTTTGCGTATACCAATGGTTATTAGTCTTTCTCTTTTTTGTGCTACACCGTAGTCCCAAGCATTAAGCACTTTTTTTTCAACAATATAGCCGGTATGCTCAAATATATCTACAATGGTTTTGTATGTACGACCTTTATCGTGGGTAAGTAGTCCTCGAACGTTTTCGAACAAAAACATTTTTGGTTGTAGCTTTTCAAGAAAGACAGCATAATGATAAAATAGTGTGCCTCTTGCATCTTCCAATCCGAGACGTTTTCCTGCATAAGAAAAAGCCTGGCAAGGAGCACCGCCGGACAATAAATCTAGTTGACCTTTTTTTATATTAAATAGTATTTCTAAGTCTTGATTAGAAATATTAGCAATATCATCACAAATAACATTCCATTGGGGGCGATTGGTTTTTAGGGTATCTGCCGCACTTTTATCGAACTCAACAAGCCCGATTGTATCAAATCCTGCATTTTCTATGCCTAGAGCCAAACCACCGGCTCCGGCAAAAAGTTCTATGGTTGTAAATTTTCCGTTACTTGTACTATTCGAGATCTTAGAACTGGGTTTTGGTTTGAAACCCATAATATCGCCTATATTGCAATTGAGGGCTTCACATATTTTTTCTATGCTCTCCAGGGAAACGGACTCTCCCTTGCCGAGCTTTGCTAGAACGTTATAGCTTATTCCTGCAATTTCTTTTAAATCTGTTTTACTCATTTTTCGGCTGCTAAGTTCATTCCACAGCCCATCATAACTAATCATAGTAATGCACTCGCTTTTTATATGGTTATTGAAATCTAATGATATCGTGAGATAAGTGTAACATAAAAAGAACATTTGTTCAACGAAGGTGCAGGATAATTTGGAGGAAATAAAAAACTGAAAGATAGAATTATAGATGCAGCCAGGAAGATTTTATTTAGATTATGTAAAATCAAAGAGATAAAAACTCCTATACCACCAAAGACTTTATTTACAATTACTGTTATTAGTCTAATTGCATGGATTTTGTTAAAAAAGGAATAATAAGTCTACCTTAACTGGAGAATTAGTGGGAAACTTAAATATATTGTTATAAATTTATCAGGAATTTAGATTGACTCTATCGTGGGTGTAGCAGTTAACCTAAAGTTGCTGGGGAGCTGACATGAGTCAGAGGAGCCACAGCACAATTAAATCGATAATCTTTAATTTTTAAAGGATTTTCATTTTAAGGAGGAACTAAAATGGTTGGAACAAAAGTAACATTGAGAGTTCGTATGTCCAGCGGTGACGCTCACTATGCTGGCGAGCTGGTAAACGGATCCCTGATTCTTGGATTCTGGGGAGATGTTGGTACAGAATTGGCTGTAAGACTGCACGGTGATGAATCCCTGTTTGCCGGATACAAAGACGTTCGTTTCACAGCTCCTGTATATGCTGGTGACTTCTGTGAATATGTTGGTTGGATTGAAAAGGCTGGAAACACTTCCCTGACCTGCAAATTCGAAGCTTACAAATATATCCAGTTGACAAGAAACCCAGAAGAAGCTCTGTCTGCTGCTGACGTAATGAAAGAAAAGGTTCTGATTGCAGAAGCAACAGGAACACTGGTTGTTAAGAAAGATATGCAGAGAGACGAAATCGGTGCTGACCCTGCATTCCTGAAGAGATAAGAATAGCTTAGGAAATCACTGATTACTACGAGAACGAATACTTTTAGGAGGATATAAAAATGATTGGAACAAAAGTGACACTGAGAGTTCGTATGTCCAGCGGCGAAGCTCACTACGCTGGCGAATTGGTAAATGGATCTCACATCGTTGACTTCTGGGGAGATGTTGGTACAGAATTGGCTATCAGACTCCACGGAGACGAATCTCTGTTCTTGGGATATGAATACATCAACTTCACAGCTCCGGTATACGCTGGTGACTTCTGTGAATACGTAGGCTGGATTGAAAAGGCTGGAAACACTTCCCTCACTTGCAAATTCGAAGCTTACAAATACATTCAGCTGACAAGAAAACCGGAAGACGCTCTGTCTGCTGCTGACGTTCTTGATGAAAAGGTTTTGATTGGAGAAGCAGTTGGTACTCTGGTTGTTAAGAAAGGCATGCAGAGAGCTGACAAGGGTGGAGACCCGGCGTTCCAGAACAGATAGTCTGGAAACAATCCATAAATAATAAGTAATCAAAAGACATCCTGCCGTGGCAGGATGTCTTTTATATAAAGAAAATGAAGCTAAAAATGGACAATTTCAATAAAACTATTAAAAAGCTGTGTTAGACTTTTTTCACCGGCATGATGATTTTAGTAACACGGGCAGCGTTGTTGGTTACATCCAAAGGCGATACAATGTATTCTTCGGATGTTGGGCCTACTACCTCATAGCCATGCTGATGACTCCATTGTAAAATGGCAATATGGGTCTTGATGATTTCTTCGTAATCCCCCAGGTGATGTGCCGTTGCTGCAGTAAATCCCCCCCAGGAACGAAACATATCGGCGATTGGCGATTGGCGAGAGCGCAATGCCGTTCGGTGATCTGTTAGAATTCCAAATTCCACATCACAGTCATTCATTAAAAACTGATCCAAGGTTTTGGCGTGGTAGGTGAGAATTACCGGACTGCTACTGTGGATGCCGTACTCATCGCACATATCATATAAGGTTTGCCATCGATCTAAGGAAACATCCGTACTGCGGTACTGTTTCATGACTTTTCGTGTGGAAAACATGGTAGTGGCCGGGATTTCTTCGATTTTCACCTGTACGTTGCTGTTTGGATTTTGTTTGTCGTGTTGCTGTACAATTTCAGAACCGGTAGAAACCCGGTGAAGCAGCGACTGACAAGCTTCCATTTTGGCATTGAGCAAGTCAATTTCTTCTATTATAGTTTGGCAACGGTAGTTTACCTTCTCTTCAATGGTAGCAAGGTCGGACCTAGAAATTAATTCCTTAATGTCTTTTAAGCAAAAGCCCAGACTACGTAAACGACGGATGCAGAGAATCGTGGTCATCTGATCCTTACTGTAATATCTGTAGTTGCTGTCATTATCACGATATTCCGGCTTTAACAAGTCGATTTCATCGTAATAGCGAAGGGTCTTAATGGGAATGTTACAAGCTGTTGAAACCTTCCCGATTGAATACCGTTCCGTCATGAAAAATCACCTCTCCTTAATTTGTATTGTACTGGAAGGATTGGGAGAATTCAAGAGAAACTATCCACATGGTGGAATGTTTTTTGAACTTGTTTTGAATTTAACATATAAAAGTCTGACAATTTCAAAACTATCCACCACATGTATGATTTTTTGAAAAGAGATACCATAAAGAGAGAATGCACAATTATGATAGTTGACTCTCCAACAGGGGAACTCCGGATAATTATTTCTATATGGGTGATAAAATCAACTGGAATGTGCTATAATATTACTTATGGCCGGTTTTTGGCGGCCCAGTGTTTTATCAAGATGCGATTTTAAGTATTTAGAGGAGTAGTAAAATGGCAAAACAAGCATTAGAAGGAATCAAGATCGTTGACCTGACCAGTGCACTGAGCGGTCCTTTTGCGACCATGTTCTTTGCAGACTTCGGTGCAGAAGTAATTAAGGTTGAACCTATTGGAGGAGAACAGTCCAGAGCATGGGGTCCTTTCCTGCACGAAAGTGGTGAAAGTAACTTCTATGGAAACTTCAACCGTAACAAAAAGGGCGTATCTCTAAACCTGAAATCAGAAAAAGGTTTGGAAATGCTCTACGATTTAGTAAAAGATGCAGATTTCTTCTGGGAAAACTACAGAGGTGGCGTAACAAAGAGATTAAAGATTGACTATGATACAATCAAACAGATCAATCCTAATATCATCTATGTATCCGGATCCGGATTCGGAACAGACAGCCCGATTTCCTACAGACCATGTTATGACGTTGTATCTCAGGCAATGGCCGGTATGATGAACTTGACAGGATATGAAGATCAGGATCCGGTAAAGGTTGGACCATCTGTTGCTGACCACGTATCCGGAATCTACCAGGCTGTTGGTGCCCTCATTGCACTGCACCACAGAAAACAGACCGGAAAAGGACAGTTCGTAGACGTTGCTATGTTCGATACCATCTTCAGCTTGCTGGAGAATGCAGTTCCAAACTACACCGTAGACGGACAGATTGACCAGAGAAACGGAAACATCGACCCATCCATCGCACCATTTGACGTATACAAGGTTAAAGATGGATCTTGTGCAGTTGGCGTAGGTAATGACCGTCTGTGGGAAAAATTCTGCAGATACATTGGAAAAGAAGAACTGCTGGAAGACGAACGCTTTAAGACAAACGTTCTCCGTGTAGAAAACTACAAGGGTGGATTACAGGAAATCATGCAGGAATGGGCTTCCCAGTACACCAAGAAGGAAATGGAAGCTATGATGGACGAAGCAGGAATCCCATGTGGACCTGTAATGGACATGAAGGAAGTTATCGAACATCCACAGACAAAGGCCAGAGACCTGCTGGTAAAGGTTAAGCACCCAATCGATGGAGATGTAGAAGTACAGGGTGTTGTTCCTAAGCTTTCTGAAACCCCGGCCAAGCTGACAACAGCTGCTCCAATGGTTGGACAGGACAACTGTGAAGTATTCGGCATTACCAAAGAAGAAGAAGCCAAACTCAAAGAAGAAGGCGTTCTGTAAAAATAGAATACAACAGTAGATATATTTCGTAATAGAAATACTATCTGAGGATGAGAGGAGAACCTTGCCGGAAGGCAGGGTTCTTCTTATGTTCTTTAGAGATGATGCAAGCTATTAGATTGCTTTACTTTTTTAACGATGTTGCCTATTTGTCTAAAAGGAGAAACTCTCAGCCGGTGAAAATATTGACAGTGATTTTTCGTGGTGGTAGGATGGGAAAGTACTTTTTCCTACATATTATATATACAAATATGGATAGAGGGTTATGTTATGCAAGAGATATTATCGATTCTAATTTTTGTCATTGTTATGATAGCTATCATGACGGAAAAGATTCATCGTACAGCGGCGGCGCTAACAGGAGCTGCAGCGTTGATGGTGTTGCACATTTTGTCTGTGGATCAAGCCATTGGCTATATTGATTTTAATACTATCGGTGTGTTGGTGGGGATGATGCTCTTTGTAGGTGTCATTAAACAATCAGGGCTATTTGAATATGCATCGGTAAAAGCTGCCAAACTGGCTAAAGGAGATCCGTGGAGAATCCTAGTTGCCTTTGTTATTTTGACAGCCGTATTATCCGCTTTCCTAGACAATGTCACAACAGTGTTGCTGGTTGGGCCTATGAGCATTACTATTGCACGGATGCTGGGCATTGATCCTATTCCCATGCTTCTTTGTCAAATTTTCGCATCCAACATTGGAGGCACTGCCACACTGATCGGGGATCCTCCAAACATTATGATTGGCAGCAAAGCCGGTCTTTCCTTCATGGATTTCATTACCAATACAGGTGGTATATGCGTAGTTATCCTTGCCGTGATGCTGGTAGGTATGAAATTCCTCTATGGCAAAAATATGTCTGCAGACCCAGAGAAAATTCAGGAAATCATGGTATTAGATGCGAAAAAGCAAATACGAGACAAGACCTTGATGATAAAGGCCTTGGTGATGATTGTCTTTATTGTATTGGGCTTTGTTCTTCATAGCCAGCTGGGGTATGAATCTTCTGTAGTTGCCCTGACAGCCGGTGGCGTCATGATGGTCATTGGAAAACAAGATGTAGAAATGGTTGTTCACGAAGTGGAATGGCCGACGATTCTATTTTTCATCGGACTGTTCATCGTCGTTGGCGGTATGGTACAGACCGGTGTTATCAAGCAACTGGCAGAGTTGATGATCAATGTGACAGCCGGTCATCCGGTAGCTACTATGATGGTGTTACTGTGGGCCTCTGCTATATTATCATCCTTCCTGGACAACATTCCGTTTGTGGCAACATTGATTCCATTGGTAATTGCCATGGGTAACAGCGGTGTGGATATTGCGCCTCTTTGGTGGTGCATTTCTCTGGGAGCTTGTCTTGGCGGCAACGGAACACTTATTGGTGCTTCGGCTAACGTGGTTCTTTCCAGTATTGCAACAAGAGAAGGTTACCCGATTACTTTTGGAAAGTACATGAAAACAGGCTTCCCGGTAATGCTGCTGTCCGTAGCCATTGCCATGGTATATATCCTTATTCGTTACGCATAAGAAAAGCTTCGTGCAAGGGTTCCCTGCATTGCTTCGTAACAATATAGAGACAAATTGCAAGAAACGCTACTTTAGATTTAAAAAGTCCTCTATGGCAGTAGGTACACCACAAAGAATGGATGTGGGAGCTGACAGCTGTAGGGGCTTTCCTTTTATATCTACGGCTATGCCGCCGGCTTCTTTGACAATAAAGCTGCCGGCAGCATGATCCCAGGGGGAAATCTGCATTTCAAAATACAGAGAAAATCGGTGGCAAGCCACGTAGCAGCAATCAAGGGCGGCAGAGCCGCTGCGGCGTACATCCAACGAATTGTCATAGAGTAAGTTGGCCATTTGGAACGTTTCCTTGGTGGAACTGTCATCGTAAGGAGCGGTTCCAAAACAAGTGATGCCATCGGCTAAGGATGTATCTGCTATGGTTAGAGGGCTTCCGTTTAAAAAGGCACCTTTACCTAGCTCCGCTGAGAACATTTCGTTTTTAAAGGGATCGTAAATAACGCCACTTTGCACTTGGCCGTCTTCCAAATATGCAATGGAAGTACAGGAGTGGTTTAATCCGTGAACGTAGTTTGCAGTACCGTCGATAGGATCGATGATAAAGCAAGGTCCTTTAGCAATGGCTCCTGTCTGTAGATGATTTTCTTCGCAGATAAAGGAACAGCCCAGAGCAAGACGGCGGCAGGCATCAACCATCATATTTTGAATTTCTGTATCCCGGGTGGTTACCAGGTCTCTTGCCGATGACTTTTCTGCCACGGATACTCCTCTATTATCCATCATCATGGCACCGGCATCTAAGGCCAAGCTGATTAATTTTTCTCGCATAATTACCTTCTCCTTTTGCTGTGTATAATCGTATTTCATTATACCATGGTTGTTCTATGACTTCATTTGCATTTCCCTGTAGCTGTCGGTTGACGGGTTCTAAGGAATAGGATATAATTTTTAGTGTGACCATGAATGTGATAGAGGGGGGCGGGAGTTGTTGACGACCGCCTCGGTTTGGTGCAAGAGGGTAGATTTGGAAAGTAATGCATAGTGCAGAAAGGGAACATTACTAGGGACATGACGAGATTTGAAACAGGGAAAAAGATATCTGCATGGGCTATTGTCATAGTAATGGCGGTAGTCATGTGCTTTTCCATGGCGATGCCGGTACAGGCAGCCACAGGACACGGCGGTCTGTTGACCACGCCATGGGCATTGAAATCAGAGGGGAAGACCATCTGCTATGTGGAGAGCAGAGAGACCGGACTGCAGGTACTGACTGGATTGAGAATTAAATACTATGATTCTGTAGAAAAACAGCAGAATGCAGCCGTGGATCCCGTAGTGACCGTAGAAAAGGTACAAGAAAAACTGCCTAAGGAAACAAAGATTATGTCGGTGCGGGAGGCAGTGGATTTTATCTCCAGAAAAAACGCAAAGAATGCAAAAAAAGAAGAGCCTGCCGAAGATGATGCGACGGTGCAGCTGTGCTACTCTTCTACTGTAAAAGAAACAAAGCGTGTGAAGCACAAAGTAAAGGTCATTAAGACAGACAAGCTTCAAAAAGGAGAGAAGGAAGTACACGTTGCCGGAACGGAAGGCAAATACTACGAAGAAAGTGAAATAACCCAAGTAAACAATGATGTAATCGAAAAGAACGTTATGAAGAGTAACGTGGTTCAGGAACCGACTACGGAGATTATTTACGAAGGGACGGCGCTGACTTCAGAAGACAAGGGTATGGCCGTTGTGGCACTAGGTAAAAATTATCTTGGGAATCCTTACGTCTGGGGTGGCGAAAGCTTGGAGCATGGTGTAGATTGCTCCGGATTCACTATGCTGTTGTACCATCATTACGGCATATCGCTTCCTCATAGCTCCGCAGCGCAAGGCAGTTGCGGACAAGAGGTTTCTCAGAGTGAAATGCAGCCGGGAGACTTGATTGTCTATACCGGTCATGTGGCGATTTATGCCGGTAATGGCTGTATCATACATGCAGCTGGAGAGGGTCTGGGAATTCGAATTGACGATGGAATCCGCGCAGATAATATTAAACATATTCGCCGTATCTTTGGAACCGATCAGGACACTTCTCGTGATGAGGACTTCCCGTCTGTAGCGGAAATCAAAGCTGCCTATGAGTCAGCTACCGGATTCGACTACGATAAGGAAAAAAATCATTCCCACCAGCCAAGTCAGCCGCAGGGACAAGAAGAGCAGATGCAGCCGGAACCAAAAAAACCGGAAGAACCGCTGGATGAACTGCAGGAAGAAAAAGCTCCTGACGACGATACGGCCAAAGAAACACCATAAAATCGCAGAAAACTGGAAACAGTTTTATATACAGTTTTATATATTGATGTAACTGTAGTTAATGAGAGGTACCCCCTATGCAAAACTATTTTGTACACGTTGCTAGTTATGTGGATGATAATGTATACATCGGAAACGGAACAGAGATCTGGCACTTTTGCCATATTGCAGATGGTGCAGTAATTGGTGAAAATTGTTCCATTGGACACAACGTAGTAATTGGAAAAGATGTTCATATCGGCCATGACTGCACGATTCAGAGTAATGTGTCTGTGTACGAAGGAATTACACTGGAGCCGGAGGTTTATATTGGTTCCGGAGCTGTGTTTACCAACAGCAGAATTCCACGGGCTAAGGTAGATAAGGGACACCAGGTTGATAATGTAACTACCATTCATATTGGTGCTACCATAGGTGCCAATGCGACTATTGTTTGCGGATATGATGTAGGACCTTGTGCTATGGTTGCCGCAGGTGCCGTAGTAATGAGCGATGTACCGGCGCATGCGTTGATGACCGGTATGCCGGCAAAACAAGTAGGTTGGGTTTGTGAATGCGGCAGCGTGCTTCGTACCGGTATGAAATGCAGCCGTTGCGGCAGACAATATGATTTGATAGATGGTGTTCTAAAAGAGGTTACCAAGTAAATTCTTCTTGGAAAGCTTCTTTTGGCAGACATTGATTGTCGAAACTTGCCAAAAATCCGGATATTGAATCAAAAATGACTATAGAAAGTTCGCATATGTACGAATTTAAATAGAAAAAAGTTTTTAAAACGACCCTTTATAGGGTCGTTTTATGATACCATCATTGAGTCAGGGAGTCCCGGGTTGGACAAGGCAAAGAAAGAAGAGGGTTGAACACTATGGTTAAAAGAATATTCGTGGAAAAGAGAAAATCCTTTGCAGTAGAAGCCAATGGATTGTTGGGAGATTTGAAACAAAATCTACACCTAGAGGAATTGGAAAATGTGCGAGTGATTAACCGCTACGATATAGAGGGTATCGATGAAGCCGCCTACGAGATGGCAAAGAATATTATCTTTGCAGAACCGGCTGTCGATGAAGTATACGAAGAGCAGTTGCCGGATACAGGATCTGCCGTTTTTTTTGCCGTGGAATTTTTGCCGGGGCAATATGATCAGCGAGCGGACTCGGCCATGCAGTGTGTTCGGATGATGAAGCCGGGGGTCGAAGCTATCGTGAAGGCCGCCAAGGTGTACGTATTAGAAGGAAATCTTACGGAAGAAGTAGTAGAACAGATTAAAAAATATATTGTTAATCCGGTTGACAGCAGAGAAGCCGCCCTTGCAAAACCTGCTTCATTGGCTATGGAATACCAGAAACCGGAAAAGGTAGCCGTTCTGGATGGATTTGTTGACATGACTGACGAGAAAATCGAAGCTTATCGCCAAGATATGGGACTGGCAATGAGCCATGAAGATATTCTTTTTATTCGAAACCACTTTGCCAACGATGTCAAGAGAAACCCTACCATGACAGAGCTGCGGGTTATTGATACATACTGGTCGGACCACTGTCGTCATACTACCTTTGCAACAGAATTGACCGATGTATATTTCGACGAAGGACCATATAGCGAGCTGGTGAAAGATGCCTTTGGAGAATATTTGGAAATTCGCAAGTATGTATATGGTAACCGAAGAAAAGACATCAACTTGATGGATATGGCAGTCATTGGAGCCAAATACATTAAAAAAGAAGGCAAACTGGAGGACTTGGATGAGTCTGAGGAGATTAACGCTTGCTCCATTAAGACAACAGCGATTATTGATGGGGAAGAACAAGACTGGATTGTCATGTTCAAAAATGAAACCCACAACCATCCAACAGAAATTGAACCCTTTGGTGGAGCGGCTACTTGTCTTGGTGGTGCTATTCGAGACCCACTGTCAGGAAGAGTGTATGTATATCAGGCAATGCGCGTAACCGGAGGCGCCGATCCCACGCAAGCCGTTTCAAGTACGCTAAAAGGCAAATTGCCGCAGCGAAAGATTGCCCTAGAAGCAGCTGCCGGATACAGTTCCTACGGAAACCAAATTGGTCTAGCTACGGGACAGGTTGCAGAAGTGTATCATCCCGCCTACGTTGCTAAGAGAATGGAAGTGGGAGCCGTTGTGGGGGCAGCCCCTGCAGACCATGTAGTTCGCCATGTACCGGAAGCCGGTGATGTGATTATCCTAGTGGGAGGCAGAACCGGTCGAGACGGATGTGGTGGAGCCACCGGTTCTTCCAAGGCTCACACTGAAAAATCCACAGAGGAATGTGGTGCTGAAGTACAAAAGGGAAATCCACCGGTGGAACGAAACATCCAGCGTCTCTTCCGTCGTAAAGATGTGGCAGTTATGATTAAACGCTGCAACGATTTTGGTGCCGGCGGTGTTTCTGTTGCCATCGGGGAATTGGCAGATGGATTGGATATTAATTTGGATCTGGTTCCAAAAAAATATGAAGGTCTTGACGGGACAGAACTGGCTATTTCCGAATCCCAGGAAAGAATGGCCGTGGTTATTGATAAAGAAAATGAAGAAATCTTTAAGGCATATGCCCAGGAAGAAAACCTGGAAGCGACTACAGTAGCGGTGGTAACCGATAAGAATTGGGTTAGAATGTACTGGCAGGAAGAGCTTATTCTGGATTTAGACAGAGACTTCCTCAACACTAACGGTGCTACCCAGCACACCACCGTTAAGGTAAAAGACAGCGATGCCATTGAAAAATTGCTGCCAAAGAAAAATGTTCGTGATTACATTTCCGATTTGAATACCTGCAGTCAAAAGGGACTTATTGAACGATTTGACTCTACCATTGGAGCCAATACGGTATTGATGCCCCTCGGTGGCAAATACCAGCTTTCTCCTGCTTGCGGTATGGCAGCGAAACTCCCTGTGGTAGAGGGAGAAACCGATACGGCAACCCTAATGGCGTATGGGTATGACCCGCATCTTGCTACAGCCAGCCCGTTCCATGGAGCTATGTATGCTGTGATTGATTCTGTAACCAAGATTGCAGCCATGGGAGGGGACTGGAGCAAAATCAGGCTGACCTTCCAAGAATATTTTGAACGGATGAAGAACAGTGAGTCCTGGGGGAAACCGCTGTCTGCACTGCTGGGAGCTCTAAAAGTACAGAAGGAATTGTCACTGCCGTCTATTGGAGGCAAAGACTCTATGTCGGGAACCTTTGAAGACATTGATGTTCCACCGGCACTGCTGTCCTTTGCCATTGTTACAGGAGATGCCAACCAGGTGATTTCCACAGAATTCAAAAAAACCGACAGCAGTCTGGTATTGCTTCCATCTGTGTGGGATGAGCGGTATGTCATTGATTTTGATAAATTTAAGACTTCTATGACAAGAGTCCGGGAATTGGCAGAAGAAAAGAAGATTTTAGCAGCTGCCAACGTTGGTAAGGGCGGCAGCTTTATGGCGGCCTTCCGCATGGCTGTTGGAAACGGCATTGGTGCCGATTTAGAGAATCTAACGCCAGAAGAATTGGCGTACTTTAAATATGGCAGCATTCTTTTGGAAATCGATAAGACAGAGGATGTTGCACAGTTGTTTGAGGGAGTAGAGTACAAAGTTGTTGGTCATACTAATGACAGGGGCATGTTTTCCTATGTGGAAGAAGGCGTTAAGAAGGAAGAACCTTTGGCAGAGCTGATTAAAGCTTGGCAGGAACCGCTGGAAGGGGTATTCCCGGTTCGAACTGATGACTATAAAGAAGTGAAGGAAGAAGCGACCGAAAAAGCACCGGCTAAGGATCCTGTGCTGGTTCATGCCGCCGGCAATATTGCAAAACCACGCATTATCATTCCGGCATTCCCGGGAACCAACTGTGAAATGGATTCTCGTCGTGCCTTTGAGAGAGCAGGTGGTCTGGCAGACATTCATATTATGCGTAATTTAACTCCGGAAGCCTTGGTAGAATCTATCGACCAGCTGGCAGAAAAAATATCCCAAAGTCAAATTGTCATGCTTCCGGGTGGTTTCTCCGGCGGAGATGAGCCGGATGGTTCCGCCAAGTTTATTACGGCAGTATTCCGGAATCCGAAGATTACCGAAGTAGTAACGGAGCTTTTGGAAAACAGAGATGGATTGATGTTGGGCATCTGTAACGGTTTTCAGGCTTTGATCAAGCTGGGATTGGTACCCTATGGAAAGATTGTCGATGCAGATGTAGACAGTCCGACGCTGACGCACAATAAGATTGGTCGCCATCAGAGCCAGTTGGTTCGAACAGGTGTTGCCAGCAAGCTATCTCCATGGATGGCAGCAACAGAAATTGGTCAAATTCACACAGTAGCCATTTCTCACGGAGAAGGAAACTTTACCGCCAGTCCGAAGGTTATCGACCAGTTGATAAAGGGAGGGCAGATTGCAACCCAGTATGTAGACTTTGAAGGGAATCCGGCTATGGACATTGCCTTTAATCCCAATCATAGCGTAATGGCCATTGAAGGAATTACTTCTCCGGATGGCCGCGTATTTGGGAAAATGGCTCATGCTGAGCGAATCGGTCACAATGTATACAAGAATGTAGATGGAGACAAAGACATGAAACTCTTTGAATCCGGTGTAGCCTATTTCAAATAGGCCTAGGAGGAATAAAAATATGAAAGTTGCAATTATCATGGGAAGTAAATCCGACTATGATGTAGTCAAGAAGGCAGAAGCTGTACTGGATACCTTTGGAATTGAATACGTTACTCGGGTGATTTCGGCACACCGTACACCGGCTGTAGCAGAACGTTTTTCAAAGACAGCTGAAGAGGAAGGGTTCGATGTTATCATCGCGGCGGCAGGAAAAGCGGCTCACCTGGCCGGTGTCCTGGCGGCCAATACAACGCTGCCTGTTATTGGAATTCCCATGAAGACCAGTGATCTTGGCGGTATGGATTCCCTACTGTCGGTAGTACAGATGCCAAAGGGAGTGCCTGTTGCCACCGTTGCCATTGGAGGCGCTGAAAATGCGGCTTATCTGGCAGTGCAGATACTGGGGGTAAAGGATTCGGCTACCAGAGATGCCTTTGCCAAGTATAAAAAGCAAATGGAAGAAGAGGTTATTGCCATTGACCGGGAATTTCAAAAGTAATGAGCGGCGAAAGGAAAGAATTATGAAGGAAACATTAACATACAAAGAAGCCGGTGTAGATACAAAAGAAGGGGAACGTGCCGTCGGCTTGATGAAGGAACACGTAAAAAAAACCTTTAATGAAAATGTACTGACGGGTCTTGGCGGTTTTGGCGGACTGTTCCAGTTGCCTGTTGGAGATATGAAGGAGCCGGTTTTAGTCAGCGGTACTGATGGTGTTGGAACCAAATTAAAGATTGCATTTATGATGGACAAACATGATACTGTTGGCATTGACTGTGTAGCCATGTGTGTAAACGACGTACTGTGTCAGGGGGCAACACCTTTATTTTTCCTTGACTATATTGCCACAGGGAAGGTAAAGGCAGAAAAAATTGCCGACATCGTGAAGGGGATTGCAGACGGATGCGCCATGGGAAAGAGCGCTCTTATTGGTGGTGAAACAGCTGAAATGCCGGGATTCTATGGAGGTGGAGAATATGATATGGCCGGTTTCTCCGTTGGGATCGTAGATAAAGAAAATATTATTACCGGTGAATCAATCAGTGCCGGTGATGTGATTATCGGCATTCCATCCAGCGGCATTCACAGTAACGGCTATTCTCTTGTTCGAAAAATTGTCTTTGAAAAAGCCGATCTTGATGTAGATGATTACAAGGAGGAACTAGGCGAAACTGTGGGCGAAGCATTGTTACGACCGACACGTATTTATGCCAGTGCTTGCAGTGCAGTTCTGCCAAAGTATCCTGTTAAAGGCATCGTTCACATTACCGGTGGTGGATTTTATGAAAACGTACCTCGGATTTTGCCTGATGATGTGGCCGCAGAATTTGCAGCCGATGTATGGGAAAAACCGCCAATTTTCGGTTTCCTGCAGCAACTGGGGAATATCGATACAAAAGAAATGTTCTCTACCTTTAACATGGGAATCGGTATGATGATGGTTATGGAAGAACAACATGCAGATGGTGTTTTGCAGGCGCTAGCGGATGCCGGCGAAAAGGCATATCGTATAGGTTCCATTATCCCCAAAGAGCAGGAGCAGGTGATTGTTAAATGAGTGATTTGAGAATCAGCGTGCTGGTGTCCGGTGGCGGTACGGATTTGCAGTCCATTATTGACGCCATTGAATCCGGTGCTTTGCCACGGGTAAAAATATGCCAGGTCATTGCCAGTCGTCCAGATGCCTTCGCCTTGGAAAGAGCGGCAAAACACGGCATTAAAAGCAAGGTTTTATCTAAAAAAGACTTTGATAACCAAGAGCAACTGATGGATGCATTGACCAATATGCTGGAAGAAGAAAACACAGGACTGGTGGTATTGGCCGGATATCTGCAGATTCTTTCGGGAAAGGTGTTGGAAACTTTCGGAGGTAGGATTATCAACATTCATCCGTCGCTGCTTCCTAAATACGGCGGCAAAGATTGTTATGGCATGAAGGTCCATTGCCAGGTTATTGCCGCCGGCGACAAAGAAAGCGGTGCCACTGTGCATTACGTAGAGGAAGGCATCGATTCGGGCCAAATTATTTTACAGCGGCGGGTGCCGGTACTGCCCGGAGACAGTGCCGAAGACCTGCAGCAGCGGGTTTTACAACTGGAACATGAAATGTTGCCCCAAGCCATTGGGATTATTGAGGAGGCGAGAAGCTAATGGGTGGAATTTTCGGTGTTGTTTCCAAAGAAGACTGTGTCATGGACATTTTCTTTGGGACAGACTACCATTCTCATTTAGGAACGAAACGCGGCGGCATCTGTATCCGAGAAGAAAACGGCTTTAATAGAGCCATTCACAATATTCAAAACTCCGCCTTTCGCAGCAAGTTCGAAGGGGAAATTGAAGATATGCACGGCAATAGCGGGATTGGATCCATTAGTGATAGTGATCCGCAGCCACTAACGGTTCGCAGTCACAACGGAGAATATGCCATCTCTACAGTTGGACGCATTAACAACAAACAGAAACTGGTACAAGAGTTGCTGGATAACGGCGGAACCCAGTTTATGTCCATGAACGGTGGGGAAATCAACAACACGGAATTGGTGGCGGCGTTGATAAACCAGGGGGCTGATTTTGTGGAAGGCATACAGTATGCCCAAAAGAAAATCGATGGCTCCATGACCATGCTGCTGCTTACCAAAGAAGGATTGTATGCCGCCAGAGATAAATGGGGCCGGACACCGCTCATTGTAGGAAGGAAAGCGGGAGAGGGACACTGTGCTGCCAGTGAGTCCTTCGCCTTTATCAATGTAGGATACACATATAAGAGAGAGCTGGGGCCGGGTGAAATCGCCTTGATTCATGCAGAAGGGGAAGAGACGGTAGTTAAACCCCAAGAGGAAATGCGGATTTGTTCCTTTTTGTGGACTTATTTTGGCTACACCACTTCTATCTATGAAGGGCGAAATGTCGAGATGATGCGCAATGCCAACGGTGCCAGTATGGCGGCTAGAGATTGGGGGCTAATGGTAGATTATGTGGCCGGTGTTCCCGATAGTGGTGTAGCCCATGCCTTAGGTTATGCCAATGCCAGCCGAATACCTTATGCCAGACCATTGATTAAATACACACCCACATGGCCCAGAAGCTTTATGCCGCAGAGTCAGCGAATCAGAAACCGTATTGCCAAAATGAAGCTGGTACCGGTGTTCCAGCTTATTAAAGACAGATCTTTTGTATTGTTAGACGATTCTATCGTTCGGGGGACACAGATGGCGGAAACGGTCAACTACTTGACGGAAAACGGTGCCAAGGAAATTCATGTACGGTCAGCTTGTCCGCCCATTATGTATGGCTGCAAGTATTTGAATTTTTCCAGAAGCGTCAGCGACATGGAATTAATTACTCGTCGCTGTATCCGGGAACTGGAAGGGCTGGATGACCCGGAAACGGCAACGGCTAATCCGGCCGGTTTTGACAAAGCGCAACAGCAATCGGAGATTCCCGAAGATGTACTAAAGGAATATGCCGATCCCCACACAGAACGCCATAAAAATATGGTGGAATTGATTCGGCAGAAGATGGGTTTTGATAGTCTAAAATATCAGGAATTACCTTCCTTATTGGAAGCGACAGGAGTGAGTCCGTGCAAATTGTGTACGTACTGCTGGGATGGAAAGGAGTAACAACATGAGAGCATTAATTAGTGTATCCGACAAGACAGGGGTGGTTGGCTTTGCCCAGAACCTTGAAAAGCTCGGCGTAGAAATAATCAGTACAGGTGGTACCAAGAAGGTGCTGGAAGAGGCCGGCGTCAAAGTAATCGGAATTTCGGAAATTACCGGGTTTCCGGAATGTCTGGATGGTCGTGTAAAGACACTGCATCCAAAAGTCCATGGCGGACTGCTGGCAAGACGGAACAAACCGGAACATATGCAGCAACTGGCAGACCTTGATATTACACCTATTGATATTGTTGCCATCAACTTATATCCTTTCCGGGAAACTATTTTGAAACCGGATGTAACCATGGAGGATGCCATTGAAAACATCGATATTGGCGGTCCTACCATGCTTCGTGCAGCTGCAAAGAACTACAAGGATGTAACCGTTGTATGTGATCCGGCAGATTACGGAATGGTGGTTACCAGCTTGGAATACAACGGAATTGTTAAAGGCGTTACCCCGGCGCAGCGGTATTATTTGGCGTTGAAAGTATTCCAGCAGACAGCAGCTTATGATGCAATGATTGCAGAATATCTTCGCAAAGAAGGCGGTTTTGAATTGCCGGACAATCCAACCTTTACCTATGAAAAAACACAGGAACTTCGCTACGGAGAAAACCCGCACCAAATGGCGGCCTTTTATAAAGAGGTGAAGCCGTGGGAAGGAGCTCTTGTAAATGCACAACAATTACATGGCAAAGAGTTGTCCTTCAACAACATCAACGATACCAACGGCGCACTGGATTGTATCCGGGAATTTAGGGACAAACTGGCAGTAGTGGCGGTAAAGCATGCGAATCCGTGTGGAGTTGCCATAGGAGAAACATTGGAAGAGGCATATCAGAAAGCACACGACTGCGACCCTGTTTCTATCTTTGGCGGCATTGTAGCCTGCAACAGGCCGGTTGACAAAGCAACGGCGGAAAAGATGAGCAAAATTTTTCTGGAAATTGTTATTGCCCCTGACTTTGACCAGGAAGCTTTGGATATTTTGCAGCAGAAAAAGAACATCCGTATCTTGCGTTTGCCGGCTATGATGGAAGCCGCCCCCGACGATCAGGTGGATATGAAAAAAGTTTCCGGAGGACTGTTGATTCAATCTTTAGACACAGAAATGTTTGATGCTGCAGAAGCTCCAAAGCCGGATCAGCCGGCAACCGACGGTGAAGAAACCAAGTCTTCTGCCTTTGGAAAGATTTTAAATGACGGAGAACTAATGGTGGTAACCAAAACAGAGCCTACAGCGGCGCAAATTAAAGATATGGAACTTGCCATGAAGGTAGTAAAACACACAAAATCCAACGGTATCGTCTTTGTAAAGGACCAGATGACCATTGCCATTGGACCGGGACAGACCAATCGCATTTGGGCAGTGGAAAACGGAATCAAACGTTGTCAGTTTGACATGGAAGGTGCTGTAATGGCATCCGATGCCTTCTTCCCCTTCAACGACTGTGTAGAAGCAGCTGCCGCAGCCGGTATTGCAGCGATTATTCAGCCGGGTGGTTCCATTCGTGACCAGGAGTCCATTGATATGGCCAATGAAAAGGGTGTCGCCATGGTATTTAGTGGATTGCGGCACTTTAAGCACTAGGAGAAAGACGCAGCAGCAGACGGAAAAGAATATAAAGAGGGAATAGACTATGAAGGTATTAGTAGTAGGTAGCGGCGGAAGAGAGCATGCCATTTGCTGGACATTGGCCAAGAGTCCAAAACTTGAAAAACTATACTGTGCACCGGGAAATGCCGGTATTGAAGAGGTTGCCATTTGTCTGCCTGTTTCGGCAGAAGATATTGCGGGTATTGTGAAGGTGTCCGTAGAAAAGGAAATTGATTTGACTGTAATCGGACCGGAAGTACCACTGGCTATGGGCATCGTAGATGCTCTTGAAGAAGCCGGAATCAAGGCTTTTGGACCCAATAAAAAGTGCGCACAGCTGGAAGCCAGCAAGCTTTTTACAAAGGAATTCCTTGCTCGTCACCATATTCCGACAGCAAAATATAAGGAGTACACTGATAAAGAAGCCTTAAAAAAAGACATTGGCATTTATGGATTCCCTATGGTGTTGAAGGCCGATGGATTGGCAGCCGGCAAAGGAGTTGTGTTGGCAGAAGATGCGGCGATGGCAGAAGAAGCCATTGAAGATATGATGGGCAGTCGCGTCTTTGGCGATGCGGGGGCTCGGATTGTTGTAGAAGAATGCCTTCGTGGGGTAGAAGCCAGCATGTTGTGTTTTGTCGATGAACACACCATTGTTCCCATGGAATCCGCCCAAGACTACAAGCGCATTTTCGACGGCGACAAGGGACCCAACACAGGGGGAATGGGATCCTACTCTCCTTCTTTGCTCTTTGATGATCAACTGATGGAACGTATTGACAAGGAGATTTTGCAGCCGACACTTTCCGGATTTCAAAATGACGGACTTGACTTTAAAGGGGTGCTGTTTATTGGTCTGATGCTGACAGAAGATGGCCCTAAGGTAATTGAGTTTAACAACCGATTTGGAGATCCGGAAACCCAAGCGGTTTTGGTACGGTTGGAAAGCGACTTGCTGGAGATTTTCCAAAGTGTTTGTGATAATCGCTTGGCACAGCAGGACATCAGATGGAGTGATTCCAGATCCGTTTGTGTTGTGGCGGCCAGCGGCGGATATCCGGGAAGCTACCAGAAGGGAAAATTCATTTCCGGCCTTGATGATGTAGAGGACGATATTATTGTTTTCCATGCAGGAACAACCAAAAATGAGGCCGGAGAGATTGTTACATCCGGCGGTCGTGTTCTTGGAGTAACGGCTCTGGGGGACGATAATGACCAGGCTCGAAAAAAGGCCTTTGCCAATGTGAAGAAGATTTCTTTTGACGGAATGCAGTACAGACAAGACATCGGTCGCATCCTCAAATGACAAAATCCACTCTAGGATGTATACTAGGGACAGGAGGAAATACATATGAGCAATAAAATCATTACAATTAGTCGTGAGTTTGGCAGTGGCGGTCGGTTAATCGGCAAAAAGCTGGCAGAAGAAATGGGTGTTCCATATTATGATAAAAACATTTTGGACCACATTGCAGAGGAAAATGGATACTCTGTGGAAATGATTGAAGAGGACGAACGAAAAGCAAAGAACGGATTCTTTTACAGTCTGGCCAATGCTTTTGGTGCTGCCGGCTATGGCCCGGACACCTTGTCTATTAATGAAAAGTTTTTTATTGCTCAATTTGAGTATATTTTGAAACTGGCAGAAGAAGGCAATGGTGGCGTTATTGTTGGACGCTGTGCAGACTATGTATTGCGAGACTTTAAGGATGCCGTCAACGTGTTTGTATATGCCGACGAGGAAAGTAAAATTCAGCGGGCAACAGAGGTCTATGGTCTTGATGGCGAAGATGTGAAGACATATATGGGAGATTTGGACAAGGCAAGATCCAATTATTACAAGTACCATACGGGACAAAAATGGGGAGAAACAAAGAACTATCATCTTTCCATTGACAGCAGTGATTTAGATACGGATGATATTGCCCGATTGATTTTAGACTATGTAAAAATTCGTTATAAAGAAGACTGAGATACTTGCCAAAACGGGTTTTTACCGAGTCTTGGCAAGGGAGATGAAACACATGAGTGAAAACAAAGGAAAATTTTACATTACAACACCGATTTACTACCCTAGTGACAATCTGCATATTGGCCACACGTATTGTACGGTTATGGCTGATGCCATGGCTCGTTTCAAAAGAGAGCTGGGATACGATGTTCGTTTTTTAACAGGAACTGACGAACATGGTCAAAAAATTCAAAAGATTGCCCAGGAACAGGGAGTAAAACCAAAGGAATACGTAGATAAAATTGTAAGTGGTGTTAAAGAACTGTGGAAGACCATGGAGATTTCCTACGATGATTTTATTCGCACTACAGAAGAACGTCACGTAAAGAGGGTTCAGGATATTTTCCTAAAGATGTACGAAAAAGGTGATATCTATTTGGGAAAATACGAAGGATTATACTGTACTCCTTGCGAATCTTTCTGGACAGAAAGTCAGCTGGTAGACGGGAAATGTCCTGATTGCGGCAGACCGGTAGAAGCGGCTTCTGAAGAAGCGTATTTCTTCAAATTAAGTAAATATCAGGACAAGATTTTAGATAACTTTAAAAATAATCCGGAATTTTTACAGCCGGAATCTCGTCGCAACGAAATGATTGCTTTTGTAGAGCAGGGGCTGGAAGACTTGTGTATCTCCAGAACCAGCTTTGACTGGGGAATTCCTGTACCTATTAACGAAAAACATGTTATTTACGTATGGCTGGATGCTTTGACAAACTATGTGACGGCATTAGGATATCCTGATGATCCGGAACTGTACGAGAAGTATTGGCCTGCTGATGTTCATCTGGTGGGAAAGGAAATCGTTCGTTTCCATACGGTGATTTGGCCGGCCATGTTAATGAGCATGGGAGAACCATTGCCGAAACAAGTGCAAGGTCACGGCTGGCTGTTGATTGATGGCGGTAAGATGAGTAAGTCAAAGGGCAACGTAGTAGATCCTGTAACACTCATTGACCGTTACGGCGTCGATGCCTTAAAGTATTTTTTACTGCGAGAATACACCTTTGGGCAAGATGGCGTTTTTACCAATGAGGTAATGCTGAAACGCATGAACTACGATTTGGCAAATGACCTAGGAAACCTGGTAAGCCGTACCGTTGCCATGATTGAAAAATACAACGAAGGCATTGTCCCGCAAATAGGTGAAGCCGGTGAATACGATCAGCAGTTGAAAGAAATTGCTCTGGCGGCGGCCGGTAAAGTTGAGGAGCAGATGGAACAATTTAAGTTCAGCATGGCTCTGGAGGAAATCTGGGTTTTGGTTCGTCGAGCCAACAAATATATTGACGAAACCTCGCCATGGGTGCTGGCAAAAGACGAAACCTCCAAACCTCGTCTTGACACTGTGCTAAACCATTTGTCAGAGGCCATTCGCATTATTTCGGTTCTGATTCACCCCTTTATGCATGCTACTTCTAAAAAGATTCGTCAGCAGATGGGTCTTTGGCAGGAAGAACCTCAATGGCAGGATGCTTCCACATTTGCAATGATGGGTGGTCAGCAGGTGAAGAAAGGCGAACCTATCTTCCCTCGTCTGGATATTGAAAAGGAATTAAAGGAACTGGAAGAACTGCAGCAAGCGGACAAAGAGGAAAACCTTCCGTTGGATTTAAAAGAAGAAATCGTTTACGATGATTTTGATAAACTGGATTTGCGGGTGGGAACCATTCTTTCCTGTGAAAAACATCCAAAGGCGGACAAACTACTAGTGTTCCAGGTTAAGATGGGAACAGAAACGCGCCAGATTGTCTCCGGTGTAGCACAGTACTACGAGCCGGAAGACACCATTGGCAAAAAAGTAGTTGTTGTTGCAAACTTGAAACCACGCAAACTTCGTGGCCTTGAGTCAAAGGGAATGATTCTCTTTGCTGACAATGAAGTGGATGGGAAAATGCGGTATGAGTTTGTTTCCACAGAAGCTGAAGATGGAAATCCGGTAGCATAGAAATATGGGAAAAAAACAGGACAACAAACAAAATAGACAGACTGGTAACGAGAAATTACGTGTTAAAGATAAAATTTCTTATGGAAGTGCGGCCCTTGCTGATGCAGGGGTCTACACTTTTTCCGGAACCTTTTTATTGTTTTTCTTAACGACGGTAGCCGGCATGGAACCGGCATTGGCAGGAACCATTGCGGCCTTAGGAGCAGTGGTGGATATGATTGCCAGTCCGGTAGTCGGTTTTATGTCGGATCATTTTGTGTCGAAAAACGGAAAGCGTATTCCATTTTTACGAGCGGCAGCCGTTCCTATGGGCGTTGCCTGCTGCCTGTTGTTTTCGGATTTTGGTCTCCGGGGAACACCGCAGGCTGCTTACTATGTTCTCGCTGTAATGATGTTTTGGATTGCCTATAGCGTGTTTTTTAATCCCTATATGGCACTGGGAGCGGAAATTACCGAGGACTATGATGAACGAACATCTTTGCGATCCTTTGCTTATATTTTCAACACATTAGGTATGTTCACAGGGATGGTTCTTCCCAACTCGTTGGTTGCTGTCTTTGTGGCACTGGGAGTTTCTCGTACCGGGGCGTGGACCTTGACAGCTGGTGCTGTTGGGGTGTTGGCTATGGTGTCGATTTTGGTGACCGGGTTCTTTTCACCAAAGGGGTTGTTACGAATTCCGAAGGAAATGTACCAAAGGCCGGTCTAAAAGACATGCTGCAAGACTACAAAGAATTGTTACGGTTAAAGCCGCTGTGGATTTTAATGGGAAGCTGTGCTGCATTTTTAATTGCCAACTCCATAGGAAATTCTACCAGAATGTATTATTTTACCTATAACTTGCACTGTTCTCCGGCACAGATTACGTTGATTTTGGCCTTTATTCCCATCAGCGGTATGCTGCTGACACCGGCAGTACGAACGCTGGGAGTTATTACCGATAAGAAAATTGCCTACATTACATCTCTTTGTGTTTCCGGAACGGCTTTGCTGGTGTTGCGGCTGGTAGTGGGGATACATGGAACTTTTGGTGTTATGACAGGTATTGTTTTTACCTTTTTATATTCCATTTCCAATACCGCCTATTGGCAGTTAATGCCGTCTATGATTTATGATATTTGTACGTTGGATGAATTGGAAAACGGAAAGCGTCGAGAAGGAAGTTTATCGGCCATCGAGTGTTTTGCCGAAGCTGTTTTTGCCGCTTTGGGCCAATTGATGTTGGGGCTGATTTTAGGTCATGCCGGTTTTCACGGTTCGGCAGTAGTACAAAGTGCTACAGCGCTGACGGCCATTGAAAATACGTTGTTGATTCTAGTAGCGATTTTTATTTTTGGAGCAGCAGCAGTGGCTTGTTTGTATCCTATTTCCAAGGATGTGTTTCATGACATGATTCGGAAATTGACGTTGCAAAGAGAGGGGGAAAAGCATGATGGCGAAGGTTGATTTGCATATACATACCACCGCATCAGATGGTTCTGACTCGCCGCAGCAACTGGTAGAAGCCGCTAAAAAGGCCGGATTGGCTACTTTTTCCATTACTGATCACGATAGCATGGAAGGCGCAAAGGAGGTACTTTACAACCCACCAACAGGAATCCGGTATATTCCCGGAATAGAACTTTCGGCAGAAGTCCATGGGAATTTGTGCCATATTGTTGGCTATGGGTATCGGCCGGAATCCAAAGAGTTGCAAAGAGCCATTGGGGAAGTCCGGGAAAAACGCCTTTGGAAAACCAATCGTCGTATAGAAGTCCTAAAAGAAAAATATGGTATCGCCTTTACAAATGAAGAACAGGAATTTATTCATAGACAGTCCAGTCCGGGACGACCACACCTAGGGGAAGTGCTGGTTGCACGCGGTTTGGTGAGCAGTGTTTCCGAAGCCTTTGATAAATATCTTGATGGACCATCTTTTCATTTGCTTCCGGGATCCGCAAGAATTCCGGGGAAAATGGCGGTAGAAAGTATACAGATGGCAGGAGGAATTGCAGGCTGGGCACATCCTTTAGGAGGAGAAGGAGAACGCCATTTGACGGCTACGGAGTTCGAAAACCGTTTGCATCTGTTACTGGCAGCAGGGATCCAGGCATTGGAATGCTATTACTCCAAGTACACGTTGGAGGAAGTTTCATTTTTGGTGGAACAGGCAGAAAAACACGGCTTGCTCATTAGTGGCGGCAGCGATTACCATGGGGCCATTAAAAGGGGAATTGCCCTGGGGATGCTTAATGAAGAAAAGGAACCGGTGGAACCGGAGCAATTGACAATTTTAAAGTATCTATAGATTTAGCTGGAGAAAATAAAAATAAGAATGAGAAGTGCTTTTATGGCAAAAACAATTACAACACAAAAGGCCCCGGCAGCACTGGGACCATATTTCCAGGCAAAGGTAAGCGGGAATTTGGTATTTACATCGGGTCAGCTGGGAATCGATCCGGCAACAGGAAAGCTGCAAGAAGGGGTAGAAGCTCAGGCAAAACAGTCATTGATAAACCTGGGAAATGTATTGGAGGCGGCCGGCAGCAGCCACGATAAAATTGTTCGAACTATGATATTTCTAAAGGATATTGGAGATTTCGCTGCGGTAAATGAGGTGTATAAAAGCTTCTTTGCTACAGAGTTCCCGGCTCGTTCCTGTGTACAAGCGGAGGATTTGCCTGCCAATGGACTGGTGGAAATTGAGTGTATTGCAGAAATCTAAGAGATGGAGTGATACATTATTAAAAACAGATAATAAAAAACAACCAAGGTGTCTTGGTTGTTTTTTGTGGAGGCGACACCCGGATTTGAACCGGGGAATAAAGGTTTTGCAGACCTCTGCCTTACCACTTGGCTATGTCGCCATATGTATGACCCGGAAGAACCGGGTCATAGTGTATTGGCTAGGGTAGCAGGATTCGAACCTGCGCATGATGGAATCAGAATCCATTGCCTTACCACTTGGCGATACCCCAACGATATTTTATATGGGGTGGGTAGTGGGATTCGAACCCACGCATGGCGGAGCCACAACCCGCTGTCTTAACCACTTGACTATACCCACCATATGGGATCGTTCAGCAGCAACACTGCTGAACGATATTGGCGATCCGGATCGGGTTCGAACCGACGACCTCCAGCGTGACAGGCTGGCATTCTAACCAACTGAACTACCGGACCAAAGTACCAGTATTATGTGGTGGGCGCTACAGGGCTCGAACCTGTGACCCCCTGCTTGTAAGGCAGATGCTCTCCCAGCTGAGCTAAGCGCCCACACGATTAAAGAAAATGGTAGCGGCGAGTGGAGTCGAACCACCGACCTTCCGGGTATGAACCGGACGCTCTAGCCAACTAAGCTACACCGCCACGTCTTCAATGAATACTGCAAGAGTTATATTATCAAACAAACAAAACGGTGTCAAGGAGAAAAGATGGAGATAAATAGAGATTATTTTGATTAAAGTTTCCCCGGTGGTGTAGAAAATAGGAGGAAGGAATTTGTGATGATTGTGTGAAGATGCCATTGCAGTTTGTCTATATTTACGATACAATCAGTGGGATATGAAGGAGGAAAGATTTTATATGAAACGGGGTATACTCATTGTAGTAATCTTAATAATCGGGATCGCTGCAGGTTTCGGCCTGTACACCCATTCTGACCATTATCAAATGATGGCACAGCATTTTTCCGGAAAGACTACTATTAACGGTGTTGATTGTTCCGGCATGACGGTTAAAGAAGCAGAAAAAACATTAACAGACCGGTGGCAGAGCCGGCGCTTTACTGTTAATCGTGAAGGAAAAGAAGTGGCTTCTTTCCCATTATCAAAGATAACCTATGACATCGAAGATTCCTTGCAGGTAAAATTAGGAACCAATGTGTTTTCTGTGTTGAAATCACATGCAGGCGGTAAAAAGGAGTTTACTGTTGCAATGGAACCGGTAGAGAAAAAGAAACTTCTTGAAACTATTAAAAAGGACTCCTTTTTGAAGATTCCATACAAGGTAAAGACAAAAGATGCTTATGTCAACATGGATAACACGGATTTTAAGGTTGTAAAAGAAGTTCAAGGGGACAATGTTGATAAGGCAAAGGTGGCAAAGCACATTGTAAAGAAAATTTCCAAGGGAACCTTTTCTCTTTCCTTTAAACCTGCTTCTTTTATTGAAAAGCCGGTGATTAAATCCGATAGTGATGTTTTAAAGAAGGAACAGGAATTTGATAAAAAGCATTATGTGCAGAAAATTGTCTTTGATACCTTTAAGGGTAAGTATGTGGTAAAACCCAAAGACTTGGCAAAGATGATGCCGGCAGACGGCAGTGGTGGCACAAGGCTGGATGAAAAAGCAGTGGGGACTTTTGTAAAGAAGGTTTTGGCTTGGGAGCTTAATACCCAGTATGCACCACGGAAATTCAAATCCAGCGACCAAGGTACCATCACTGTTTATGGCGGAAACTACGGGTATGCCATCAATAAGAAAAAGGAAAAAGAACAGCTGATTAAGGAACTCAAGAGCGGCAAAGATGTAGAACGCAAACCTTTTTACAGTCATCAGCCGTATTACAAGGGACAGGGCAAAAGCGATATTGGAAATTCCTACATCGAAGTAAGTATTAGCTCCCAGCACTTGTGGTTGTACCAAAAGGGAAAGGTTACTCTTAGCACGGACGTTGTAACCGGCAAGCGTGGACACGATACAGCTTGTGGTGTTTTTCAAGTGGAATTTTTGCAGACCAATGCAACTCTTCGTGGTGACAATGATGATGGATCCAGATATAAGACAAAGGTAAACTGGTGGATGCCGTTTAACGGAGGGCAAGGTTGCCATGATGCTTACTGGCGAGGATCCTTTGGCGGAACACAATATATTTCCGGTGGATCTCATGGTTGTGTCAACATGCCATCATGGGCAGCTGCACAGCTATATACCAGTATTGAAGCGGGGTACCCGGTAGTCGTTCATTATTAAAGAAGCAAAAGAATCATTAAAAACAGCCGATGTCTCTATAGACAGGCTGTTTTTGATTTTGTATGTATTCGGGTTACAGAGAGTGAACCTGAGGCTCTAATGGACTCACGGGAGCCGGTTGACCCTCTGACAGAGATGCCTCCTCTTCTTTGCGCTGGGCAAGAATTTTTTCGTACTCGGCGAAAATGGCATCTTTAGATGCGATTACGTGTTTCAGATGTCAATGGATGAGCAATGTCTCGAAAATCGCCCTCTCCCATTTTGCGGCTAGGCATAGCTACAAACAGCCCGTTGTGACCATCAATAATCTTGATGTCGTGAACCACAAATTCGTCATCAAAAGTAATCGACACGATTGCTTTCATTTTTCCTTCATCGCTGATTTTCCGAATCCTTACATCGGTAATATTCATGTTCTACACACCACCTTTTTTCTGTCGAATTGTCAAAAAATTGCAATTCATTTACACACAATTTAATTATATATCATGGCAAACTCCTTTACAAGTAATGATTTACAATCAAGATGAATCGAAGTAAAAAGAAAGAAATTCCGTAATTTTCAGCATAGGTGCTAATTTTCTGAAATTATTGCCAATTTCACATACCAATGCTATACTTAATTCGTGAATTTTAATTATTGTAGGAGGACATAACGTATGAAAGGCTATACCAGCGAAACGATTAGAAACGTTGCACTTGTAGGACATGGCGGATGCGGAAAGACCACTTTCTTAGAATCTGTTCTGCAGGAAACAGGGGTTATCGATAAAATGGGAAAAGTCGAGAATGGAAATACCGTTTCTGACTATGACAAAATGGAAAAAGAAAAAGGCTACTCCATCAATACCTCTGTGGTTCCTATTATTTGGAAAAACAGCAAAATCAATTTTATTGATACACCGGGATACTTTGACTTTATCGGTGAAGTAAATGCTGCAATGAGAGCTTCTGAAGCAGCCATTATCCTGGTAGATGCCGGTTCCGGTATTCAGGTTGGAACAGAACAGGCTTGGAAAGCTTGCGAAAGATACAATATGCCTCGTTTTATTGTTATTAACAAAAGAGATAAAGATGAATTTGATTACCACAAGACCTTCGGTGAACTAAAAGAAGCTTTTGGGGAATCCTTAATTCCATTTAGTTGGCCCATCAGTACGGAGATTGATGATGACTTGAAAGAAGCCATTGCTATGACAGATGATGCGTTAATGGAAAAATACTTTGAAGGCGATGACTTTTCCGAAGCGGAAATCCGAAACGGTTTGAAGAAGGGTATCCAGGACGGCGGTATCGTTCCCGTTTGCTCCGCTGCTTTTGAACTTGGAAAAGGCAGTGAGGGTCTCATGGACTTGCTGGTGGAATATGCACCTACACCGCTGGAAAAAGGTCCTTGCAAAGGCTTTAACGACCAAAACGAGCAGGTTGAATTCGAACCGAAGACAGACGGTGCAGCCAGTGGATTTGTATTTAAAACCATCATCGACCCATTTGTTGGAAAGATTTCTGTTATTAAGGTTGTTTCCGGCAAGCTGACATCAGGAATGGAAATCCTCAATGAGCGTACAGGAAACATGGAAAAACTGGGTAAACTGTTCTTCTTACGAGGAAATCAACAGACAGAACTGGATTATGCCGAAGCCGGTGACATTGTTGCCGTAGCAAAGCTCCAGTATACCTTGTCCGGCGATACTCTTTGTGATAAAAAAGAAATTGTTCGGTACATGCCGTTAGATTACCCAACACCGAAACTGTACTTTGCCATCGAAGCCGCTGACAAAAAGCAAGAAGATAAGGTGTTTACAGGGCTGGCAAAACTAAGAGAAGAAGATCCATCCTTTACCATTGAAAGAAATGCCGAAACTCGCCAGAGTCTACTGGGAGGGCAGGGAGAGCAGCAATTGCGTATCGTTATGGAAAAACTAAAGGATCGTTTTGGTGTAGAGGTGGTAACTGTCCCTCAGAAGATTGCTTATAGGGAAACTATTCGCGGCACATCGGATGTGCAAGGCAAACATAAGAAACAGTCCGGTGGTGCAGGGCAGTATGGTGATGTTCATATTAAGTTCTCCCCTTGCGAAGCGGAATTTGAATTTGAAGAAACCCTCTTTGGAGGATCCATTCCAAAGAACTATGTTCCGGCTATTGAGAAGGGATTGCTGGAATCCATGGACAGAGGTCCTCTTGCAGGATGCAAGGTACAGGGTGTTCACGCAAATCTGTACGATGGTTCCTACCACGATGTAGACTCCAACGAAATGGCCTTTAAGATTGCCGCTTCCCTGGCATTTAAAAAAGGTATCGTAGAGGCAAAACCATGCCTACTGGAGCCGATTATGCATTTGGAAATCATGGTTCCCGATGAAAATATGGGTGACATTATGGGGGACATGAACAAGAGACGAGGTCGGATTTTAGGTTCTGAGCCGCAACACAACGGCGACCAGAAAATCTTGGCAGAAGCTCCGCAGGCAGAACTCTTTGATTATGCCATTACCGTTCGCTCCATGACCCAAGGTCGAGGCTCTTTCGAAATGAAGTTTGACCGCTACGATCAGATGCCGCAGCAGATGGCAGATAAGGTGATTGCAGCTTACAAAGAGGAACAAGAATCCGGAAAATAAGGCAACAGCAAAGGGCGGTGCTCATAGCATCGCTCTTACTTTTTTACGATTCTCTTACTCTCCTCATCACATCATCACAATACCGGAGTATGGTGGTAGGTGACATGACGGAAAAGAAACTTGAGATAGACGGTGAGAAAGACTATAGTAAAAGATATGAAGTACAGAAGAAAAACAGCATTTGGAACTCGCCGAGATCCATGGCGAAATACGATGGCAAAAAAGGAGATTCCATGGACGAAAATCCTGGGACGTCTTATGGTAGTGGGGATTACGTTGATGATTACCATGGTAGCCCCCAACATTGTGGTACGTAGTGCTAACATGTATCAATATACGTTGGATGCTTCACAGGTGCTTAATACGGCAGGCGTTGCCGTAGAAGAGGCAGATGTTATAAGCGTCATGGCAGACTTTATGAAACATAAATCCGACACAGTGACTCTTGTGTCCAAGGCAAAGTACATGCCGGAAGATGTGTTTACAAAGCCGGCAAAGCAGTTAATGGAGAATTTTCAGCGAATTGCTGATGTGGAATTGATTCTTGGCATTGTAGGGTTCCTGGTAGTATTTGTTTGCTTTTTCTTCCTGATACGATGGCGAAAGAAAAAGAAGCATATGCAATATTTACGATATAGCATTGTTGCGGTCGTTGCCACTTCTTTGATTGTATTGGCGACCAAGGTCATTGGGCCATTGTATCGTCATACATGGGTTAAAATGGCTCCCGGGAATTTAAAGGAAGATGATTTTATCATGGGCATAATCAATGGAAATTTTATGCGCCAGTCCGGTGTCATTACCTTTATTGTTGCTCTGGTGATGCTGGCATTGCTGGGGTATATTACTTGGGAAATTTCCGGCAATAAAAGAGTCTTTAAGGATACCTACTAGAAGAGTGGGCAGTCCATTGAAATGAATCATGTAAAATAGTATAATTTACAGGCAGGACTGGTTCCTGCCTGTTGTTGTAAAAGAAACTGTATGGAAATCCGGAAGGAAGAGAATTTCATGAAAATATATAATACTATGACCCGGAAGAAAGAAGAATTTGTACCAATGGAAGAAGGCAAAGTTAAAATGTACGTTTGCGGTCCTACGGTATATAATTTCTTTCACATTGGAAATGCAAGGCCTTTTGTGGTTTTTGACACCATGAGAAAGTACCTGGAATTCCGTGGAAACACTGTGGAATTCGTACAGAATTTTACGGATGTGGATGACAAAATTATCAACAAAGCGAGGGAAGATGGGATTACGGCACCGGAAGTAAGCGAAAAGTATATCGAAGAATACTATAAAGATGCCGCTTCGTTAAACGTTAAGAAGGCCACTGTACATCCAAAGGTTTCCGAAACCATTCAGGATATTATTGCCTTTGTAAAGGATCTGGAAGATAAAGGGTATGCCTACCAGGTAGATGGTGATGTTTATTACAGTACCAGAAAGTTCCGGGGATACGGCAAATTGTCCGGCCAAAACATTGATGATTTGGAAGCCGGAGCTCGTATCATGATTGAAGAAAAGAAAAAAGACCCGCTGGATTTTGCGCTGTGGAAGGCAAGAAAAGAGCCTGATGAAATTGCCTGGGAATCTCCATGGGGAATGGGAAGACCGGGGTGGCATATTGAATGTTCAACTATGTCCAGAAAATATTTGGGAGATACCATTGATATTCATGCCGGCGGACAGGATTTGACTTTCCCCCATCATGAAAATGAAATTGCCCAGTCAGAAGCACACAATGATAAGCCTTTTGCCAATTACTGGATGCATAATGGCTATATTACCATTGACAATGAAAAAATGTCCAAATCAAAGGGGAATTTCTTTACTGTGCGGGATATTTTAGAAAAATATAGTGGGGAAGTCATTCGATTCTTCTTACTGTCAGGCCAGTATCGCAGTCCTATTAACTTTAGCGAAGGCTTGATGGAACAGGCAAAGAACTCTCTTGGAAGGATGGAAAACGCCAAGGAGAACCTGCAATTTTTAATTGAAAAGAGCCAAGGAGAAATAAGCGATGACGAAGCAAAAACCTTGGAAACTTTCGACAAATATCGTCGGCAGTTTATAGAGGCGATGGATGACGACTTAAATACAGCAGACGCTATCTCGGCTATGTTTGAATTGATTACTGCCATCAATACAGCCGTAAAAGACGGATGCAGCAAAGCCTTTGCTGAAAAATCCTTGGACAAGCTAATGGAGCTGGCAAATGTTCTTGGTATTTTGCAACAAGAAGAAAAAGCCGGCATCGATGATGATATTCAAGAATTAATTGCCCAGCGTCAAGAAGCCAGAAAAAATAAGGATTATGCCAGAGCCGACGAAATTAGAGATCAGTTGGCGGCGCAAGGGATTACTTTAAAAGACACACCTCAAGGGGTGCAGATTGTTAGGGAATAGTATGGACGTTAGACACGTAGATACCAATGCGATAGCCTTTGTGGGTGATGCTGTCTATGAAGTCTTTGTGCGCGATCGTATTGTAAAAAGTGGATTGATTGGAGCCGGCAGGCTTCACAAGAAAGCGGTACACTTTGTTAATGCATATGCCCAGGCGGCAGCCATTAAAAAAATTTTACCGGATCTTCCGGCGGAAGAACAAACCTTGGTAAAGCGAGCTCGTAACCATAAATCAGCTACTAAAGCAAAGAACGTGGATCCTGTTACTTACAAGTGGTCAACAGCTTTCGAGGCGTTAATTGGCTACCTGCATCTTTACGGGAAGGAAGAACGGGCAGAGGAAATCATGCGTCGCGCAGTGGCAATTATTCAAAGAAAAGAAGGCTGAGTCATGAAAGGCCAAAGCAGAAACAAAGCAAAAGATGTCCTTAGTGATTATTGGAAATCAAACCGGGAAACTGAAAAAGCCAATGCGGAAGCCTTGAAAAAACAGCAGGCCGGGCAAACGGAGCAGGAAAAAAAACGATGGAAATTTTCAGAAAAGGCCATGCTGGTTGTTATCGTTCTCGGTCTTATAGGGATAGTTATACGATACGTAGTCTTTTAATAGAAGTGTAGATAGGAGAGAACATGAGCCATGCAGATCAGCTCTTTGTCACAATGTGCAAAGACATTATAGAAAATGGATATTCTTCCCAAGGACAAAAGGTACGACCTGTTTGGGAAGATGGAACGCCGGCCCATACCATGAAACGTTTTGGCATCGTCAACAGATACGATTTGTCAAAGGAATTTCCTGCATTGACGCTACGTCCCACTGCCATCAAGTCAGCAGTAGATGAGGTGCTTTGGATTTGGCAAAAGAAGTCCAATAACATTAAAGATTTAAATAGCCATATTTGGGATGAATGGGCCGATGAAAATGGATTCATTGGAAAAGCATATGGATATCAAATGGGTGTTCTGTACGATTTCCCACAAGGAGAAATGGATCAAGTGGACAATGTGTTATGGAACCTGAAGAACCAGCCGTACTCTCGTCGTATTATGACCAACATATATAACTTTGCCGATTTGACACAGATGAACTTGGAGCCGTGTGCATATAGTATGACCTTTAATGTTACGGGAAACCGGCTCAACGCCATTTTAAATCAGCGATCTCAGGATGTGCTGGCAGCGAACAATTGGAATGTGGTGCAATATTCTGTATTGGTGCATATGTTTGCTCAGGTTAGCGGTCTTGTTCCGGGGGAATTGGTTCATATGATATCCGATGCCCATATTTATGACCGTCATATACCGCTTATTGAAGACTTAATTCAGCGTCCTCAATTTCCGGCGCCTACTTTTCAGCTGGATCCGGATGTTACGGACTTTTATGATTTTACTCCCGATAGCTTCCGTGTTAGCAACTATGAAACCAACCCGCAAATTAAGGGGATTCCTATTGCAGTATAATTCCGGTTACAATAGAGGACGGTAGGGAAAAGTAGGAGATCTTTATGAATGCAATTGTCGCTTGCGATGAAAACTGGGCCATTGGAAAAAATGGTGATTTGCTGGTTCACCTTCCCGGGGATTTGCAATATTACAAAGAAAAGACGGTGGGAAAGCACATTGTCATTGGAAGAAAGACGTTGGAGACGTTCCCCGGCTGCAAACCTTTGCCAAACCGCCAAAACATTGTGGTTACCGGTAATAAGGAATACAAGAAAGACGGTTGCAGCATATGCTATTCCATAGACCAAGTGATGGACAAATTGGCGTCTGTGCCGACAGATGAGATCTTTATTTCCGGGGGAGACAGTATTTACAAGCAGTTTTTGCCTTATTGTGATGTGTTCTATGTCACCCATATTCTAGCGGCCTTTACCGGCACAGATTCATATTTTTCGAATATATCGCAAATGGACGATATTAAAATGACATGGAAAAGCGATGTGCAGGAAGAAAAGGGAACGAGGTATTATTTTGCCAAATATGAAAGAATCAAATAGCTCCTTTGTCATGGGGCGAAATCCGGTGGCCGAGGCATTAAAAAGCGGCCGAGGCATTAGCCGTATAGTAACTGTGAAACATGGGGAAGGTTCTGTTAAGACATTGGTTGCCCAAGCAAAAGAGAGACGTATTCCTTTGCGATTTGCAGAGCGCAGCGAACTGGATCGCATCAGCAAAGGGGGGCGCCATCAGGGGATTATTGCTTTCGTTGAGGAGTATTCTTATGCCGGTGTAGATGATATTCTGCAGCTGGCAGAAAACCGAGGAGAAAAGCCTTTTGTTGTAATATTGGATAATTTGGAAGACCCACATAATCTGGGAGCCATCATGCGAACGGCAGAGTGTGCCGGTGTTCATGGAATCATTATTAGAAAGAATCGATCTGTTGCTCTAAATGCTACGGCGGCTAAGACCAGTGCCGGAGCGGTAGAGTACTTGCCTTGTGCCAAGGTGACGAATATTCCAAGAACGCTGGATCAATTAAAAGAAAAAGGCCTTTGGATTGCCGCTTGTGATATGGATGGAGAAACCTTGTATACCGCCGACCTAAAAGCTCCTCTTGGGATTGTTATCGGCAATGAAGGAAAAGGCATTAGTCGATTGGTAAAGGAAAAATGTGATTTTACAGTTTCCATCCCGATGAAGGGGAAGATAACTTCATTAAATGCAGCCAATGCGGCGGCGATACTGATGTATGAAGTCAGGAGGCAGATGGATGCATAGTCGTTTGCAAGACGGCAGTGATGAGCAGCTGGCAAAACTGGCGAAAACCGGGAACGAAGCGGCAGCCGAAATACTGATTCGACGATATTCCGATACTATACGGAGAAAAAGCCGCAGCTATTTTATTATGGGAGCCGATGAAGAAGATGTAATCCAAGAAGCGATGATTGGATTAATGAAGGCTATTCGCAGCTATGCGACAGATAGAGGCGCCAGTTTCCGTACCTATGCAGAGCGGTGTATTACCGGGCAAATTCTCGATGCGGTCAAAGCAGCGGCACGTAAAAAACACGCTCCCTTAAATCAATCAGTCTCTTTGTCAAAACCCATTAACAGGGAGGAAGGGGAAACCATGGAAGACTTGCTCCAGGCTCCTTCTGCCAGTGATTCTAAAATGACCATGATTCTTTCTGATGTTATGGAATTACGTAGGCCAAAACCGGGAAAAAGTCTTTTCGGACTTGGAAGTAGATGTGTGGAACTTGTATATGGAAGGAAAGTCTTATGAAGAGATTGGACAGACATTGGCAAGAGAGAAAAAGTCTATTTACAATGCCATGGAGAGAACACGAAAAAAAGTATTGCTGTACCTAGGAGAATGAAAATTCATCCTTTAATTCAGCTTTCGAGTAAACAGAAGAGATTGCAAAAATAAAGCTTGAAAATATTGTGCAATCAATATATAATTTCAATCAGATGTGCTGTTGTAGCTCAGTTGGTAGAGCGCATCCTTGGTAAGGATGAGGTTCGGCAGTTCAAGTCTGCTCAACAGCTCCAATTTCAATAATTGTTATATTTAAACCGGCGCCCTTGCGCCAGAGTCACCACGCCGGATGGCGCTAGGAGGAATAAAAATGGCAAAAGCGAAATTTGAAAGAACAAAGCCGCATATTAA
>CAUTYX010000002.1:0-161016 GCA_963542695.1 uncultured Eubacteriales bacterium
GATGCAGCGTAGTCTCGTGGGCTCGGAGATGTGTATAAGAGACAGGTATACGCCATAATATTATTATCGTTAAAGTATCGTTTATAGTTCAAATTAGAAAGATACAAGTCATAGGAAGTTCTATACTGATATGATTCTTTGAGTCCAGTTTGGAAAGCAACATGCACTCCGTCCCGCGGTTCCCAAAACGCTCTGCATTTTGACCGCTCTGGTGGGCTTGCGCACCTAACTGGCTCTTTAGAGCCTTAGTAGGTGCCATGCAAGGAATTCCCAAAGTTTCGCTTTGGTGAATTCTACTGCTGTGTCTCTAAGTTCGAACTTCGCTTTCGCTCGTTCTCACTAAGAGACAACATGCCTCCACATGTCCGGTCCAGGGGAAGTTTTCGAATGGGGTGATTTCAACGAATTGGTATCCCATGGTGGTTAGTAGTTTAATGTCTCTTGCTTGTGTTCCCGGGTCGCAGGACATATACACGATGCGATTTGGGGTGACTTTAGATACGGCTTCCAACAGCTCCGGTTTACAGCCTGCTCTAGGAGGATCTAAGATAACAACGTCTGCACTTTGAGCGGCTTGGCACAATGTTTCATCCTCTTGATTTTCCAGTAACTGCAGCAGAATTTCTTCTGCTTTTCCTGCAAGGTATCTGACTTCTACGATGCCATTAATAACTGCATTACGATTGGCATCTAAAATAGCCTGCGGATTGGATTCAATGCCAAGGACAAATTTTGCGCCGGGCTTTCTGCTGCCTTCTCTATCCATGCAATACAGTCCGATGGTTCCGATACCGCAATACAAGTCTAATACAGTTTCCTTTCCTGTCAGAGCAGCGCATTCCTTCACTTTTGAGTACATTTTTTCTGTCATGGAATCATCCACTTGGTAAAAGCTCCTGGGGCCGATTTCAAAGGTTAAATCACCTAAAGTATCTTTAATGGTCCGGCTACCGGCAATGCAAGTGACAGCTTTCTCTGTTTCAATATAGACGCTTTCCAAAGAAAAACCGGCTTCATAAATAGCATCATCCAGCAATCCGATAAGTTTTTCCACACCGGGAATGCCTTTGCCGTGAATGGTCAAAATCACCATTACCTGGCCCGTTGTTTTGGAACTGCGGACAGTCATTTGTTTCATCAACCCTTGATTCCACTTTGGGTCATAGGCCGTAATGTGGTCTTCTGTCATAAAACGTCTCATGGCATCGGCTGCGGCTGTAGCAGAAGGCATCTGAAGCATACATTTTTTGCAATCAAAGACTTGATGGGATCCTTTTTTCATAAATCCGATGGCAAGATTCCCTAATGGAACAATGATGCCTCCTCTTTTCTTTTGATTTCCGCCGGTGCTAATATGAAACACGGCCTTGTTGCGATAGCCGGTGTTTTCTTCCTCCCATACCATAGGATGAATCAATGGGTTTGCAAGGCCGGCCAAACGAGTCAGCTTATCGTGAATCTGCTTTTCTTTTAACTGACGCTGGGCTTTTGGTGTTAACTCCTGGTATTGGCACCCGCCACAAATCTCTGTATAGGGACATGCCGCCTTTATCCGATCCGGAGAATATGTTTCTATTTCCAAGGTTTTTCCAAAGACATATCGTTTTTTTGCCTTGGTAATTTCTACTTTTACAACATCTCCCGGCAGCCCGTAGCTTGCAAAAACAGCCATACCGTCCACATGACCTATGCCTTGCCCTTGATCACTTACGTCTTCTATCGGTACGACAATAATATCTCCTTTTTCCGGCATGGCTTACTCTTCCTCAGATTTTAAAATGGAATATAACTCCGGAAGATCCCGTCGAATGCGAATGGGTTTTAGTTCTTCGTCAGTGATTGGATGGACGCTGCTGGCTGTAACGTGAACGACTCCGGTTTCTTCATTGAGGATTTCATATCCGACAATAATAGTAGCTGCCTTGACCTTTTTAATCCAAGTACGGATAGTAAGCAAGTCATCGTAATGAGCCGGGTGCTTGAAATCAATGTCAATATGCGCTACCGGCAGCAACAATCCCTGTTCTGCAAATCTGGTATAGGGATAGCCGGCATCCCGCAGCCATTCACCACGTCCTTTTTCCAACCAGGAAATGTATGTTCCGTTGTATACAATTCCCATTGCATCGGTGTCTGCATAGATGACACGAACTTGACATTCTCTTGGTTTCATGGTTCCTCCTTTAGTAAAAAACAGAGGCGGATAATCTCCGCCCCTCTGTGTTTTGTTATCCAGTCACTGTTTTTTTGTCTAGTCACTTTACAGATCGGCTCTAATCAAGTTGACTCTGCCCTGGTTGTCGATTTCAGCTACTTTTACTTTCACTGTATCGCCTATATTCATGACATCTTCTACTTTTTCTACACGACCCTTTGCCATCTTGGAAATGTGAAGCAATCCGTCTTTACCCGGCAAAACTTCAATAAAGGCTCCAAAGTTCATGATACGAACAACTGTCCCTTCATAGGTTTCCCCGACTTCCACTTCCTTGACCAGAAGCTCGATTTCGTGGATAGCGGCATTGGCGCTCTCCATATCCGTAGAAGCAACAAATACCTTGCCGTCATCATCGATATCAATCTGCACTCCGGTCTTTTCAATGATTCCATTGATGGTTTTGCCTCCCGGTCCGATGATAACACGAATCTTATCCGGATCCACAGTCATGGTAATGATACGTGGAGCATATGGAGACATTTCTTCTCTCGGTGCAGGAATTTCTTCCAGCATGGCCTTCATAATATGGAGACGGCCTTCTTTTGCTTGCTTCAAGGCTTGTGCCAGAATTTCCTTTGACAAGCCATGTATTTTAATATCCATCTGGATGGCTGTAACGCCATCTTCTGTACCGGTTACCTTAAAGTCCATATCTCCAAGGAAGTCTTCCATACCTTGAATATCAGACAGAATAGCAATCTTTTTGGTACCATCCTCTTCTTCTCTGGATACAAGACCCATGGCAATACCCGATACCGGTGCCTTAATGGGCACACCGGCATCCATCAATGCCAAAGTGGAACCACATGTGCTGGCCATGGAAGAAGAACCGTTGGAAGATAGAATTTCCGAAACCACACGAATCGCATACGGAAATTCTTCTACACTAGGCAGTACCGGCAGCAGTGCTCTTTCTGCCAATGCTCCGTGACCGATTTCACGCCTTCCCGGGCTACGAATTGGTTTTGCTTCGCCTACAGAATAAGGTGGGAAGTTGTAGTGGTGCATGTATCTCTTTTCTGTAATATCCTGAATGCCGTCAAGACGCTGCCCTTCGCTGATAGTTCCCAGGGTTGCCACAGACAAAGCCTGTGTTTGACCTCTCTTAAAGAGTCCCGTTCCATGGGCTCTGGGAAGCACACCGGTATCAATCCATAGAGGACGAATTTCGTCATAGGATCTGTTGTCCGGACGAATGCCTTCGTCAAGAATCAAGCTACGAACCTGTTCTTTGGTAATGTCATAGAGAACGGCAGCAATGTCTTTTTCACATTCCGGGAACTCTTCTGCAAAGTGCTCCTGTGTCTCTACTTCTACTGCATCCATATTATCAAGACGCTCCTGCTTTTCCTGTGTTAAAACAGCAGCCCTCATTTTGTCTACTGCAAATTCACGAACAGCCGTTTCAATCTCTTCCGGAATGGAAGCCAACTCAATTTCCATCTTTGGCTTTCCGACTTCGGCAACAATTTCATTGATAAAGGCAACGATTTTCTTGATTTCTTCGTGGCCAAAGAGGATGGCGTCCAAAATAGTTTCTTCCGGAATAATATTGGCTCCGGCTTCTACCATCATAATAGCATCTTCTGTACCGGCTACTGTCAAATCCAGTTGACTTTCTTCTTTCTTTTCCTTGGTGGGGTTAATGACAAATTCACCATCTATCTTTCCTACCTTTACAGATCCGGTAGGACCATCCCAAGGAATATCGGAAATTGCCAAAGCAACAGAAGAACCGATCATCGCTGCAATTTCAGACGGTGCATCGTGATCCATAGACAAAACCGTTGCTACTACCTGTACGTCATTGTAGTATCCTTTGGGGAATAATGGACGCAGTGGTCTATCCATGAGACGAGAGAATAAAATGGCAGACTCTGCCGGACGTCCCTCTCTCTTAATAAAGCCGCCGGGAATCTTCCCTGCTGCATACATCTTTTCTTCGTAACTGCACTGCAGCGGAAAGAAATCAATGTCCGGGCGAGGTTCCTTGCTGGCAACAGCCGTTACGTTTACAACGGTATCTCCATACCGAACCCATACCTGTCCATTGGTTTGCTCGCAGACTTTTCCGATTTCACATTCTAGCAGTCTGCCGCCCAATGCCATTCTAAATGTTTTATAACCTTCGTATTTCATTAACAACTACCTCCTGTTAATGTTTCCTTTCGACCATACGGTCTTGTTGCATCACCAAAATGTAATGCAATTATCATAAAAGCGAAGCCAAGGCTCCGCTCTTATTTCCCTGATTACTTTCTCAAGCCAAGACGACCAATCAGTGTACGATATCTTTCCAAATCTTTGTTCTTCAGATATCCCAGCAGGTTTCTTCTCTTACCAACCATCTTCAACAAACCTCTTCTGGAATGGTGATCCTTTTTGTGAACCTTCAAGTGTTCGTTCAAGTCGTTAATACGGTAAGTAAGAATAGCAACCTGTACTTCCGGAGAACCTGTGTCTCCTTCTTTGGTCTGGTATTCTTTTACGATTTCGGCCTTTTTTTCTTGCGTGATCATACTATATCTCCTTTTTTTCTTACGCCTTATTCCGAGTTTTCGTCGGAGTGTCGAAAAACCAAGAACAAGGTAATAAATTCCAACAACTTACTTTATCATGTTTCTAACTGGAATGCAACGGAAAATTCCCGTTATCCTCTTGTTTTATCACATGTTCCCGGTGGTATACACGACCGGCAATACAATCCTTGTCAATTTGTGTAGACAAAGCTTCTAAACTGTCAAATTTTTCTTCTTCTCGTATCTTCCGAATAAATTCCACACGGATTTTCTGATCATACAGATCGCCATTAAAGTCAAAGAGATGGGTCTCGATGTTTTTCAGCTGGTGGCCTCCAATAGTTGGGTTTACCCCTACATTGGTAACGCTGGGATAGTGATATCCGTCTACTACACAATAACTGATATAGACACCGTTTGGCGGTGTCACCATGCTCTTATCGATTTCCAAATTGCATGTTGGGAATCCAATAGTTCTTCCAATTTGATTCCCCTTTACAACGATCCCTCCAAGGTTATAGAAACGACCTAAAAACTTTTGGCATTGTTCCATTTCTCCTTGGGAAATCAGCTGGCGTATCAACGTGGAGCTAACCACTTGATCATCGATTTTAAAAGGTTCCAATACGTGGGTTCCAAATCCCAGTTCCATGCCTTTTTTTACCAAATATGACACATCCCCTGCCGCTTTATGACCGAAATGGTAATTAAAACCACAGAATATTTCCTGCATCTTCATTTTGCCTAAAAGAATATCCTTAATGTAATCCTCCGGCTCTGTTTCCATAATTTCCTTTTCAAAAGGAATGGTAAACAAATACTCCACGCCCATTTCTTCAAAAATTGCAATTTTATCGGAGGCGTATTGAATATTTTTCACTGCATGGTCTTCCCCCAGCAAATTGCGAGGATGGTTGGAAAACGTAAAGACAGCACTGCAACAACCAATGGATTGGGCTTCCCTGATAGTACGTCCAATAATTTCCTGGTGGCCTTTGTGAACCCCATCAAAATTACCAACGGCAATGACAGTCGATTCTATATCTTTAATTTCTTCCAGTGAATTAAAAATTTTCATATTTTCTCCACACAAAATATTTTATCTGCCACGGCAGTATCTTGCTCTGTTCTTGTTACGATGCCAATAAAGCATCCGTTTCTATATACCCGGTATACCCTTCCGGACACAGGTTCTTTGGTGATTTGTGACGGCCTTATGGTCACTTCTTTCCCATCAATTAAGGAGTTAGCCTGGTTGACGGAAAACTCCAGCACCCCCAGGTGACCCAAGGGAAAATCCACAGGATAAAGGTGTTCTTTTATTTGCTCCCTAGACATTTCCTTTACGTCTTCTATAGCCAAGGCATCCTCTATGTAAAATCCACAACTTTCTCTCCTCTCAAGAGAAGACATAACGGCACCACATCCGATTTGCCGCCCTATGTCATGGATTAACGATCGAATATATGTTCCTCTTGCGCAGCGGACTGTTATGGTGGCTCTGTTATCACCATAGTCCACAAGCTGCAACTTGGAAATGGTAATCCGGCGAGATTTCACTTCCACCTGTTGGCCTTTTCTGGCATATTCGTATAGCTTGCGCCCCTTGACTTTAATGGCCGAATACATGGGAGGGATCTGCTCTATGGTCCCTAAAAAAGAAGGCAAGACTGTTTCCAGCTTCTCTTTGCTAGGAACAACACTGTCAAAAATGTTGACTTTTTCCCCCCAGATATCATAGGTATCGGTAGTGTATCCAAACGTCATTTCCGCTAGATACTCTTTCTCCTCTTGGTCAAGATAATCCATAATTCTGGTGGCATTTCCGATACAAACCGGCAGTACGCCTGTTGCCATAGGATCCAACGTGCCTGTATGACCGATGCGTTTGATGCCGGTACAGCGGCGTAAAATCGCCACCACATCATGGGAGGTCATATGCTGCGGCTTGTTGATATTGATAATGCCCCTCATGACTCCAGTACCTTTTCGCACTCCGCCAGTAAAATCTTTTTGGCTTCTTCCATAGTCATATTCATAGTGCAGCCGGCAGCACGGACATGGCCGCCACCATTATATTTAACAGCTATTTGCTGTACGTCGCAGTATTCCTTTGCTCGCAGTGATGCTTTTATAACCTTTTTTTCATGCTCTTTTAACAGCACAGCCACTTCTACGCCGGCAATGCTCCGAAGCGTAGAAACAATGCCTTCTGTATCTGCCATATGGGCACCGGTTTCTTTTAAATCTTCTTGGGTTACCGTTGCCAGTATCCCTTTTCCATCTGCAAAAGAAAGGGCGCCGGCGACAGCTTGCCCCTGAAGCTTTATTTTTTCTAAAGACTCCGATTCGTATACATAAACATTTACCCGGTTACTATCCATACCGGTTTCCATCATTTCTCTGGCAATGGCATGACTCCGTGCTGTCGTATTGGAATACAGAAAATTCCCCGTATCTGTTGTAATACCGGTGTAAACAGCCATGGCTTCTTTCTCATCAAAGACATGACCTAGTTCCCGCAGCAATAAATATATCAATTCTGCTGTAGCTGCCGATGAAGAATCAATGTGATTAAAATCGGCAATGGTTTCAGTGGCTTTGTGATGATCTATACAAATGGTGGTTGTAGCAGAATAAAACAGTTTTTTTCTCTTGGGGAAGCGCTCTACATCACTGCAATCCGCACAAACAGCCACATCGGGAGCCTCTTTGGCATCCTTATAGAAAATGGTAAAATCCCGATCCAAAAACCGCAAGTTGGCCGGAATGGAATCCTCCAAAACAATCCGGCAGTCCTTTCCCATTTTTAAAAGACCACTACACAAAGCAGCACTGCTTCCAAGAGCGTCTCCATCAGCATTTAAATGGGGAAACACCAGTATCCGCTGTGCTTTTTTTAAAATTGCTGCAATTTCTGTCAATGTGTTATTTTTCATGGTCCTTTTCTATTACCTGGGCAATCAGTTCATCCATATGGCGTCCATATTCCATGGATTCATCCAACTTGAAAATAAGCTCCGGAATATGACGCAATTTTACTTTTTTCCCAATGGCTTTCTTAATAGTACCTTTACTATGTTCCAGCCCCTCTAAAATATCAGCTTCTGCCATTTGTCTATCTGTCTCTCCATAAGGCAGCACAGACAGGTATACGGTGGCATAGCTGCCGTCACTGGTGACACTGCAACCGGTGAGACTAACCATACCACTTGAAAGACGGGGATCTTTTAAATCGCGCAACAACATATCACTGATGATTTTGCGGATTTCCTCTCCCAGTCTTTCGCTTCTATATCCTTTTCCCATTAATTAGTTACTTCCTTTCTACTTCGACCATGTGGAAGCATTCGATAACATCGTTTTCCTTTAGATCGTTGTAGTTTTCAATGCCGATACCGCATTCATACCCTTGAGCCACTTCTTTGGCATCGTCTTTAAATCGTTTCAGGGAAGAAATAATACCTTCGTGAATAACGATACCGTCTCGTACAAGACGAATGTTGGCATTACGTGCAATTTTTCCGTTGGTTACATATCCACCGGCAATAATACCGACACCGGGTACCTTAAAGGTATCTCGAACCTGACACTGCCCCAGTACTTCTTCCTTAAATTCCGGATCCAGCAATCCCTTCATCGCATTTTCCACATCATCGATAATGTTATAGATAACACTATACGTACGAATTTGTACATTTTCACGGTCGGCAAGGCTGGTCACTGCCGCCGTTGGACGAACATTAAATCCGATAATAATGGCACCGGATGTATTTGCCAATGTAACGTCAGAATCGTTAATAGCACCGACACCGGAGTGAATGATGTTTACCTTAACATTTTCATTGGACAGTTTTTCCAAAGAGGTGATAATAGCCCCTACAGAACCGCGAACGTCTGCTTTGACCAGCAAGTTCAGTTCTTTGATTTCCCCTTCCTGCATACTGGAGAACAATTCTTCCAATGTGGTGGAGGAAGTCTTTGCCATTACTTCTTCTCTCTGCTTTTCTTTTCTGTTTTCTGCAATTTCTCTTGCCTGACGATCCTTGCTAACGGCGTTAAAACTGTCACCGGCTGCAGGAACTTCTGTCAATCCAAGAATTTCCACAGCTGTTGCAGGACCCGCTTTACGAATAGGTTCGCCATGGCTGTTGGTCATCTTACGGATTTTACCGTAGCTGGTACCGGCTACAATACTCTGGCCGGCTTTCAGTGTACCGTTGGTTACCAATAAAGAGGTAACCGGACCTTTGCTCTTATCAAGACGAGCTTCCAGTACAGTACCCATAGCCAGTCTGTTTGGGTTGGCTTTTAGTTCCAGCACTTCCGACTGCAGGATAATCATTTCCAAAAGGTCGGTGATACCTTCGCCTTTTTTAGCAGATACAGGTACTGCAATAGTCGTACCACCCCACTCTTCTACCAAAACGCCGTGGTCTGCCAAATCTTTCTTTACAATATCCGGATTGGCTCCCGGTTTGTCCATCTTGTTAATAGCGACAATAATAGGCACATCGGCGGCCTTTGCGTGGCTGATGGATTCAATGGTTTGCGGCTTTACACTATCGTCTGCTGCTACAACCAATACGGCAATATCTGTAATATTGGCACCACGAGCACGCATGGCTGTAAAGGCTTCGTGTCCCGGCGTATCAAGGAATACAATTTTTTGTCCGTTGATTTCTACTTCGCTAGCACCAATATGCTGAGTGATACCGCCGGACTCCGTAGAAATAACATTGGTCTTTCGAATAGCGTCCAACAAAGAAGTTTTACCGTGGTCAACGTGTCCCATAACGGTAATAATTGGTGGTCTTGCTTCCAGATCCTTTTCTCTATCTTCCGAAAGGTCCAAACCTTCTTCTTGCACTTCTTCCTCTTCTACCCTGCCGATGACAACCTGCAAGTTCAATTCTTCAGCCAGCATTTCCACAGTGGTTTCATCAATGCTCTGGTTCTGGTTGGCAATAACCCCCATCTTTAAAAGAGTCATAATAACCTGGGATACAGAGACGCCAACCTGTTCACTAAAGCCGGCAATAGTAATAGGAACGTTAACAACCACAGTTCCTGCCGGTACCAATTCTTCTACCGGTTCGGGTTTAGGCTCTGCCTTTGGTTTCTGATGTTTTTTACGTTCTTTCTTCTCCAAGGATTGCAATTCTTTCGTTGCACGTTTTTTCTCTAGTTTAGAAAACTTATCGTGTTCTTCATGACCTTTGGATTTGCGATCATTTCTGCGGCCGCCACTTTTGCGGTCATTTTTAGGACTACTGTCTTGGCTGGCGGCACCTTGACTTGGACGAGGCCGTCTGGTTTCTGTTTTTTTAGTTGCTTTTTCTTCTTCCGCTTTTTTGGCTGCGCGTTTTTTATCTCGCTCTTCTTTTTCCTTTTTTTGCTGTTCTGCCGATTTAACAATTTTAATTTCCTGGCGCCGAACAGGCATTTCCGGATTCTTTTTTTTCTTGGTCGGCTTCTTTTCTTCTTTTTTAGCTGCCGGTTCTATTTCCTTATCTACTGCTTCTTCTGCAGAGGTTTTTTGCTCTTTTTTATCCTCTGTATCCGTTTTATGTTCCGTATTTACCGCCAGCATTTTTTCTGCATTCGAAGCCTTGGAAGCTGCTGTTTCAGTTGCTTCTTCCTTGCCTTTTAACTTCGGTGTTTTGTCTTCTTTAGTAACCGCCGTAGGCTCTTTTTCTACTGCTTTTTCTGCAGTTTTAGTTGTTTCTTTTTCTGCAAATTTCTGTGCTTCTTCTACTTCCTTCTTGGACTTGGCATGGTCAGCAGAAGGTCTTGCTGCACTTTTCTTTACCGGTCTGCCCGGCAATTTACGACCGGAACGAACTTGCTTTTCTCCGGATGCACCATCCTCTGCAGCTCCTTTTGTCTTGGTAGTTGCAGCCTTTGGCTTTGCCACCTTTAGCTTTACCTTTGGTTTGTTTTCCTGCTCCTGGGTAGTATCTCCAGTGGCAGGGCCTTTGACGATTTTTGTTTCAAGGCCGTTTTTGTTGTCCTGATTCGTCATGAAAGCACCTCCTCTTGTTCTTGGATCTCTCTATCTATGGCCTGCATTATCAAGGAAGCAAATTCCTTATCTGTAATAGCAAAAGCCGTTCGACCTCCATAGCCTGTAACCCCGCCTATGCGGTCTGAAGATCCATATATACGATATGGTATATTCCCCGAAGTCGCTATCCTCTCCAGCTTTTCTGCGCTTCCGGAAGCCATATCTTCGGTAATGATCAATAGTTTCAGTTTCCCCTTCTTTGCCAGCACCTGACAAGTTCCGCTGCCTGCAGATAACTTTCCGGCTCTTCTTGCAAATCCAAGATAACTATCTAATTTATTTTTCTTCATCTTCTATTTTATCCAGCAAACCTTCTAAAAAAGAAGCAACTTGTTTCTTTTCCAGCTGTTGATGCAGTGACCTGTTAATGCCGCCTTTTGCCATGGCTTTTTTAATACATGACGCTTTGGGACACACATAAGCACCACGACCGGCTGCTCTGCCGCTTTCATCAGCTGCCAGTCCTCCTTCGGTCAATACGATTCGAATCATATCGCCTTTGGGGCGCGACTCCATACAGCCACAGCAGCGACGCATTGGTGGTTTTTTCAGCTTATTCTTCACTGTCTGCCACAACCTCTTCTTCAACAGATTCCTCTGCAATTTCTTCGTCGCCGGCTTGCGAAATTTCTTCTACCATTTCTTCTGCAAAATCAGTTGCTGCTTCGTCCATTTCTACCGGCTGGAAATCTTCGTCTTCTACTGCATCAGGATCACCATAGTACTGGGTGTGACTCTTAATATCGATTTTCCATCCGGCTACTTTGGCTGCCAGACGAACGTTCTGCCCGGATTTACCAATGGCTAGGGAAAGCTGATAGTCCGGCACAATGGCAGTGGCGATTTTTTCGTCTTCGTCGATGATTACTTCTTCAACCTTGGCCGGGGACAATACATTGTTAATCAGTTCTACCGGTTCATCGCTCCAAACAATAATATCGATTTTTTCATTATACAGCTCGTCTACTACGTTCTGTACACGAATACCACGGCTTCCTACACAAGCCCCTACCGGATCCACATCTTCATATTCTGTGTATACAGCCATCTTGGTACGGGAGCCGGCTTCTCTTGCAATACCTTTAATTTCAACGGTTCCATCTTCGATTTCCGGTACTTCCATTTCAAAGAGTCGTTTTACAAGGCCCGGATGGGAACGAGACAAGAACACTTGCGCCCCTTTAACAGAATTTTTCACATCCATTACATAGACGCGAATTCTATCGTTTACATTATATTTTTCTCCATGAACCTGTTCTTTTACAGGAAGAATACCTTCCGTGCGGCCCAAATTGACAAAAATTGTCTCGCCGCTTTTTCTTTGAATCTTTCCGGTTATAACATCCCCTAGCTTGTCTTTAAAGTCATCATAGACAACGCCACGTTCTGCTTCACGAATTCGTTGAATAACCACTTGTTTAGCGGTTTGTGCAGCAATACGACCAAAGTCTGAAGGACTCACTTCAAACTCCACAATGTCGCCGATTTCGTACTCCGGATCGATGTCCTGGGCATCTTCAATGGTAATTTCTGTACCCTCATCTTCGATTTCATCCGGATCAACGACTTCCAGTTTGGTTACCACCAACATTTCACCTGTTTCTCTGTCTATACGAACTTCGATATTTCCATCGGTTCCATAGTTCTTTTTATACGCAGAAATCAGCGCGGATTCCACCGCTTCAAAAATCATGTCTTTGGAAATGCCTTTTTCTTTTTCCAGCATATCGATTGCCTGGACAAATTCTGCATTCATCTTTTTTCACTCCTTTAAAATACTACTGCCAGTCTACACTGAGCAATTTCATTGAGAGGAACTCGCAAGGTTTCCTTTTCCAGTTCAATGAGTACCTGGTCCTCCTGGATTCCTTTTAGCTGCCCCTGAAAAGTCTTTACTTTGTTAATGGCCTTGTATAACTTTACATCTACCGTTTTTCCGGCAAATATTTCGTAATGCTCCGGCAAAAACAACTCTCTGTCCATTCCCGGAGATGATACCACCAAATAGTAGTTCTTTTCGATAATGTCCGCCTCATCCAGCTTGTCGCTAAGATACCGGCTGACCATTTCACAATCTTCTGTAGACACATACTTTCCGTCAGGAATTCCTTCCAAATCAATATATACGTTGAGAAACCAGTCGCCGGCTTCCTTCACATATTTAATGTTGTACAGTTGATATCCGTGCTCAGAAAGAAATTCCTCAAGGAACTCCTTGGCCACCTGGGTGACTTTTCCTTTGGCCATACCTTCCTCCCACCTTATTGAAGGCAAAACAGAAGAGTGGACGCGGGTCCACTCTTAGAAATAACTATCATATAGTATGTATCCTATCACAACCACCTATATATTGCAAGTTTATAAATGCAAGCCAAAACATACCTCTCTAAAATAGGCTCAGCTGGTCTGTTTCCGGTAAATCATCCACCATACCGGCTAATCGCAAGGCTTCTATGGCTGTTTTATTAGCCTTGGCTCTCATCTGTATTTCCTCAATGGTTCCAAAGGGCTGTTTGTGCTGCTCTTCATAGATACTGCAAGCAACAGTGGTTCCAACCCCATCAAGACCTGATAAAGGAACCAACACCTTTCCGTCTTTTACCGTAAAGTCACAGGCAAGGGAGTCCTCTAGGTTAGGTGCCATAAAGGTAAAGCCTCTGGAGTACATTTCATAGCAAACTTCCAGTACCGTCATCTCGTTCTTTTCCTTGGCAGTAGCATTCTTCTCTTTCAATCCAATGGCTTCCATTCGCCGTAAGCATGCCTGACTGCCTTCTTTTATAACATCCCAGTTAAAGTCAGTCACCTTGCTGGTAAAGTACACCGCGTAAAAATCCAAGGGATAATACACTTTATAATAGGCCGTACGAAAAGACATGGTAACATACGCTACTGCATGGGCACGGGGAAACATATATTGTATCCGCCGGCAAGATTCAATGTACCACTCAGGAACACCGTGTTCCTGCATCAGAGCTACACGTTCCTCTGTCACGCCTTTTCCTTTACGAACTTTTTCCATGATGTTAAAGGCTTCCCCCTTTGGCACGCCTTTTAAAATCAGATAGTTCATAATGTCGTCTCGGGTGGAAATAGCTTCTTTCATGGTAGCCTGTCCACTGCGAATGAATTCCTGGGCATTGTTAAGCCAAACATCGGTTCCATGTGAAAACCCGGAAATACGAACCAAATCAGCAAACTTATCCGGCTTTGTATCATCCAGCATTTGTCGAACAAATTTCGTACCAAACTCCGAGATTCCATAGGTTCCATGGGTAAATTTGTAATCAGGATCTTTAATATCCAATCCTTCGATGCTGGTAAAAATGCTCATAACCTTTTTATCATTTAGCTTTACCTGCAAAGGATCCATACCTGTCATGTCCTGCAGGTGACGAATCATAGAAGGACTTTCATGACCTAGAATATCCAGCTTTAATAAATTCTGGTCGATGCTGTGATAATCGAAATGGGTTGTCACAATGCCGGACTTTCTATCGTTGGCAGGATGCTGTACCGGACAGAACTCATAAATTTCATGTCCCCTTGGCACGATAATAATGCCTCCCGGGTGCTGACCGGTGGTTCGTTTGACCCCTACACAATGTAGTTTTAACCGTTCCGCTTCGTATTTATTAACAGGAATGCCCTTTTCCTCAAAGTACTTCATGACATAGCCGTAGGCCGTCTTTTCCGCTAAGGTTCCAATGGTTCCGGCTTTGTACACGTTTTCGCTGCCGAAAATAACTTCTACATACTTATGTGCTTTTGCCTGGTATTCTCCGGCAAAATTAAGGTCTATATCCGGCTCTTTATCTCCGTAAAACCCAAGGAAGGTTTCAAAAGGAATGGCAAATCCGTCTTGCTCCATAACAGTCCCACATTCCGGACAGATTTTTTCCGGCATATCTACGCCACAATCGTATTCTGCCTCATCACCCCACTGAAGATGTTTACAGTTGGGACAAATATAGTGAGGAGGCAACGGATTTACTTCGGTAATGCCGGCCATAGTTGCCGCAAAAGAAGAACCGACAGAACCTCTGGAGCCAACCAGGTATCCATCTTCCATAGATTTATCCACCAGCATTTTGGCGGCCACATACATAACAGCATAGCCATTTCCGATAATGGATTCCAATTCTTTATCAAGTCGTGCCCGAATCGGCTCCGGCAGTGGACTTCCATATTTTTCTGTTGCCCGTTTTTCACAAGTATCTCGAAGAATTTTTTCTGAATCCTTGATTTCCGGTGGAAATTTTCCTTCCGGCACCGGCTGCATGATTTCACAAAGATCTGCAATGGCATTGGTATTTTCCACCACTACTTGGTAAGCTGTATCTTCTCCTAAATAGGAAAACTCTTCCAGCATTTCTTTCGTTGTCCGAAGATACAGGCCTTGACCGCTGCTTTGGTCTACATCAAAGCCTCTGGCCGCCATAACGATGTTCCGATAAATATAATCGGAAGGTTCTCCATAATGGGCATCCGTTGTAGCCACTACCGGCTTTTCCAGTTGCTGTCCCAACTGAATCACCTTGCGGTTAAAGTCACGCAATTGTTCTTCGTTTTGTGCCAATCCCTTTTGCAACATAAATGAATTGTTAATAATAGGCTGAATTTCCAAATAATCGTACCGAGAAGCAATGTCAAACAACACATCTTCTTCTGCGCCATTTATAATAGCCCGAAAGACTTCTCCTGCTTCGCAAGCCGAACCGACCAGCAACCCTTCTCGCATAGAAGACAGCACCGACCAGGGCAGTAACGGTCTTCTATAGAAATATTCCATATGCGAAATAGAAACCAGCTTATACAAATTCTTTAATCCCACATGGTTTCTAGCCAGCAAAATAATATGATTGGGTCGTTTTTTCTTATAGTCGATGGTTCCATCTTCTAAGATGCAGTCGCTATCGTCAAAAACATACCCTTCCATGCCATATAGCACTTTGATTTTATCTCCGGCTGCTCGTGCCGCTGTAGGAAAGGACTGGACAACTCCGTGATCGGTGATGGCCACTGCCGGCTGTCCCCAGGCAATGGCTTGTTTTACAATGGCCGAAGCATCGTTTAGACCATCCAGGTCGCTCATATTGGTATGGGCATGCAGCTCTACTCGTTTTTCTTCCATATCGTCAGAACGAGTCGGTTTTGAACCAAGGGAAATATCCTTGGCCATCAGCACCATTTCGTTGGCAAAGGTATCAAATTCAAATTTGCCGCGCACTTTAATAAAGACACCCGGCTTTAGGATATCTTCCAGCACTTCCCATTTGTCATTGGCAATGAAAAACTTACCACACATGGAAGTAGTCCCATCGGAAAATAATATGGTAATGATTTTTTTCTCTCTGCGAATGTCTTTTGTATCCAGCTGAAAAATTTCTCCTTGGACACAGATTTGACCACCGGTATCAGTTGCCTCTATAGCTGCCTTCATAGTGCCCGGCTCAACAGTAACGGCTTTTCCGAGAATTCGATTGCCGGTAGGTATCTCCGGTTTCTTTCCATTGCCGGTCTTTTTGGCACCGGAAACATCGGTTTTTGATTTTGGCGCCGGCACTGTTACAGACGCTTTTTTTTCTTCATCTTTGGCTTTCTTTATAATGGCATCATAGGATTCCTTGTCGTTGATAAAAACCACTTGAAAAGAAATACCAAAGACATCTTGTAAGAGACCTTGAAAAATACCGGCTACTTTCTTGTTTAAAACTTTTGTAACCTTTTCCCCCAGAGCCAAAATGTAAATGGTATTTTCTTTTACTTTCACATCCGTAGTGGATATGGAATGGGCATAGAAAGCATCTTCTTTGGCAATTTCGCCGACTAAATACGGAAGATAAGCCAGTATATCTCCTTCTGAGGGTGAATTTATCTGTCTGTAATCAAAGAAAAGATCCACCCCTGATACATCCGGTAATAAGTCCTTTAAATCCTCTTTTATAGTAGTAATTTCTGTATATGGCACAATGGTATCCGCTGCAATTTCTATACGCAAACGATTGGTAGCCCGTACCAAGGCTACCTTTTCTATTTCATATTGATTTGGTTCTTTTGCATAGCGATCAAAAAAACACTCCATGAAATCCTTCTCCTTCACACGCTCACTGTTCTACATTTTTACTGTTCTTTAATCATGGCCACCAGCGAGGATACAATGTCCTCTTCGGGAACTCGTTTAACAATTTCTCCTTGGCGGAACAACAACCCTTTTCCGGGACCACAAGCCACTCCTATATCCGCTTCTTTGGCTTCTCCCGGTCCGTTGACGGCACATCCCATAATAGCCACTTGCAGGTTTTTCTTCGGAGTAAGACCTGCCACGGCTTTTTCTACCTTGTCCACAATGGATAAAAGTTCTACCTTGGTTCTGCCACAAGTGGGACAGGCAATAATTTCAATAGGCTCTTTTCGAAGACCACAAGCTGCCAAAATTTTCTTTGCGGCTATCACTTCATCTACCGGATCTCCCGTCATGGACACACGCATAGTATCACCAATGCCTTCCAGCAAAAGTGCTCCAAGGCCTACCGAAGACTTAATAATGCTGTTTGATGGTGTACCGGCCTCGGTAACACCGATATGGAGAGGATATTCCGTTTTTTCATGAATCAAACGATAAGCAGCTGTATTCATAGGTACCGAAGATGACTTTAGAGAAATAACCATATTGTGAAACTCTAATTTTTCCAGCAAAGCCACTTGTTTTAAGACACTTTCTACTAAAGCTTCTGCTGTAACGCCACCGTATTTTGCTACCAAGTCTTTTTCCAAAGAACCGGAATTAACGCCCACACGAATGGGAATATTTCCGGCAGCAGCGGCATCAACAACGGCTTTTACCCTTGTTTCATCACCAATGTTTCCCGGGTTTATACGGATTTTATCAGCACCATGTTCCATGGCACTAATGGCCAATCGATAATCAAAATGAATATCACATACCAAAGGAATATGTATTTCCTTTTTTATATCATAGACAGCTGCTGCAGCCGTCTCATCAGGTACCGCAACCCGCACAATGTCACAGCCGGCTTTTTCCAAAGCCAAAATCTGTGAAACGGTAGCCGCTACATCTGCCGTATTGGTATTGGTCATAGATTGAATCAACACAGGCGCTTCCCCGCCTATGGGAATCCTTCCTACTTGTACTTGTCGTTTCATGATCATCCTCCTTTAAAAATGAGGCAGTATGAATTTTGCAACGTCGTTCCAGGTAACATAAATCATCAATCCAAAGAGCAAAAGCAATCCGGCAAAGTTGATTTTATTCTCCATAGAATCGGTTATGACTTTGCCGGTCAGACCGCGAATGATGATAAACACCAACCTCCCACCATCTAAAGCCGGGAATGGAAGCATATTAAATACCCCCAGGTTTAAGCTAATTAACGCCATTAAATACAGTAAGTACAGGAAACCGTTGCTGGCTGATTTATTTACCATATAAACTATGCCGACAGGCCCGGATAGTTGATCTGTAGACACCTGACCTGTTACCAGCTGTTTTATCATCATATACATGGCTCTGGTAAGACCCCAAGTACTGACAAAGCCTCTCTTGACAGCAGTACCAGCACTTTTTTCCAGCACCGGCGCAATACCGATCATCGCTTTTCCATCCTGGTTCATCAAAGGAGTAATGACCTCCTTTTTCTGTCCTTTGCGCTCTACCGTTACGGTTACTTTTTCTCCCGGTTTTTTCTTGGCAATAGAACCGCTAACGTCTTTCCATTCTTTTATTTTTACATTTTCAATGGCGACAATTTTATCACCTTTTGCAAGGCCGGCTGTTTCTCCGTAGCTTCCTTTTACAAAGGAATCGATGGTAGTCGTTGCCGTCCCGATGGCATACGCCAAAATACACATTAAAATAATGGCAAGCACCACATTCATAGCCGCTCCTGCCGATACTACAATCGCCTTTTGCCACGGTTTTTTACGGTTAAAAGCTCTAGGATCTTCAGAATCCTCGTCCTCCCCTTCCATAGCGCAAAATCCTCCAATAGGGAGGATTCGCAAGGAGTATTCTGTCTCTCCTTTTTGTACTTTGAAAAAAGCGGACCCCATTCCCAGGGCAAATTTATTCACCTTGATACCGCACTTTTTCGCTGCGATAAAATGTCCCAATTCATGAACAAAAATCAGAATACAGAACATTAAAATTGCATAAATAATGGTCACTGTGTCACCCCACAAAGTTCTCTTGCCTTCATTCTAGCTTCCTTATCAATGGCTAAAACATCTTCCACTGTTGAAAATTTCTCTCCCTTGTGCTCCGCGAGACATTCTTCCAAATATCTTGACAACTGACCGAACATGATTTTTTCTTCCAATACCAAATACACCAGTTCTTCGTTGGCTGCATTCATTACAATAGGATAGCTTCCTCCTTGGTGAGCCACCTGTAAAGCCAGTTTTAGACAACGGAATTTTTCCAAATCCGGCTTTTCAAAGGTCAGGTTCATGGCTTTAGTAAAGTCAAGTTGTTTGTATTGGTTTTCCAACCTCTTTGGCCAAGACATGGCCAAAGCAATAGGAAGCCTCATATCTACCGGTCCCATTTGTGCCATGACATTACCATCCACCAGTTGCACCATAGAGTGGACGATGCTCTGAGGATGGATTACAATTTGTATTTTGTCAGCCGGTTGATCAAAGAGCCACATAGCTTCTATAAATTCCAACCCCTTATTCATCATAGTTGCAGAGTCAATGGTAATTTTTGCTCCCATAGCCCAGTTGGGATGCTGCAAGGCCTGCACCACCGTCGCCCGTTCCATGGCATCATAGGAATACTGACGGAAAGGACCACCGCTGCCTGTTAGTATCAGTTTTTCCACTTGGTCTGCTGTCACCCCTTGGAGGCATTGAAAAATTGCGCAATGTTCACTATCGACAGGAAACAGGGATATGCCGCATTCTTTTGCTGCCGGCATCATCAATGAACCGCCGGCCACTAGTGTTTCCTTATTGGCCAAAGCAATATCACGGCCCGCTTTAATAGCACCGTATGTAGGTGCTAAACCTGCAACACCGCTGAGGGCATTTACTACCAAGTCCACCGCCATAGTGGCTACTACCATGATTCCCTCTTGTCCATAAAAGAATTCCGTTTCCGGAAATTCCTTTGCCAACAAAAGAGCGTCTTCTTCCTTGGCGCAAACAGCGACTTTGGGCCGAAACTCGCCTACAAGTCCGGAAAAAGTTTCAATGTTTTGATGGCATGTCATTGCCATCACTTTATATTCTTCCGGATGATGACGGCAAACATCCAGGCACTGGGTACCGATAGATCCGGTGCTTCCCAATAGGGATATGGTCTTCATATTGCCAATACTCCTTACTGAATCACAAATAGAATATAGTAGTATACCAATGGTGCCGTAAACAAGACACTGTCAAACCGGTCTAATATTCCACCGTGACCCGGAATTAAATTTCCATAATCTTTGATTCCCATTTTCCGTTTGAAGATGCTGGCGGTAAGATCTCCAAATTGTGAAAACACACCGCAAAGCAATCCCAAAATCAAACAGTGAACCAAATATTCTTTTGCAAATACAGCTCCAAAGGTGCCACAGATAATGACACTTCCAAGGATGCCCCCAATGGATCCTTCAATGGTCTTCTTGGGACTAATGGAAGGACATAGCTTGTGTTTTCCAAGAGCCACTCCGGCAAAATACGCCATAACATCTGTACCAAAGGCACCAAAGATAACCAGCCAAACCAGGATACCGGTGTCCCCTGTTCGATCCACCAATGTCACATGGAAAGAAAAGAACACCACGTAGACAATACCAAAAAGCGTAGCCATGGCATCTTCCAATTTTCGCTGTTCAATCTTAAACAAGTACAGCATACAAGCCAGCACCGTTAGAAATAGCCACAACAAATACCATTTTTCATGGTTTGCAAACAACTCCACTGCATACAACCCTACTGCTGAGGCAATTGCAATGGAATAACACGGCTTTACTTCCATGGCATGAAAGCCACGATAAAATTCGTATACTCCTACGATACCTATGATAAAGCAAGCTGCAAAGAGAATGTATTTCCCTAACAATATTACTATTAACAAAGGCAGCATAATTAATCCTGAAATAATTCTGGTCTTCAAAGTTACCTCCCGCCAAATCGTCTGTCTCTATGTTGATATTGGTCAATAACATCCTCGTAAACTTCCGGTGTAAAATCCGGCCACAAAACCGGAGAAAACACCATTTCACTGTAAGCGTTTTGCCATAACAAAAAATTAGAAAGCCGCTGTTCTCCACTGGTACGGATCAGTAAATCCGGATCCGGAATCCCTTCTTTGCCGGTAAAAAGACAACGAGAAATCAGCTCTTCTGTAATATTTTCCGGCTCCAGCTGTCCTTTTTGTACTCTTTGGGCGATGTCTTTGACCCCATATAAAATTTCGCTTCTGCCGCCGTAGTTTAAACAAATGTTAAACTGTAGACCGGTGTTGTTTTTGGTTCTGTCCATCATTTGATTCAATCTCTCAATGGACTTTTCCGGTAGTTTAGAATATTCTCCCAACACGCGGACTCTGACATTTTCCCTATCTAGTTCTTCAATTTTACTGTCAACGAATTTTACCAGTAATCGAAAGATACCACCGATTTCTTCGGTGGATCTCTTCCAATTTTCAGTAGAAAATGCATATACAGTCAAATGTTTAACGCCCAGATGAGAAGAATGCCGAACAATTTCCACTAGGGCATTCATTCCGGCATTGTGACCCCGCACCCGAGGCAAGTTTCTCTTTTTGGCCCATCTGCCATTGCCGTCCATAATGATGGCAATGTGTCCGGGTATATTTTGACGATCCAGCATATACTCTATACTTCCATGATTCCTTTATCTTTTTCGGCCACCATTTCATCAATGTCGGCAATGGCTCGGTCGATATGTTCTTGCACTTCATCCTGTTCCAGGTGCAGTTCATCCTCTGTTAATTCGCCTTCTTTTTCTTCCTTTTTAAGATCATCGATGGCTTTTTTACGGAGGTTACGGACAGCAACTTTGCCTTCTTCACCCAGACTCTTTACTTCTTTTGTCAATTCTTTACGGCGTTCTTCTGTTACCTGTGGTACAACAAGACGTATCAATTTGCCGTCGTTTACCGGATTGATTCCAATGTTGGCAGCCTGAATACCGTGTTCAATATCCCCGATGGATTTAGGGTCAAAGGGCGTTACAACCAAAGTTCTGGCATCGGGAATAGAAACATTTGCCAGTTGCTTTAGGGGTGTTTCTGTTCCGTAGTAGTTTACAGTAACCTTGTCTAACAATGCCGGATTAGCCCGGCCTGCACGAATGGTATTCATCTCGTTTTTCAAGCTCTGTAATGATTTGCCGATTTTTTCTTCCAGTGTAGTGATTACTTGATCACTCATTGTCTCGTCCTCCTACTCAATTATAGTTCCTATTTTTTCGCCGCAAACGGCTTTCATAACGTTTCCTTCTTCTGCGATTCCAAATACATGGATAGCAATATTATTATCCCGACACAAGGAAGCTGCCGTACTATCCATTACCTTCAAGTCTTTTTCCAAAACTTCCCAATGTGTCAGATGGTCGTATCGAACCGCCGAGGGATCCTTGGCCGGATCAGCAGAATAAACAGCATCAATATTCTTAGCCAGCAAAATGATATCTGCATCGATTTCTGCCGCACGTAATGCCGCTGTTGTATCAGTGGAAAAGAACGGATTTCCTGTTCCCGCTCCAAAGATGACAATTTTTTTCTTTTCTAAATGGCTGATGGCTTTTCTGCGGATATAAGGTTCTGCTACTTCGCGCATGGTAATAGCGGTCTGCACTCGTGTAGGCATCCTCAGTGCCTCAAAAGCGTCCTGCAATGCCATGGAATTCATCACTGTAGCCAGCATCCCTATATAATCTGCCGTAGACCGATCCATGCTGCCGCTGCTACGCCCTCTCCAGAAGTTTCCGCCGCCAACAACAATGGCAATCTCCACTCCCAGGTCGTAAATATCCTTCACTTGCTGTGCCGTCTTTTTTAGCATGGCCTCGTTCATTCCGAATTTATTATCTCCGGCCAAAGCCTCGCCGCTGATTTTCAGTAATACACGTTTGTACTTTGGTTGCATAATAAGCTCCTTTATATTCTTTCATCAGTCACAATTATTATAGCACAGTGCCCTTTTATATACATCTGTTTTTTCCCCGTCCTGTCACCGCCTCCTTGCTATAAAGATTTGGTGAACAAAGTGAAAGATAAGTGAATATGACAGTTCTTAAAGGGGGCAACACTTGAATTCCACATCATACATTGTTATTATGATGCAAAGAAAAACAGCAAATAATTTTACAAACTATACAGAAAAGAGGAATTACTATGGCATTAATCAAGTGTCCAAAATGCGGCCACGCCGTGGCCGACATCGCCAGTCGATGCCCCAACTGTGGATTCCCGATTGTAGAACCGACTTTTGGAAAACGAACGCAACAGCAGGAAAATCGTCCTACCTCTCCTCGAAAGGAACAAGAGGATTACCAAAATAGCTACCGGGATAACACCTACGAAGAAGATTATGATAGAGATGTATACCAAGAAGATACGCAACAAAAGGAATACAAAACAGTCTCTCATAACGCTGATCCAAGAGGAAGAAGAGGTGCTGCAAAACCACCAAAGAGAAAAAAGAAAACAAAACGTAAAATTCGCAAAGGACCGATTATCGCTCTTGTGATTATCTTGGCTGTAGCCCTTGCCGGTTGGCGTTTTGGCCCAACCCTAGCGGACTTTGTAAGCCATCTAGGCAAGAATAAAGAAACACAACAGCAAGATACCAACAACAATTCCGATGTTGACAATAATAACGGAGATGTAAACAATGGTGGTTCTACGCAAAATCAAAACAAACAAAAGGAACAATCCGATCCAAACGACTCCAACAACGGTCAAGACAACCAGGATAACAACAATAATGATAATGGTAATGCCGGTGGCGAAGAACCGGGAGCCGATGGCGGCACTGACCAGGGTGGTGCCTCCGGTGGTGAAGACATTACCGATCAGTTGTAAACGCCCTCTTTCAATCGAAAAGAAAACTTCAATAGAATATCTACCAAAAGAGCTCTTGGCAAGATGCCAAGAGCTCTTGCTTCATCTTTATGCTATTATCCGTATACTACTTTTTTAGAATGTAATCAGCTGCGGTGTCCTATGGTTAGAATACTTCATGCTGGATACGTTTATCTGTTTTCCATATGCAGGATCCAGTGCTATAAATTTCGATAAGGATACGTTGCTATAGGTAGTACCGGCTTTATATCCAATCAGAGTTATGTAATGCTGATTACCTGTATACCCGTTATATACGTTTATAATACAAGGTTTTCCGCAAGCCAGCTGCCACAACGCTTTTTTATAGCAACTTTTGGAACTGGAGTAGTAATTAGACTCTCCACCGGCCTCCCACCAATAAGCAGCATTGCTCCCGTGTCCATAGTTTCTTTTTAACCATGAATAGGATGGATGACTAAAGTAACCGTCTTTTACCGCGCGAGCATAGGCCATGGCGTAGATTCCACATGGACCGGACATCGGTTGCGCTCCAATGGAATTGATTACCCGGCTTTTATAGCTCTTTTGGTAACCGCCGCTGCGTATGATGCCGTTGGCTGAACCGGAACTGCCTCCACTACTGGAGGTACCTGTTGAGGTAACTTTAAACCGCTGGTTAACAACCGTCTTGGTCTTTCCATATAGATCCGTTCCCTTTACGGTATAATAATAGGTGCCGTTGCTTAGTTTTCCAAAGCGTAAATTGCTGTCTACTTTCGAAAGACTATAGGACTTAGAGTTAGGTATCCTACTGGCATTAACACCGCTTACCCAGTTTCCCGATTTGCTCCGTACGCCTACCTTTACATTTCTCATTTTGAAGGTAGAACGAACAACGCCTTTTACTACAAAGCCCTTTCCTCGTTTCAACGTCGTCGGTCGTGAAACGCCGGCTGAGTATATCTTAGATACTGTAAACTTCTTTTGTAGAACGGTCTTTTCTATGCCATATTTGTTTTTGGCATATACGCTGTAGTAGTAGGTTCCTGTAGGCAGCTTCCGAATCGGAATACTGTAGTCCATTTCGTTTAAGTTATATGAATTTTTTCTTGGGTTGACTGTTTTGTAGTACCCCCATTTCCATCCGCCATGGATGTATTTTACACCGGCTCTCACCTTTTTTAGTTTGGCACCGGAATATACTCTTCCCTTGACAATGAATCCTTTTCCTTCATATAAGTGGATAGGATACCCTACTCCTACTGACCGTATAGAGTAGCCGGCTGCCTCTGCTCTATCAGGCGCAAAGCACATTGCCGTTGCCATAACCGTCAAGCTAAGCAGAATCGTTAGAACTTTCTTCTTCATCACACAAAGATTCCTCCTCACACTATCAGGACCAGTGTTGACATAATAGCATTGAAGAATTTTACTGTCAAAGGATAATCTATATTATGTAAACCTATATAATCTTCCCTATTTACAGTAGTTTTTTTCGTGTTTTACACGCATATCCCCTTTATCTTGTGTTGTTTGTTGTTCCTAATTCGGTTATTTTCTAGGACTTCACAGAAAAAACACAAAAGAAAATGAAAAAAATCATGTTTTTAAGTAACCAATAAAGGCTTTGCGTACTTGTCGAAAGCTATTTATCCCTAAATACATGGTTTTACCACCTTCAAAGTAAACCACCGAATCCTTCATTCCATTGACACAATCAAAGTTTATCAAGCAGTAGCTATGACAGCGATGAATACTCTTATCCTCTTCCAAGTCCGGAAACATATCCTTCATTTTCCCCCATCGTTTAATTTCTCCTTCTCTTGTCTGTATGACAACATACCGCTGTTCCTGCCTGATGTAGAGAATATTTTCCTTTAACAGCTTCCACGTTTCACCTTTTCCATTGACACACATACGCTTTCATATCCACCTCACACAATATAAATAGCACACAGTAACTGTAATAAAAAATCATTCTTTCTATAAAAAAACCGCACCCAAAAGGTATGGGCACGGTTATACGCTATGACATGATATATGGCTACACAGAATTACTCTTCTTCATGTCTTTCATAGGTAATATAATCTTCGTCGATTTCATGGGCTGCAATAGATACAGGTCTCTCAATCATTTCATCGTCAATGAGTACCGGTTTGCCATCGATAATATCTCTGGCACGCTTTGCAGCTAAAATAACCAATGTGTATCGACTATCTGCTTTTTTCTTAATTTCCCCAATTGAGGGATATAACATCATATCAGTTGTCCTCCTTATATCTTTCTACTACTGTATCAATTCGAGCGTCTACTTTCTGATGAGCAGCAGACATGATTTCCTTTGTCTTTGTAACAGCCTCTTCAAAGTCATCGTTAATCACATAATAATCATATTCCTTTAGCCACTGGATTTCTCCCGCTGCTTTGCTCATGCGAAGGTCGATAACTTCCTTACTGTCTGTCCCACGGTTTTCTATCCGTTCTCGCAGTTTTTTCAAAGATGGCGGTAAAATGAAAATAAATACTCCTTGCGGATAGGCTTTTTTCACCTTCATCGCGCCCTGAATATCAATCTCCAACAGGACATCGCGACCCTTTGCCAGCTCATCCATTACCATTTTACGCGGCGTACCATAGTAATTTTCATACACCTTGGCATATTCCAACAAACCGTCCTTTGCAATGGTGTCTTCAAATTCCGCCACATCAACAAAGTAATAATGCGTGCCATGAACCTCACCATTTCGAGGCTGCCTGGTTGTCATAGAGACAGACACCACTAACCGGTCATTATTCTTTGTCAAGGCGTTACATATGGTTCCCTTTCCGGTACCTGATGGGCCGGATATCACAAACAGTTTTCCGTATTGTTTCATTATCGCCTATCTATATCGCCTGTCACTTTCAATTAAAATAGTATACTACCTGTTGCTCTTTCGTGCAATTGCAAATACTACATTATTCAATGTTTTGTACCTGTTCTCGTATTTTTTCCACTTCGCTTTTTAGCTCCAGCATGTAGTTGGTAATATCTCTGTCGTTGGACTTGGAGCCGATGGTATTGGCCTCTCGGTTCATTTCTTGTACAAGGAAATCCAATTTTTTCCCAACCGTACCATCACCGGAGAGAATCTCCTGCATCTGGTCAATATGAGAATTGAGCCGCACCAATTCTTCTGTAATGCTGGCTTTGTCAGCAAAAATGGCTGCTTCCAGTGTGATTCTATCTTCGGGAATCTCCACCGTACCGTTGACCAGTTCGCAAATTCTTTCCCGCAGCCTGTCTTTATATTCCATGCTTACTTTAGGCGCTCTTTCAGAAATCCTATCGACCAAGTTACGGATCAAGTCACCGCGCATTTCCAAATCTTGTTTTAATTTTTCGCCTTCTACCATACGCATTTGGTCATGTGCCTTGCACGCCTTGTATACAGCCTCATCTACGACCTTTTGGAAAACTTCCTCGTCTTCCTCTACCGGGACGGAACGCATGATATCCGGCATGGACGCAAGCATCTCTAAGGTCACCTTGCCTCCCAAATCAAAGTTTTCATTTAGTTGATTCAAGCACCGGTAATACTGATCTGCCAGCCCTGTATTTAAATTGATTTCCGTATCTTCTTCCGTTAAATTAACGATCATTACAGATACTTCTACCTTGCCGCGATGAACCGTTTCCTTAACGATTTTTTTAATGGCTTCTTCGGCAAAAGAGTAACGACGTGGTATTTTTATGTAAATATCGGCATAGCGATGATTGACAGAACGAATTTCACAAGTAACAATTCTCTTTCCATCAGAAGCCTCTCCTCTTCCGAATCCTGTCATGCTGCAGATCATAGAATTAACTTCCTTTCTTTGTTTTTTATGTTAAAATCTATTATAGCATAATAAGAAAGGAAACTAAAATGGCTTTTGACGGAATCGTAACAAGAGCCGTAGCACGGGAGTTGTCGGAGGCTCTCTGCGGCGGAAAAATAGATAAGATCTACCAGCCGGAAAAAGACGAGCTGGTTTTTTTGCTTCACACCTCAAAGGGACGCTTCAAGCTATACATGAGCTCCAACAACGATCACCCGGGGGTATTCATAACCAAGGGAGACTTTGTCAATCCGGCTCAGCCTTCTTCCTTTTGCATGTTGATGCGCAAATACCTAACGGCTTCCTACGTTAAAGAGATTCACCAAAAAGACTCGGAACGAATCATTGAAATTGTCTTTGATACCCTGGACGATCTGGGGTTTCAACGACCACTGATGCTGATTATTGAGATTATGGGCAAACACAGCAATGTCATTCTTGTGGATCCTGCCAATATGCATATTATCGATAGTATCAAGCGTCTTTCTTTTGATATTAATAGAGTTCGCCAAGTATTACCGGGAAAAAAGTACCAATATCCGCCGAAACAGGACAAACTGCCTTTTGATAAAGTGGATAAAGATTTCCTGGAAAAGCGTACAGGAGATGACAAGCAGCTACTGGATTCCATCATGGGCATCTCCCCCTTGGTTGCGCGCATGATGGCACCGGCTCCTTGGGAGATTTTAACGAAAATGCAGCAGGATTTAGAAAATGGAAATCTCTCTCCGGCGGTTTACCTAAAACCGGATAAAACGCCGACGGATTTCCATATATTTCCTGTGAAAGAATACCAAGGAATATATGAATCCCTTGCCTTTACTACGGTCAGCGAAACCATCGAGTATTTTTACTCCCATCGATTGATTTCCAACAGAATCCATCAGCAGTCATCCAATTTACGACGCCAAGTTCAGCACCTTTTAAAGAAGGCTCGCTTAAAAAAGCAAAAACTGGGAGATGATTTGATTAAAGCAGATGCCGCCGACACCTACCGTGTGTATGGCGAGCTTATTACGGCGAATTTACACCAAATAAAAACCGGCGATACAAAGGCTGTTGTGGAAAATTACTATGACGGCAGCCTGGTCACCATTCCCTTGGATCCTCGCTTTGCACCGGCCAAAAACGCTCAGCAGTATTTTAAGAAATACAATAAATCTAAGACGGCCATTAAGGAAAAAGCATTGCAAATGGAGGAAACTTCCAAAGAAATCGCTTATTTGGAATCCACTGCCAACTTTATAAAGCAGGCTGATTCCACTGATGCCTTGCAGGCCATAGTCCAGGAATTAACGCAAGGAGGTTACTTGCGGGAAAGAAAGCAGTCCGAGCACCGGCGGAAAATAAAGCTGGAACCAATGAAATACCATACCAGTAGTGGTCTGGAAATCTGGGCCGGTCACAACAACACCGAAAACGATCGCCTGACCTTTAAGACTGCCGGACGCCATGACTGGTGGTTTCATACAAAAGATATCCCCGGTTCTCATGTGATTCTCTTTGCCAATGGCCAAGAGCCAAAGGAAGCCGACATTATGGAAGCTGCTGCCGTTGCCGCTTATCATAGCAAAGGCCGGCAATCAGAAAACGTACCTGTAGACTATGTCCAGGTACGTTACGTGAAAAAGCCAAATGGTGCAAAACCGGGTATGTGTATATTCACCAACAACAAAACCGTATATGTGAATCCGGTTCTACCATAGAAAAGCCATTGCCGGTAGCAGCAATTACTTTTCCGGGTTTTGCAGTTGCCGTTCCAAATACTTTACCATGGTTTTGATGACTTCGTCTCCATTGGCATTTTGCCCTCCGTTGTGAATTTCATGGCAATACTCTTGCCACTGAATAAACTCGCAATTTTGATCATCTCGAGCCGCGTATAGGCGGCTTCCTTCAATACTGCAAATGGTATCGGCCGTTCCATGCATTAAAAGCATCGGGACGGCTTTTGCTCTGCCTGTTTCCTTCTGATAGGTACCATGTGCCAACTGTTTGCCGATTTCATAGGCTTCAATTGCTGTCAGTGCAGAAATACCGTCTCCTACTAAAGGATCTTTGCTATACCCTTGTACATGCTGCGGGTTCCCCAGCTGCTTTTCATCAATTCCCGAAGCCAGATGTAAGGACGGCTTTATCTTCGCCAGCAACTTGACAAAGTGAACTACAGGCACCGGCATATCTTTATATAAAAGTAACCATGGTGCTGATACAGTGTAGCAAGCCACGTGATGGTTATAGGTTCCTCTGGCACGGTAATCCAGGGTCAAGTTACCTCCCAGGCTATGACCATACATGGCAATAGGGACACCGGGCCAATTTTCTTTGGCATACTCTACCAGGGCATCTATGTCTTGTAAAATATCGTTACGAGGAGCTGCATGATCCGGTTTTCCGGAAGAAATACCGTGCCCCCTTAGATCCATGGAAACCATGGCAATGCCCTTTTCATTAAAGGCGGTGGCAACTCTTTCATATCTGCCGGCATACTCTGCTAATCCATGAATGAGACAAACCACCATTCGTGGATTTTCAACCGACCATTTATAACCGGCTATTTTCTCCGTTTTTCGATATGTTTTCAATAAAAAGTTATTGTACATATATTCATCCTTTCAAAAAACACAATGGCAATGGTAGATATTGCCACTTTATTTGCAGGTTTCCCCACTATTTTTTCTTTTTCGTTGCTTTTCTCCTTCGTTCTTCCTACAATTGAGATAAACTCTTCGATCGATCAGTAGTATTGAAAAGAAAGAGAGGTAACACCATGAAAAGAAAGTGTACAGTGTGTAACAAATCGTATCGAACGATTGCCTTTCGTGGAGGTTGTATCTGCGAGCAGTGCTTGGATTATGTCGTCAATCATTATTAAGGCTGGTCCGTGCCATTGATCTTGCATTGAGCAAGGAACATTTCAATCACTGCAAAATATTACTGAGCGCAAGGCAGTGTCACTATCGGCACTGCCTTTTCTTCATGGCCATTGCCTGCCGCCTTTTCTTTGTTTTCTTTTTCATGACAGAATATCCAAAGGAACCAATGGAACTTTTGGCCAAGGGAAAATATTCGCCATGATTGTAGGCCACTAGATTTGCCTTATCTAAGCAAATTCTACCGTCATCATCGATTAGCGTTTCCTCCACACTAACGGCAGTAATACTAGCCAAAAACATGGTATGACTTCCCAAAGGAATAACTTTCTCCACTTGGCATTCTATATTGACCGGACTCTCCTCTATCATAGGAGTATTTGACTTTGTTGCTGCCACTGCATGGAGCTTCATTTCCTTAAATTTGTCATATTTTGCCCCGGACCGAACACCACACCAATCGGCCGCTTTAGTCAAAGATGTATCCACAAGATTGATGACGAACTTTCCTGACTTCTTAATAATATCATAGGAATGTCGATGATTCCGCACCGAAATATATATCATAGCAGGATGAGTATTTACAATCCCCGTCCATCCAATGGTAATGATATTCTTTTCTTTATGTATGTCCCCACAAGACACCATTACAACCGGTACCGGATTTAACATGGCGCCTGGAGGAAAAGCCCGCTTGGTCATTGCCGTTTCCTCAATTCCTGTAAAACCTTTTGAAATTCCGGTGGTTCCGGAGCCGAGAATTCCATATATTCTCCCGCACTGGGATGAACAAAGCCTAAGACCTTGGCATGGAGCATTTGACCTTCCACGCCAAAGGGATTCTTTTTGGGACCATAAACCGTATCGCCTAACAGAGGATGACCAATATGACTCATATGAACACGAATTTGGTGAGTACGACCGGTTTCCAACACTGCCTTAATCATCGTATAAACGCCTAGTCGTTCCAAAACCTTATAGTGTGTCACTGCATGACGAGAATGACTATCTGTTACAGCTTGGCGAAGCCGGTTCTTCGGATCTCGTCCAATGGGGGCATCTACCGTTCCGGCGTCTTCTTTGAAGCTATTATATACAATGGCAACGTAAGCCCGTGTAATAGTGTGATTCGCTAGCTGTTTTGCCAAAGAACGATGAGCCATATCGTTTTTAGCGATCATCAATAGTCCGCTGGTATCTTTATCGATGCGATGAACGATACCGGGACGTACAACACCATTGATGGCAGATAAATTATCACCACAGTGATATAAAATACCATTGACCAAAGTACCTTCTTGATTCCCGGCTCCCGGGTGAACCACTAATCTTTTTGGCTTGTTTACCACCAGTACATCTTGATCTTCGTAAACAATGTCCAAGGGGATTTCTTGAGGTTCTACAGATACTTCCTCAGGTTCCGGAATCGTAATGGTGACTTCACTGCCGGCAGCGAGCTTTTGCTTTTTTAATCTGCAAACAGATCCATCCACCTTTATGTTTCCTTGATCAATAAGCTTCTGCAAAAAACTGCGGGAGACTTCTGTCACGTAGGTTGCCAGCAGTTTGTCCATACGAAGACCGGCTTCGTTCTCTTTCACTTGCACCGTGTATATCTGCTCCATCGTCATGATTTATCTCCAAAAAACACTAAGGAAATCCCCAGCAGTAAACAGCCCGCACAAACGAAGATATCCGCAACGTTAAATACGGCAAAGTGGCGCAAATCAAACATATCGATTACATAACCATAGTACAGCCTATCTATCAGGTTCCCCAAACCCCCACCGATAATCATGGCAAGGGGGATGGCTGTCACTGCCTTTCTCACCTTGAAAAGAAACACCCCAATACAAACAATCAAAAGCAAGCTGTTTATGACAATCAAAACCCATGTGTATTGCGACAGCACACTAAAGGCTGCTCCTGTATTCTGTACATAGGTCAGTTGTAATAACCTTCCTACAACCGGAACAGAGGTTCCCGGCTCCAGCAAATTACAAGTTACCAGCTTTACAATTCTATCCGCTAAAAGAATCCCCAAAAGCAAAGAGAAAGAAGCCAGAGCCGTTTTCTTCGGCAAAGTGATAAAAAGGCGGGGAGCCATTTTATTCCCCGCCTTTTTCATTGATATCCAGTACCATTGTTTTACTTAGGTCCGGTTTGGAACCACCTAATACAGTGGTATCCCTTCCGGAATGTTCCTTTGGTTTGGCCATTTTTTCAATGACCGACTCATCCATGATTATGGTTGCATCTGCATCCGGTTTTTCAACAGTTGTCGTATCTTCTGCCAGGATTTCTTCTAGTTTATCACTTTCAAATTCCGGGAACATGTTGTCCGTTAGTGTTCTGAAATGTGCCAACTCATCCTGCAGCATCTTTTCGTATCTGTCACGGAAGTTTTCGTATCTGTTTTTCAGACTTACGTTTTCTTCCTTGAGAACTGCTGCATTATCCTTGGCTTCCCGCAAAATCATGTCGGCATCCAGTTCAGCATTTTTAATCATTACCTCAGCACGCTTTTCTGCACTTTTGGATATATCATCCATCAACTGCTTTGCCTGTTCCAGCACCTTTACCACTTCGCCTTCAGAGCCTTTGAATTTGGTCAAGTCCCCTTCTGCTGATTCCAATTCTGATTTTAAACGGGCGTTTTCCTTTATTAGCTTTTCCATATCTAAGGTTAGCATATCAAGGAATACATCCACCTCTTCCGCCTTGTATCCACGGAAACTTTTTTCAAAAGATTTTTTTTGAATATCAAGAGGAGTAATCATGGTTTCTTACCTCCAATTATCTTGTTTACCTGAAAAATCAAAGCCACTTGTTTCTGCTGCTGCAGAAATATCAACGCTTTCCGGTGCAAAGATAAAGATGTTTTCTGCTACCTTCTGCACATTACCGTTAAGAGCATAGGTGGCACCACTAAGGAAGTCAAAAATCTTCCGCGCTGTTTCTGAATCGATTTCTGCCAGATTCAAAATAACAGGTTTGTTTTGCTTTAGAGAATCCACCAGCTTTGGACACTCATCAAAAGCCTTTGGCTCAATGAGAATCATCCGCATGGAATCATTTTTGCTGTACATATCCACCACTTTATCACGATTTCTCTGGTAATTTCCCGATGGGCGGTTGTCAACCTTACGGCGTTCCAACTGTGCGCTGGTAGTCTGCATTTCTTCTTCTGTGATTTCCTCGTCGTCGTATTCTTCGATACCTACCAAGTCTTTGAATTTATCAAATACTCCCATTATGTCTTCCTCCTACAATTAGTATACGCGTTTGCCAAAAATGGCACTGCCGATGCGAACCATATTGGCTCCTGATTCCATGGCTTCCATATAATCATGGGACATTCCCATAGATAAGTGACGAAATTCCAAATTTTCATGTTGCAGCTGTGCCAAGTCATCATACTGCTGCTTCACTTTATCAAAGTATATTTTAACATCCTTCGGGTCATCTGCAAAGGGTGCAACGCACATGAGTCCGCAAATTTTAACATTTGGACAGGTTTCCAGTATTTCTTTCACCAATTCTTTTGTGTCTTCCAAGGGCACACCGAACTTGCTTTCTTCATTAGCCGGGGAAACTTGTACCAAAATATTTATGGTCAGTTGGCGCTGCTCTGCTCTCTTGTTAATTTCTGTAGCGAGCTTTAGAGAATCTACAGATTGAATCATATATACTTTATCAATAATCTGGCGTACTTTATTGGTTTGTAAATGACCAATCATATGCCAGCGAACCGGCTTTACACAATCGTATTTCTCCAGTATTTCCTGTACCTTATTCTCGCCGATATCCGTAACACCGGCATCAATAGCCTCATTGATTTCCCGGTATGTATGGGTTTTTGTAACCGCTATCAACGAAACTCCATCCGACAAAGTATCTCGTATTTTTTTTAGGTTTTGTGCAATATCTTCCATTTTTATTCGCCTCTTTCCTTACTGCTTTTTAGGATTTTTTAGGACTTCATCGTAAATCTCTACAGTATGTACTGAATTTCCTTTTTTATCATAATAAGCACTTTCACTGACCATGGTATTTTTCCCATCGGTACCCAGTACCTGCACCGGTGTAAATACATAATCTTCCGTGGTAGATCGTACATATACTCCCACTTGTCCGTTTTTTGTCGTTAAGCTTTTGCTGCTAATAATCAATCCTTCACTATCGGCTGTTACAATGGACATTTCCGCCACACGTATTTTCTCCCAGTTTTTACAGTACCCGGAAGATCGCAATATCAGTTTCCACTGATGCCCCTCTCTTGCTATATCGTAAACGGATGCTTTTACCCAGCCATCGGGCATCTGCAATTTTACATTGTTTCCTTTTTTGTATTTTCCGGCACTGTTTTCATCCAGCCAGCAGAGAACATACCAACTTTTATTATCGGCAACACGATAAACTGGTTCTCCCTTAACTACTTCTTTCCGCCGTAAATCCACAGAGTCATCTCCATGATTATTCATGTCAGAGGCCGTTATCTTTTTCATGGAACTAGGTGTGTAGAAGTTTTCGTATCCATCAGCATAGTGAGAATACTTACCACGACGTTGGCTAATTCCCTTGTCATCTTCAATGGTATCCTTATCAAGAGAAGCAATAATATCGCTGTATTTCCCAGAAGGTGAAGAAGCATTATTTTCCTCTGCATCCGCTTCTTTAATATCTAAGACACGAGTACCTTTGGTAATCACATCTCCCTCTTTTAGTCTGAAATCCACGGTGCCGCTGACACCGGCTGTATACACAGTTTCATCTCGCACCACCACGCCGGTCACCTGATCTTTCACCGTTAATTTGCCATAGTGAACCGTCTCTGTTGCTGTCAGTGCATCAGTAATAGAGGGGATAACTGCTATAATCAAATACAATACGATAATAGCTAAGATATATATAACAATTGTCTTTCGTTTAAGCTTTGGCATTATTCGTCTCCAAACCTTATTTTACAACACTTGAGAGCCTTTTCCAATAGCTTTATCTCCTCCTTGGTAAGGAGGTCTTTCTTCTCAGCAAAAGCCTTTAATAAATCCGGTCTCCGCTTTGCTGTTAATAAAAGAGACTGTTCCAAATTCCAAAGATGAATGTTTTTGTGATGACCGCTCAGCAGCACCTCCGGCACTTCCATCTCTTTATAGACTCTCGGCTTTGTATACTGTGGGTATTCAAGTAATCCGGAATACACCGACTCTTCCATAGTTGCCGTTTCACTTTTTAACACTCCCGGTACCATTCTGGCAACAGAATCCACCAACACCATTGCTGCCAGTTCCCCGCCGGTTAAAATATAGTCTCCTATGGAGATTTCCTCCATATCGTAATACTCCAAAATTCGCTGATCCACCCCTTCGTAGTGACCGCAAAGAATCACCGGATCTGTATCTTTTAACTCCAGTATCTTCTCTTGATCTAATACGTTTCCTCGTGGGCTCATGTAAATCAGCTTTCGGTTATCTGTGCCAATATGTTCCAGCGTACGAAAAATCGGATCACAAGTCATAACCATACCGACGCCTCCACCAAAGGGATATTCATCGGTTTTGTTGTGTTTATCCAAGGTAAAATCCCTAATGTTGGTAACGGTAATATCTAAGAGACTCTTTTCTTGCGCTTTCCCAAGGATGCTTTCGGATAGTGGTGAAAACATGGAAGGAAACAACGTTAAAATATCAATTTTCAAAGGTTTCCTCCTTATAGCTCCAGTAAACCATCGGGAAGTACAACGGTAATCCGTTTTTCTTCCGGTTCAATGGCCTGCAAAAATTCCTTCACACCGGGAAGATAGACGATTTTCCCTTGGGTTGTTTTAATACAATACAAATCCTGAGAGATATCGGTTTTAATATCTTCCAATATTCCAAGAATGCTGCCGTCATCAAGGAGCACTATGCTGCCAAGCAAATCCCGAATGTAATACCGGCCTTCCGGTAATTCCCAAAGGTCATCTGCTGCCATAGCAACTTCTTTTCCCCGTAATTGTTCTGCCTGGTTGCGTGTCTCAATAGAATCCAACTGCAAAATCACCATGGTCTTTTGGTATCGAACATGGACGATCCTGTACAAGATGTGATCGATATATACTTTTTCAATGGTTTCAAATCTGTCAGGTTCATCAGAATAATTTTCCACTTTAACGGCGCCTTTTAGACCAACCACATTGACAATTTTTCCAATAACCACCAGATCCATTGTGTTTTCCGAGTTTATTGTATTTTTTTCATTCATAACATATATAAGCCAAGGCACATAGAAACTATGTGCCTTGTGTTTACTGTACTATCTCAACTATAGCCTTTTTATTTAGCTTTGTAGCCGCTGCTTTTACAACTGTACGCAAGGCTTTTGCAATTCTCCCTTGCTTTCCAATTACTTTTCCCATATCATCCGCGGCCACCCGTAGCTGAATGATAGTCGTGGTCCCTTCTACCGTTTCTGTTACAGAGACCGCTTCCGGATCATCAACCAATGACCGGGCAATGGATGCTACCAATTCAGTCATTCAATTCACCGCTTTCCTTACTGAATAATCCCTTCTTTTTTGAAGATGCTGCGTACTCTTTCAGACAACTGAGCACCGTTTTCCATCCACTTTGTAGCTGCCTCTGCATTTACTTTAATTGTGTCAGGATCTGTCAGCGGGTTAAAGTATCCAATTTCTTCAATAAACTTTCCGTCTCTGGCACGTCTGGAATCTGCTACTACGATTCTGTAGAAAGGTTTTTTGTGTCCACCCATTCTCTTAAGTCTGATTTTTACCATTTTTGTTTCCTCCATATGTATCAAGATTTATCAGGTTATATATATCAATGTTTTGTCAACATGATTATCGGAACATCTTGGGGAGCTTGGCTCCCGGTTTCATCATTGATTTCATCATCTTCCGTGCCTCCGTATATCGCTTGACCAAGTTGTTGATCTTGCTAACCGGCTGGCCGCACCCTTTTGAAATACGTTTCCTACGGCTGGCATTAAGGATGGAAGGATCTTCCCTTTCCTCCTTTGTCATGGACCGAATGATGGCTTCCATTTGAACAAATTCTCGTTCGGATTTTTCCAAATCCACATCTTGCATAGCTGCTTGGTTGATACCGGGTATCATACCGATTAACTTGCTAATGCCACCCATCTTTTTTATCTGTCCCATCTGCCCCAGAAAATCGTCTAGGGTAAACTGATTTTTGCGAATTTTCTTTTCCAGTTTGGCCGCTTCTTTTTCGTCAAACTGCTGTTCCGCCTTCTCAATGAGACTCATCATATCGCCCATGCCTAAAATTCGGCCGGCCATACGATCCGGATAGAACTCTTCCAGTTCGTTAAGCTTTTCTCCCATACCCACATATTTAATGGGTTTTCCGGTTACTTTTCGAACAGATAAGGCTGCTCCCCCTCGAGAATCACCATCCAGTTTTGTCATAATGATGCCGTCGATTCCCAGCTTGTCATTAAATCCGCTGGCTGCATTGACTGCATCTTGCCCTGTCAAGGCGTCTACTACTAAGAGAATCTCATGAGGAGAAATGGCCTTTTTAATAGTGGCCAGTTCTTCCATTAAGGCTTCATCTATCTGCAAACGTCCTGCGGTATCTACAATGAGAACATTACAGCCGATTCGCTGCGCCTCTTCTTTTGCCGCAAGGGCGATTTTCTCCGGCTCCTTACAATCTCGCATGGTAAAAACCGGAACATCAACGCTCTTTCCAACCACCTCCAGCTGATCAATAGCCGCCGGACGATAGATATCGCAAGCACAAAGCATCGGCTTCTTCCCTTTTTTCCTCAGGTTCAGCGCCAACTTGCCGCAGGTAGTCGTCTTTCCTGTTCCCTGCAAGCCCACCATCAGTAAAGTAGTAAAGCCGCTGGATGAAAAAGTCAGTTTAGAATCAATCCCACCCATTAGTGTTGTTAATTCTTCATTGACGATTTTCACCACCTGTTGCCCCGGAGTCAGAGATTTCATTACATCAGAACCAAGGGATTTTTCCTTTACCGATGCGACAAACTCCTTTACAACCTTAAAGTTGACATCGGCCTCCAGCAAAGCCAGCTTTACTTGGCGCATGGCCTGATCGATATCGGATTCCGTCAAGGTACCATGACTCTTGAGACCGCTAAAGACGTTTTGCAGTTTTTCAGATAATCCTTCAAATGCCATTGTTGCTCCTATTCCTCTAAGGTGTCGATTTCTTCCAATGTGTCGATAACCTTTCGAAGACGCTGTAGTTTTGCTGTCAATTCCTTGTTTTCGCCATATTGCTCTTGCAATAATTCCAATTGCCCGTCCACTTCTTTTATAATGGCTTCCCTTGCAAACAGACGGTGTGCCATATGAAGCTTTTCCTCATATTCGTCTAAGGCTGTCTCGGTCTTTTTCAATGCGTCGTGGACGGCCTGGCGACTAATGGCGAATTCCTCGGCAATCTCTGCTAAGGAAAGGTTTTCATCATAGTATAGTTTTGTTACCGATTGTTGTCTTGGGGTTAACAGCTTTCCGTAGTATTCCAGAAGAATACTGTATCTTGTGGATTTGTCAATCATCGCAGCTCCCTACAAACACACGGTACTATACCTACCTTATTCAACCTTGGTTATTCTAGCATGATGAAATTTTGGTGTCAAGCGTTTTTACTTGTCACTTTAGTTGAAGCCCTAGCCCGTATCTAAGATACGGCAAGCAGGTCTCATACAGAAAGTACAGCAGCTGTGCTGCGTGGCACTTTTTCAGTTTGCAAAGATTCCCGGAAACTCGTACAATAAACCATACCAAGCATATTGGTAAAAAGGAGAGTAAACTATGGAAACGAGAGTTGCCGTTTTAGGAATAATAGTAGAAGATTCACAATCCATCGATGACCTCAATACAATCTTGCATCAATACGCTTACTGTATCATTGGGCGCATGGGTATTCCCTATCGCAAGCGAGACATCAATATTATCAGCGTAGCCATTGAAGCCACGCAAAAGGAAATCAGTGCCCTATCGGGAAAAATCGGTCGCCTTCCCGGCATTGCTTGTAAAACCGCCTACTCCGGATTAACATACCAGGGAGAATCTCATGAGTAAGCATTCTTCTGATAAGCAAGCTTTGCTTAGTCTAGTTCAAAAGTTGCGTACGAACCACGATCTTACAGATGAAGAACTCTTTTTCTTAGTGGAATCCACAGATGAAGACGTACTGCAACACCTTTGTAGGAGTGCTGCTGCCACAGCATGTCAAGTATACGGCAACAGCATCTACATTCGTGGACTCATTGAATACACTAATTATTGTCCTAACGATTGCTATTATTGCGGACTTCGCCGCGATAATGCCAATGTTCACCGCTATCGCCTTACAAAAGAACAAATTTTGCAGTGTTGCCGCCAAGGGTATCAACTGGGCTTTCGAACATTTGTATTACAAGGTGGTGAAGACCCTTTCTTTGATGATGACACCATGGAAGATATTGTTTTTTCCATTAGAAAAATGTTTCTTGATTGTGCCATTACTCTGTCACTGGGGGAAAAAACCAAAGATGCCTACCAAAGGTTATATGCGGCAGGTTCCAACAGATATTTATTGCGCCACGAAACAGCCACAGAAAGTCACTACAACCAATTACATCCCAAAGAAATGTCCTTTTCAAAGCGAATGCAATGTTTGCGAGATTTGAAAGAAATCGGATACCAGGTGGGATGTGGATTCATGGTAGGTTCCCCCTATCAAACAACGGAACATATTGTAAGGGATTTACGGTTTATTAAAGAATTTCAACCTCACATGGTTGGTCTGGGGCCATATATTCCCCAGCAGGACACACCCTTTGCAAAGGAAACAGCCGGAACCCTAAAGGCTACCATAAAGGCTCTTGCCCTGGTACGCTTGCTTCATCCAATGGTGCTGCTGCCGGCAACTACAGCTCTTAGTACCATCGATACCTCCGGGAGGGAAAAAGGGATTCTAGCCGGTGCCAATGTGGTAATGCCTAATTTATCACCGACAGAAAACAGAAAAGATTATCAACTATACGACAACAAACTTTATACCGGTGAGGAAGCTGCCCAAGGATTGTATCAACTGAAAAGCCAAATGGAAGCCATTGGATACCAAGTGGTTACCCGGCGCGGAGACTACAAAAGCCTGGAAGAAAACTAGTTCTTGCAGGCTTTTTTACTGTAAAATGCTATTTCCCAAATAGAGTTTTCTCTTAAAATTCTTCGGCTTCCTCTATGGCCAAATCCACTAAACGGTCAATTAACTCACTATACTCCAGTCCGGCAGCTTGCCAGAGAATGGGATACATGCTAATGGATGTAAAGCCGGGCATGGTGTTGATTTCATTAAAGACGACTTCATCGTCCTCTGAAAGAAAAAAGTCCACCCGAGATAGTCCTCTGCACCCAAGGGCTTTATACACCGTTACGGCTGCATTCTTTATCTCCTGCTGCTTTTCTTCCGGTAAATCCGTTACAATGGAAGTCTGGATAATGTCGCTTTTGTATTTGGCATCATAATCATAGAATTCCGCTGCCGCCTTGATTTCTCCAATAGGAGAAGCTTGTGGATCTTTATTTCCCAGGACTGCCACTTCCAGTTCCCGGCCACGAATTTCTTTTTCAATAATGACTTTGTGATCCAGCTCCATAGCCAGTTTAATACCATCAAAGAGTTCTCTATCTGTTGTTACCTTGGAAATCCCTACGGAAGAACCGGTACAAGCCGGTTTTACAAACAAAGGATATGCTCCACCAAAGGTATCAATAACACGTTTTAATTCCTCCATGGGATTAGATGCAAAACTATAACGATTGGTTTCACAATGGGATGCCTGTTTTACTCCATTGCCGGAAACCACGGCCTTTGTCAGGCCTTTGTCCATGGCACATGCAGAAGCAGATACACCGGGACCAACATAAGGCAATCCGGAAAGCTGCAGCAGCCCTTGCAAGCTGCCATCCTCTCCTGTGACACCATGAATTACCGGAAATACGCAGTCAATACGAATTTCTTTTCCCTGGCCTAAAACGATGCCATGAACGGTTCTATCAGAAGAAATCATGGCTTTCTTACTAGAGAGGCCCTTTGTCCATTGTCCCGACTCTATTTTTTCCGGGCTGGCATCGGTTAAAAGCCATTGGCCTTCCTTTGTCAGCCCCATCTTATAAACAGTATACTTTTCCATGTCAATGGCGCGCAAAATAGACGCCGCCGATCGGCAAGAAATTTCGTGTTCCGGTGAAATACCACCAAAAACCACCAGAAGCGCAATCTTATCCTCTACCATCCTTTTATATTCTCCTTATTTTTTCTTCTTTTTGTCCGAACTTTCGATTTCGTCATTGTACATAGCAATGGCATCGTTAATGTCTGAATCATAAACAATCTGCCCCTTTTTCATCACAATGCCTCTGGTACAAAATTCTTCTGCAACAGAGGTAGAATGGGTTACAAAGAGCAAAGTGACATCTTTTCGATTCATGATTTCACTAACCTTGTTAATACACTTTTTCCGAAAGGCTGCGTCCCCCACACTAAGGGCTTCGTCCACAATTAAAATTTCCGGATTGATGTTCACGTTAATGGCAAATCCAAGACGTGCCTTCATACCACTGGAATAGGTGCGTACCGGTTGGTCGATGTATTCTTCAATATTGGCAAATTCCAAAATGGCCGGTTCCAGACGACGAATTTCTTCCTTATCAACACCCATTATCTGTCCCTTTAAATAGATATTGGCGCGACCTGTCATCTCCTGGTCAAAACCCGATGTTAATTCCAACAACGCACTGACCCTACCTTTTACATTGATAGTTCCTGTTGTAGGAAAGCTAACACCGGTAATCATCTTTAAAATAGTGGATTTTCCCGCTCCGTTTCGGCCAAACAAGGCCACAGCTTCGCCTCGTTTTACAGAAAACGAAACATTGTTGACAGCTTTCTTTTCAATATATGGTACTTTTTTTACAAATACCGAAAGCAATCTGGCACGGTCACTTCTATATAATTTATAGGATTTTGTTACGTTTTTAAATTCTATTACGGTCTCTGCCATAGTCATCTCCTACAATACATCCGGCATATCTTTCCGGAGCTTTTTAAAGGCCCAGAATGCCAATACCCACATGATTACCAGTTCTCCCAAATACACCGCCAGCCAATGAGGACTTTCAAAAAACCAACGGTGATGCACGAAACAATTTCGATACCCTTCTGCTGTAAAAGTAACCGGATTTAGCTTAATAATCAAAAGCATCCATTTGTTGTGAACACCTGCCAGGGGGAACATAATACAACCGCCCCAGAAAAATGCCATGGAAAAAGCCCTTACTAAATTGGCAAAGTCCTTACTAATGGCCGCAATAACCGAACCGAAGAATGCCCATCCTGTACAAAACAGAAACATTAAAAACATATACAGCGGTAGCTGCAAGAAATAAACTCCCTGTTCCAGACGTCCCATAACAGCATAAAAAACAAACACAATGGCCACTAAAATCACGTGAACCAGCAGTTTTGATATGCTGACAAATGTTGGTATCGTGGATACGGGGAATTTCATTTTAGTAATCAGATGCTTGTATTTCCGCATGGCGTTGGTTCCTTGGTTAAGCATTTCAGATACGTAAAACCAAGGTACAATGCCGGCAAGGAGCCATAGAATAAACGGAAAACCTTCAATTCCAGCACGACTCCGCAATCCTGAGGAAAAAGCAAACCAATAAATGAAGATGGTTACTGTAGGTTTAATAATAGCCCAACTCCAACCAAGAGCGGCACCGCTATATGTTTTTTTCAAATCAGTGATGGCCAATCTACCAATCTGATCTTTCCATGTAAAGTGTTCTTTAATTACTTGCCAAACTATCATTCACTATTCCCTCACATTAAAGACACCGGTTACTACCCCAGAATATCTCGGAAATTCTTGCATGCAACTGTAGAATCTTCCGCTTTAAACACAGAGGAACCGGCAACAAAAATATCTGCCCCGGCCTCTGCTACCGAAGCCGCATTGGCAAGAGAAATACCGCCATCGACTTCTATTTCAAAGGAAAGATTCCGTTCCTTTCTTATTTTATCCAGTTCTCTGATTTTGTCTAGAGAAAATTCAATGAATTTTTGTCCACCAAAGCCCGGATTTACAGACATTATCAAAACCATATCCAGTTGCTCCAAAACCGGACCAAGGATTTCAATGGGTGTTGCCGGGTTTAAGGCGACACCAGCTTTAATGCCATAGGATTTAATCAACTGAATGGTGCGATGGAGATGTACACAAGCTTCCTGATGAACAGTAATATATTCGGTGTTTTCAGTAACAAACTCACCAATGAACCGATCGGGATCTTCAATCATCAAATGAACATCAAAGGGCATGCCGGTTTTTCCCAGCAAGCTTTTCATTACCGTCGCTCCATAGCTAATGTTGGGAACGAAATAGCCATCCATAACATCCACGTGGATAATATGGGCACCGGCTTCTTCCACCTTACATACTTCTTCTCCCAGCTTGGAAAAATCAGCTGACAAAATCGAAGGGGCTAATTGTTTCATATGTGTTCTCCTAATATTTTCGGTTTTTTCGAATTTCTTCTATCATATTGACGTAGGATTGGTAACGAGAAGCAGCAATATGTCCCTCTTCCAAGGCGCGCCTCACGCCACAGTTTGGTTCACGCAGGTGAAAGCAATCATCATATTGACAATCTTTTCTGTACTGGCGAAACTCCGGCATATACCTTTGTAGTTGCGCTTCTTCCTCTTCCATCACCTGCAAAGAGGTAAATCCGGGGGTATCTACAATCATACCGCTTTTTCCCAGCGGAAACAGTTCCACATGGCGGGTAGTATTTTTCCCTCTTCTTGTTTTTTTACTAACGTCACCGGTCTCTGCCTTTCCGCCTTCCACTAAATTGTTGATTAGGGTGGATTTTCCTACGCCGGAGGGACCGGCTAAAGCGGTAACGCCATGGGCAATGGCCCCCTTTAGAGGATCTATGCCCTCCTTTGTTCTATTGTTAATGGTTACCACCGGATATAAAGGGCTATATATTTCCTGCAATGTGGCTACCATATTTTTTTTATCTAAATCAGTCTTGGTAATACATATAACGGTCTTGGTATCTGCCTTTTCGGCCATAACCAAGAAGCGATCCACAACTTCGGGTACCGGTTTTGGCTGCGCCGCAGCTACTACGATAACAAAACAATCTACATTTGCAACCGGCGGCCTGATAAATTGATTCTTCCTTGGAGCAATAGCATTAATGACACCTTCTTCATCTTCACGATGGGTGATTTCCATCTCTACAAAATCTCCTACGAGAGGACTCTGCCCATCTTTTCGAAAAATGCCTCGCCCACGACACTTCCAGATAACATCCATATCTTTCGTATCCACGCCTTCTTCATTACATAAAACATAATAAAATCCGGAAACGTGTTTTATGATGCGACCCTTCATTAACTCATTTCTCCAGTATGGAAATCGACGCTTCTTTCTAAGATTGTCTTTCCATCAAACATGACTTTGACAGTTCCCTTTCCCGAACCGGTTAACGTAATGGTTTCACTTTCATCACTTTTTTGACGAGGAGAATTATTGATAATATTTCTCGTTCCGTTTTCATCCGTTAGGGTAACCGTCAATTTAAACTCATCTGCATCTGCATCTTCGTAATCAATAGTAAGACGAATGGACCGGTTCTCTGCCTCTCCCTTACTGATAACAACATCTATGGTAGAGCCTTCATCCACTTTACTTCCCGGTTCTTGCTTTTGCTCCATAATTTCGTCTTTTTCGTATTTGGAACTTTCTTCCCTGGAAATATTTCCCAATTCCAATTTAGCCTTCTTTAGAATTTTCCGTGCTTGCTCTTCTGTTTTCCCAACCAGATTCGGTACTTCTACTTGTTCTTTCCCAAGACCGTTACTAATGGAATAGTTGACATAAGAACCCGGTTCCACTTCCGTGCCGGCTTCCGGGTCTTGTCGTACCACTTCTCCTTTTGGAGCCGTATCGGTTACCTCTCCTACAACGCCAACTTTGAACCCTTTGTCCTCCAGTATTTTTCGTGCTTCGCTGTCACTTTTTCCAATGAGTCTTGGAACCGTTCCTTCACTTTTCTTACAAATATTAACGGTAACTACCGTACCTCTGCGAGCCTTTGTTCTAGCCTTGGGATCTTGGCTGGTTACTTCTCCATCATCGTATTTATCGCTGTAGACTTCTTCACCTTTTTTTATATTCAGTCCGGCATCATCAGCTGCTTCCTTAGCCTTAGAGTAACTCATACCCGTTAAATCCGGTACGGAAACCTTGCCTCCAAGGAGCCCTGTTGCATAGGAAATTCCCAGTACAATGGCAATAACAGCAATAGCCGCTACTGCAATAATAATCAGCTTCTTTCGTGTTAGGCTCTGTTTGCGAACGGCTTCGGCTTCTCGTTGACGACGCTGCACCGCAGCTTGCCGCCTTTGTTCTGCCGTAGGCTGCATAGTTCTATTGAAATCGGAATTTCCCACTACACGGCTTACCAGCTCTACCTCCTGTAAGGCCGTAATAATTTCATTGGCATTGTCAAAACGATTGCTTTGGTATTTTTGGGTGCAATTCATAACAATGCGTTCCAAGTTAGGAGGAATCCCCGGCACCAACCGGGAAGGCGGTTCAATCTGCTTGTTTATATGCATCAAGGCAATAGTAACAGGGTTGTCCCCATCAAAGGGCACCTTACCTGTCAGCATTTCGTACATAACGATTCCTAGAGAATAAATGTCGGATTTTTCATCTACATATCCACCGCGAGCCTGCTCCGGGGAAAAGTAATGTACCGAACCCATAATGGCCTCGTTGGTGTTGTCAATAATGGTGGTATTCGTGGCCGCCTTGGCAATTCCAAAGTCGGTAATCTTTGCCACACCCTCTTCATTCATTAAAATGTTGTGAGGTTTTACATCCCGGTGAATAATACCGCTTTTGTGGGCTGCTGCAAGACCGGTGGCAATTTGCCTGGAAATGGCAATTACCCGTTTGTAATTCATAGGAGCTTCTTCCTTAATTACCTGCGCCAAGGTTTTGCCTTCCACCATTTCCATCACGATATAGTGAATATTCCCTTCTCGTCCTACGTCAAAAACATTGACAATATTAGGATTGGACAACCGTGCTGCCGCATGAGATTCTCGCCGAAAGTTTTCAATAAACTTTTCATCTTCAATAAACTCCGGTTTTAAAATCTTAATTGCCACATTACGGTTTAGCAATCGATCATTTGCTTTGTATACTACAGCCATGCCGCCATCACCGATTTTCTTAATCAGCTCATAGCGACCGGCCACCACTTTACTGCCCATTTTCTTCATCCTTCCCTATAACTTTGATGCACACAGCCGTAATGTTGTCTCGCCCACCTGCTTCGTTGGCTGCCTCTACCAATGTGTCAGCCAGCTGCTGCATCGGAGGATCTTTTTTAATAAACCCGGCGATAGTTTCTTCGCTTAGTTCATTATATAGTCCATCAGTACACAAAAGCAGCACATCTCCGGGAACAATGCCGGTTCTGTAATAATCTGCTGCAATTCTTGTGTTGGCACCAATGGCTCTGGTAATAACGTGATTGTCTTCCTGGGCTTCGGCTTCATCTCTGGTCAGCACGCCCATAGATACTAATTTATTTACATAACTATGGTCTTCCGTAATCTTAAATAGTGATCCGCCACGATAAATATAGCCTCGGCTATCACCCACATTGACAAAATACGCATCTCTTGGGGTAACATAAGCCAGCAACAAGGTGCAAGCCATGCCCTTTCGTTCCAGTGTGGCCTTTGCCATTTCCACGACTCGTTGATTAATTCGATCTACACAGCGACGAAACAGGTATCCCAATTGATCTTCGTCGTCATCTTTTTGTGGTGACATTTCTGTAAAGAAAGCCTCTGCCACTTGCAGTGCGCTGCTACTGGCAATTTCCCCGGCATTACTGCCGCCTACACCATCGGCTACCGCAAAGATGTCCTGTGGTGTCATGACAAGGCAAGCATCTTCGTTATGGCTCCGCTTCCGACCCTTGTCCGTTTTATATCCTGCTTCCAGCTTCATTAAAAATGATTACCTTTCTTTTATACCAGGTCATTGTGCTTTTTCAAACGACAAATAAAGAATCCATCTGTGCCGTTAATCTGTGGCAACAGTTGCTTTGTTTCGTCTAAACTAAACTGTCTGTTCTTCTTTAAAAAGTCGCTGACTATCTGCTCGTTTTCCTTTGGGTTAATAGTGCATGTACAATACATCAACTCCCCACCCGGTTTTAGATAGTTGGCCGAAGCCGCCAAAATTTGCCGCTGCTTTTCAGGCAACAACTTGGTTGCCACCGTCTGCTCTTTAAACTTGATTTCCGGCTTGCGACGGATGACTCCCAGTCCACTGCAAGGGGCATCCACCAATACCTTGTCAGCCTTTCCGATTAAGGAAGAGTCTACTCTGGTTGCATCCCATGTTCTGGTTTCAATATTGTAAATACCCAGACGTTTTGCCTCCCGATCTACAATTTCCATCTTTCTCTTGTATATATCACTGGCAATGATACGGCCTTGGTTGTTCATTCGTTCGCCCATAGCCAGTGTCTTTCCACCAGGTGCTGCACATACGTCCACAACGGTTTCCCCCTTCTTTGGAGCAAACATCTGTACAGCCACCTGAGAGGCTTCGTCTTGCACGGAAAACAGACCGTCTTTATACATACGGTCATCCAGCAGACCACTTCCTTTCACATGAATGGCATTTTGGCTGTATTTTCCCTCTTTAACGTCAAATCCATTGGCGCGAAGCTTTTCCAGCAAATCCGGTTTCATTACCTTTAACCAATTAAGACGAATGGTGGTTTCCGGTGCATAGTTACTGGCCTTCAGCAACGCCTCTACAAATTCCATGTCATAATGTTCCAGCCAAAGCTGCACAATCCATGGTGCAAAAGAATACTTTACAGATAAATAATGAATTACATCGTCGTTTCTGTCAGGTAATTTAATGGTTAATCGTTTGTCAATATAGGCACGCAATACACCATTGATGAATCCGGATCTGCCTCTTGCATATCTCTTGGCAAGACGCACACTTTCATTAACCGCTGCGTATTCAGGGACAGAATCCATTTTGGCAAGCTGGTATACCCCCATTCGCAGAATAATCAAATCTGCCACTTTCAAAGAGGAAATATCTTTTGGAATCAGCTTGTCAATAACGTAATCCAGTAAAATCTTGTTTTCCAAAACTCCGTAAACCAACCGCCTTACAAAGGCTTGGTTGTTGGGCTTATTGATAATAATGTGATGATTAAGCGAAATATTGGAGTAAGATTTTTTCTTTTCAATATCTGCTAAGACTTGATACGCAGTTTTCCGATTTATATCCATGGCTTGTACCTCCTACACATACACTTCTATTTTATCCTAAAACCGTTCCCTTCGCAATGGTATGTCCCTTTAGGAACTCCCCTACGGTTGTTCTCCTCTTGCCGGGCACCTGAATAACCGTAACTTTCAAAAGTTCGTTGCCGGCGGCAATGTAGATGGCATCTCCCTTTACATCCACCACCGTCCCCGGTGCTGCATCGATTTTTTCCCCTGTTGCGACAGCTTCCCAGATTTTAAAGATTTCTTCATTGTAATAGGTAAATGCTCCCGGCCAAGGATCAAGACCTCTGACCATATTGGCAATGTCCCTTGGAGATTTGGAAAAATCGATGAGACCATCTTTTTTTTCAATCATAGCTGCATAGGTGGCATCCTGATCGTTTTGAGGAATCGCCGTAATGCTTCCTTCTTCCATTTTAGGCAAGGTTTCACACAGCAATGCCGCTCCCATATCAGCCAGTGTATCAGACAAGGTTGCCGCATTATAGCCGGTTGTTTTAACCGATGCCTTTGCCAGCATATCCCCTGTATCAAGGCCTTCTTCCACGTACATAATGGTAACGCCTGTTTCTTCATCGCCTTCCATCAGACTCCGCTGTATCGGCGCTGCACCACGATGTCTAGGCAGCAAGGAAGCATGTACATTGACACAACCCAATTTGGGGATAGAAATCAATTCTACCGGCAAAATCCTGCCATAAGCCACTACAACGATTACATCCGGTTGGTATCTGGCAATTTGTTCCAACAACTGAGAGTTTCCTTTTACCTTTTCCGGCTGCACTACTAAAAGACCTAATGAAAGAGCCGTTTCTTTTACCGGTGGAAACTGCATTTTCTTTCCTCTGTCCTTGGCTCTATCAGGTCTTGAAACAACCAGACCAATGTCGTGACCGGCCTTATGAAGGGCTACTAATGTTGGTACAGCAAAGTCCGGCGTCCCCATAAATACTATTTTCAACGGTTTCCTCCTTTGGCAGTAGATTCTTTTTCATCCTCTTGCGGATTATGCACATCTCTTGCCTTGTCTACATAAAGAATTCCATCCAGATGATCTATTTCATGACTGGCTACAACAGCAGCAAAACCGGAAAAATCATAGGTGTTTTCTGTTCCGCTACGATCTAGAGCTTTCACCTTGATGCGTTGGGGACGAATTACAGCCCCCACCATATCCGGCACTGAAAGGCATCCTTCATACCCTTCCTGTTCTCCTTCTGCTTCCAAGATTTCCGGATTGATCAGCTCAATTATTTCATCGGAAATTTCCGGATCCGGCATGCAGATACAAATTCGCTTTAACATACCTACCTGAGGTGCCGCAATACCCACACCGTTTCCGGCTATCATAGTTTCTCGCATATCCTCCAGTAGGGTAATAATCTTTTCATCAATTACATCCACTGTTCGGCATTTTTTTCCTAAAATAGGATCTCCCTTTGTAACAATATTTCTAAGCGCCATACTAATTCCTCCCCAAATTGTACGGGTTAACATCAACGGTTACCCCATAGTCTTTTTCCTGCAAGGTTTCTTCTTTTATTTTCTTCAATGCACCCATGTATAACGGTCGCATTCCTTGTTTACACTTGATAAGTATATAATATCTGGAAATATCCTGTTCTACAAACAGCTCCATTTTTTGCGGCGATGTAATAAAAGAAGCTTCTTTTTCCCCTATCATAGCAAGCAAAGTCTGATGCCAATAATTGGCACCGCTAACAACCGCTTCTTCTTTTTTTCCCCAGATTGTGCATTGAATAAGATCTGTATAGGGTGGATACAGCAGCAATTTTCGAATTTGGATTTCCTGTCTGTAAAACAACTGGTAATCCTGCTTTGCCGCTGCCACAATAGCATAATGCTCGGGGTCTGCAGTCTGCAAAATCACTTTTCCCTGCTCACTTCCTCGTCCGGCTCTGCCGGCTGCCTGGGTCACCAGCTGAAAGGTTCGTTCCGGCGACCGATAATCCGGCAAGTTCAAACTAACATCAGTCGATAAAACACCTACCAGTCCCACATTGGAAAAATCAAGACCTTTTGCCACAACCTGAGTTCCCAGCAAAATTTTTGTTTTTCCTTTTTCAAAAGCTTTTAAAATTTTCTTTAAGGCACCACGCTTTTTCATGGTGTCTAAATCCAATCTGTCCGCCAGATACTCCGGAAACAGTTCCGAAATAGTTTCTTCCACTTGCTCTGTTCCCTTACCGGTAAATCGCATATGCTCCATGCCGCATTCCGGGCAAAGGGTCGGAACCGGCTGCCTTCTGCCACAGTAATGACAGACACATTGCTGATGTTCTTTGTGGTACGTCATAGTAATTCCGCACTGAGGACACCGAACCACATAGCCGCAAGAGGGACAAGAAGTGTAGCTGTAATAGCCACGACGATTTAAAAGTAAAATTACTTGCCGGCCTTCTGCCAGTTGCTTTCTCATTTCTGTATACAACTGCCGGCTGACAATGGAAGTATTACCGGCTGCAAGTTCTTGGCGCATGTCCACTACGTCCACTGTCGGCAGGGGGACTTGGTTATATCGTTTAGTCATAGATAGGTATTTAAAGATCCCCTTTTGGCTTCTGGCATACGTCACCACCGATGGCGTTGCACTGCCGCAAAGAACCATACCATTATAGTTCCCCGCTCGTTTAATAGCCACCTCCAATGTCTCGTACTTTGGTGCCATGTCTGATTTGTAGGTAGCCTCGTGCTCTTCATCTAAAATAATTAGACCAATGTCTTCTACCGGAGCAAAAACAGCCGACCGAGCCCCTACAACAATGCGAACCTGTCCAGTTTTAATACGTTGCCACTCGTCATATCGCTGCCCTTTGGTTAATCCGCTATGCAGCACCGCCAGCACCTCATGACCAAAACGCCGGGCAAAACGCTCAATTATCTGTTTGGTTAGAGAAATTTCCGGCACCATCATTATGGCCGTTTTCCCACTGTCTACACAGTCTTTAATAAGCCGCATATAGACTTCCGTCTTCCCGCTACCGGTAATGCCATGAAGCAAGAATAGCCGTTGTTTCTCTTTGGCAGCTTTTTGCATTTCCTCCAAAGTCTGCTGTTGCTCTATCGTAAGCTTTCTATTTGCCTCCTCTTGTGGCAACTCTTTATCGGCATCGATTTCATCCAACGGATTTCTTACTTTTCGCCTTTTGGAAGAACCTCCGGACGGTGCGAAAAGATGGATGGCATCAATGAAACGACAAAGATACCGTCGCTGCATCCAACCACAAGTTTCCATAATTTCCGGCGACAATACTACATCCGGGTCAACAGACAACACATACTTCAAATTGGAAAATTCCTGTTCCAACGTATCTCGAATCGCCACCACATAGGCAGTTCGTTCTTTTTTTCCCTTGGCAAAATGAACATATACCTTACTGCCGACTTTTACATCCTCTAATCGGCTACCATAAGTATACACCCGATCTGTCATATCGCTTTTGTTGTCAATAATCAGATCAACGTACTTCAAAAAATCCTCCTACAAAAGGAAAATGTCCGCTTTTGCACAAGCATCCACCATCTCCTTTGGCCATACGGAAACCTGCACTTCACCGATATGTGCCTTTCTAAGGAAGTACATACAAAGACGGCTTTGGCCAATGCCGCCACCAACCGTGTATGGCAGCCGCTTTTCCAAAACAGCCTTGTGGAAAGGTAGTTCCGCCCGTTCCATTTTATCTTCAATTTCCAACTGGCGATGCATGGATTCTTCATCTACACGAATACCCATAGAAGAAATTTCAAAAGATCTATCCAGTATATCGTCCCATAGCAAAATATCACCGTTTAATTCCCAGTCATCATAGTCCGGTGCTCTGCCATCGTGCTTTTCGCCGGATTTAAGCTTGCCTCCAATCTGTTTAATAAAAACTGCACGCTGCTCCTTGGTAATACGGTTTTCTCTCTCCTTGGCTGTTAAATCCGGATACCTATCTTCCAGCTCTTGGCTGGTAATAAAATAAATTTCGTTGGGGAGCATGGTTTTAATTTCCGGATAATGACGGTTCACAAAGTCTCCTAAATTCTTTAGAGCATTGTAAATCTTTACAACGATGGCTTCTAAATATTCATCCGTTCGTTGCTCCTTTGTAATAACCTTTTCCCAGTCCCACTGATCCACATATATCGAGTGCAGGTTATCCAGTTCTTCATCACGGCGAATGGCATTCATATCCGTATAGATACCATGACCCGGTTTAATGCCGTATTTCCCTAAGGCCATTCTTTTCCACTTTGCCAGGGATTGCACAATTTCCACATGACGTTCATTCATATCTTTAATAGAAAAGTCAACCCGGCGCTCCACGCCGTTTAGTTCATCGTTTAATCCACTTTCCGGCGTAACAAACAACGGTGCCGATACGCGGCGCAAGTTTAGTCCATAAGCCAATTCTTGCTGGAAAAAATCTTTGATTTTCTTAATAGCACGTTGGCTTTCCATATAATCAATAACCGGTGAATACCCTGGGGGAATCATAAGCTTAGACATTTTCTTGGTTCTCCTTCTTCAAGTGATAATTGGCAAAAACACAGCCGCAGTAATCTTGCCGGTACAAGTTGTATTTCTTGGACAATTCTACACTTCTTTCAAATCCGGCTTTCTTTTTAAAATCCTGATCTAAAAACCCCACTCCATACGTTGCTGCCAAGGATTTTCCAATGTGACTAATAACGCTGTAATCCTTGTGAGGACTCACCGACAAGGTGGTGGTAAACAGGTCGTATCCTATAAGCCCGGCCATCTGCGCCGTTTTTTCAAGGCGCATTTTGTAGCAAACTTCACAGCGACGACCGCCTTCCGGCTGTTCTTCCAAGCCTTTGCACCGTACAAAGAATTCCTCTCTTTCGTACTCTCCTTCCATAAACCCTATATGCCAGGGATTGGTCGGATCTTCATTAAAGGCATTGATACATTGTTGCTGCGCTTCCCTACGTCTCAGATATTCGTCTCTGTCCGTAATATTGGGATTATAAAAATAGACTGTTACCTGGTAGTCGGCCGCCAATCTTTCAATAACCGCCGTACTGCAAGGACCGCAACAACTGTGCAGCAGTACCGACGGTCGTGCCTTTTTTGTCGACGGTTGATCTAAAGGAATCCATCCTTCCTCCTTGTGGTTTTTAAACTCTGTAGAAATCCCCACTAGGGAGCTTTCCTTCTTTCCTGCCATGATAGGCTTCCTCCTTTAGGAAAAGATTTGTAACGGGTCTTCAATTCCATTTTGGTTTGTTGCCAATTTACAATTTCAACATGTTATTATACCATAATAGCATCTTTTGGGGGAAAGAATACCAAGAAGAAAGGAATGGAAAATATGACAATAAAGACAAAAATACCACCGGAAAAAGGTCAACGAATCAATATGATTGGTGCCTGGCTAAAAAATCGTTTCGGCCAAAAGGTGGTAAAACTATCGCTGGATGGCGGTTTTACTTGTCCCAACCGAGACGGCAGCAAAGGTGTCGGCGGCTGTATCTTCTGTTCTCCTGATGGCAGCGGTGAGCTTTCCACTGACATTCCCGGCCAAATTCAGCGGCTTTCCGAAAAATGGCCTAATGTTCACCGGTATTTAGCGTACTTTCAAAGCCATACTTCTACCTATGCATCGGTTAAAACGCTGGAAAAGCTATACACCGAAGCACTGTCTTATCCTCTCAATAATGGAGAAATTGTAGGTTTGGTCATTGCCACTCGCCCTGACTGTCTAGGTGATGATGTAATCGCCCTGTTAAAAAAATTACAACAAACCTCTTTTCTATGGGTAGAACTGGGCTTACAGACAATACACGGCGACAATGTAAACCGTTGTTACCCTCTTTCAACATACGATGAAGCTATTACCAAACTCCAAGAAGCCGGTATCCCCTATGTTACGCATTTAATCCTCGGGCTGCCGGGGGAAACGTCTGAGCAAATGAAAGAAAGCGTAGCGTATGTATGCAGTCAGCCACTCTTTGGTTTAAAATTGCATTTGATGAATGTGGTAAAAGGTGCCGCCATGAACCATCTTTATCCAAACTATCAGCCCTTTTCTTCTCCGGAAGAATACGTATCCCTGGTTTGTGACTTGCTGGAAATCATTCCACCTCAAGTAACCATTCACCGGTTAACCGGCGATGTTCCTCGCAAGCTGCTTGTGTCGCCACCATGGAGCTACAAGAAAAGAACTATTTTAAATGGTATCAACCATGAAATGGCTCGGCGAAACTCCTACCAAGGCTGCAAACTATAACTGCATCGCAGCTTCCAAGAATATTACAAAGGGTAATGAGACAAACAGCTTATTGGTCGCTTTCCAAACGGCCATCGTTGTAGTGCTTTCTACAAAGAGGAATGTATAGATCAAGACCTCCCACTACAATCTGTTCCCCTTCTCGAACCATACGACCATCTTTTACCCGCGCCACCATGGTCGCTTTCCGGCCACACCAACATATAGTCTTAATTTCTTCGATTTTATCGGCATAAATCAAAAGGTATTTAGAACCTTCAAAAAGCTCATTGCGAAAATCATTTTTCAGTCCATATACGATAACCGGTACATTGCAGCTATCAACAATTTCCGTCAACTCCAGAATATGGTGTTTCTTTAGGAATTGGCCTTCATCCAACAGTACACAAGCCACTTCGTGCTTTGCATTTTCCCGCAAAAACACTTGCAAAATATTGGTATTTTCTTCTACCGAAATTGCTTCTCGAGACAATCCGATCCGGCTGGTAATCACACCGCTTCCTTCTCTATCTCCTACCGAGGGAGCAAAAACCAAAACACGTTTTCCCCGTTCCTCATAGTTATATGCCACCTTAATGAGTTCTGTGGACTTACCTGCATTCATAGTACTATATTTAAAAAACAATTGTGCCATTTATGTTATCCTTTCCATCGCATAATACCGGTCTATCCTACCATTTTATTGAAACTTTTCCAATAACGTAAATTGTCACATAAAAAACAAAATCATTTTGTTGATTTCATACTTTGATTCACTTTTGTATCAAAATTATATATACATACTTATTTCTATGGTATACTAATGTTGTCTAGCTCACACATATTTATATCAATATATAATGTATGTTTATGTAAAAACGGAGAAGTTTGTATGACAAAAAAAAGAACATCTGTATCAGGAATATTCAACGAATGGGAATTCCGCTCTGTGCTGGATAGTATCAGCGATGCTATTTTTATTGATGACAGCACAGGCCATGCCTTATGGTGCAACAAAGCATGGCAAGAAATATACAAAGCTTCCTTTGATGACATTGTAGGAAAGCACGTTTCTGAACTAGAAAAAGCCGGTATTTTCACCCCTTCTGTTGCTACCATTGTCTTAGAAGAAAAAAGAGAAACCACCATTATTCACGAAAACAGAAACGGCACAAAGCTTCTTTCTACCGGAACTCCTATTATTGATACGGACGGTAATATTAGTAAGATTATCACTACATCTCGAGACATTACCGAACTCTCCAACATGCAAAGCCGACTTTCCGGCGACAACGACCAAGAAAGTGACCAAAGCAATCCACCTTCTAACCACAAAGTGGTTGCTGCCAGTCTTGCAATGAAAAACGTGTTGCAATTGGCTTCGCGGCTAGCCGATGTTGATTCCACCGTCTTATTAACCGGAGAATCTGGTGTTGGCAAAGGTATGATTGCAGAATACCTCTATGATAACGGCAATCGAAACAAAGGACCTTTCATTTCCGTCAACTGCGGAGCCATTCCCGAAAGCCTCATTGAATCCGAACTTTTCGGTTATGAAAAAGGAGCCTTCACCGGGGCTAGATCCGAAGGAAAAAAAGGGTTCTTTGAAGCAGCTGACGGTGGCACCATATTTTTAGACGAAATCGGAGATTTACCACTATCGTTACAAGTTAAACTTCTTCATGTTATTCAAGAGCGACTGATTATTCGAGTTGGAGGTACCAAGAAAATTCCCGTAGATGTCCGGATTATTTCCGCTACAAATAGAAATTTAAAAACCGATGTGGAACAAGGTCGTTTCCGAGAAGATTTGTACTATCGACTAAACGTTGTTCCCATTAACATCCCGCCTTTGCGAGAACGTGTCGATGATATCCCCGTACTGATACAACTATTTTTAAATGTATATAATGAAAAGTATCATCAAGAAAAGATTATCACATCGGCAGCGGAGAAAATACTGGCCGGGTTCCAGTGGCCCGGCAACATCCGGGAACTACAGAACATCGTAGAACGTTTGGTACTCACCGCCGGAGGAAAAAGTATCGATGTGGATGATTTGCCGGAATTCATCATCGAAGGTTCTGAAACCGCTGATACCATTCCAAGGCACGGTTCCCTGCAAGATCAACTGGCCATGACAGAAAAGCATATTCTAACTAAGGCCGCAAAGCAATGTCATTCCACCAGAGACATTGCACGACTCCTCCAGACCAGCCAACCGACTATCGTCCGCAAGCTTAACAAATATCATATTAAAGTGCGATAATATTTTCAAAATAGCCTATTAGTACTTGCCTTCGACAACATGAATTCCAATATTTTTCTAACATACTATTGACACTCTCAATTCGATACAATATTGAATCAACGATTCATATATGTATCGAATTGCTTTTCCCTCTGTTTTTCAATACCTTCATCAGATTGCATACGATTATACTATATATCGATTCAATTATGTATCGATCGAAAGCTTGTTTTCATTTGCGTACAATAGCAATTTCGTAAGCAAACTAATACTAAGTTGTCTGAAAACATCTAAAATTCAACAGCTTTATTTCTCTTATAAATTTTTCTTTTATTTTTTCATATTATTGGCACACCACTTGCGTTATACTATAGGTGTTGATTGTAAAAATCACAATCCACATGACTATACACTCATTTATTTATTTAAGGAGGTCAACACAATGGCAATGAATGCTCACGATTACATTGCAGCTCTGGTAGAAAAAGCACAGGCTGCACAGGCAGTAGCAGAAAACTTTACACAGGAAGACATCGAGCTTCTGACAGGTGCTGTAGCTTACGGACTGACAAAGCCGGAGCTGGCAGAAAAATTCGCTAACATGCTGGTTGATGAAGGACACATGGGTAATGTGCAGGACAAAATCGGCAAAATCTATGCTAAGGTTAAAGGTTCCTACAAGCAGATGAAAGGACAGCAGTCTGTTGGAATGCTGGAAAAGGATGAAGACACACAGATGGAAAAATGGGCTAAGTCCATGGGCGTACTGTGCGGAATCATGCCTGTAACCAACGGCGAAGCTACTCCAATCGTTAAATCCATGATGGCTCTGAAAACAAGAAATGCTATCATCTTGGCTCCTCACCCAAGAGCAAAGAAAACAGCTATGGCTATCGTAACCGAAATCAGAGGAATCATCGAAAAGCTGGGATACCCTGCTGACCTGGTTCAGACAATCGAACCTGAAATGGTTAACTTTGAAACTTCCGGCGAATTGATGGCACAGGCTGACTTCATCATCGCAACAGGTGGTGACGGCCTTGTAAAAGCCGCTTACTCCTCCGGTACACCTGCTATCGGCGTAGGCGTAGGTAACTGCGTATCCGTTATCGACGGAACAAGAAACATGAAGGATGCTATTGCTGACATCATGAAGTCCAAGACTTTTGACAATGCTACATCCTGCTCCACAGAAAACAACATCGTTGTATTCGAAAGCTGCTACGATGAGTTCGTTAAGGAATTTGCTGCTCAGGGCGGATACCTGATCAAAGAAGATTCCGAAGAAAAAGAAAAGCTGAAGAAGACAATCTGGCCTAACACACCGGAAGACCACAACATCAACAGAGCTATCGTTGCTCAGAACGCTGCTACCATCGCTGGCTTGGCTGATATCGATGCTCCTGCTGACGTTAAGGTTCTGGCTGCTGAAGAAAATGGCGGATTCGGACTGGAACACCCATTCACAGGTGAAAAACTGTCCCCTGTTTCCGGCGTTATCAAAGCTACCGATATGGAAGATGCTCTGTCCAAGGTTCTGGGCTGCCTGGAATACATGGGTAAAGGCCACAGCTGCGGTATCCACACAACTGTTAAAGAACATGCTGACCTGCTTGCAGCTAAAGTTCCTGTAACAAAGGTTGTCGTTAACCAGCCACAGTCCCTGACAAACTCCGGCGGATTCGTTTGCGGATTCCCTGTAACCATGTCCCTGGGTTGCGGAACATGGGGCGGAAACAGCGTTTCCCACAACGTTACATGGAAAGACTGCATGAACTTCACCTTCGTTTCCAGAAGAGTTCCTAACTGGCAGCCAAACGATGAAATCCTCTTCGATGCTGACGTTAGAGCAAAGGTAGACGCATAAGTCATAAAGACAAAAGCAATCGCTTCGTCTAAAAGACAAAGGAGACACTAGTCTTCTTAGACTGTAAAATCTGTTGCTGCTTGGTTCCCCTATCGGCGACTAAGCAGCAGCTTATTTCTAAGACTTTTAAGAATTTTAACAAAGGAGATTCAAAATGTCTACAATTAAGGAAAAAGATAAGAAATATAATATGCATTCCTGGAGTGCCCAGAATGCAGTAGACCCATTGGTTATCACCAAGGCAGAAGGAATCTACTACTGGGACGAAGATGGCGGCAAGCACGCTGACATGTCTTCCCAGCTGGTAAACTCCAACCTGGGTCACGGCAACAAAGCGCTTATCAACGCTATTAAAGAACAGGCTGAAAAGCTGCCGTTCATCGGACCCGGATATGCTATCGACGTTAGAGCAGAAGCTGCAGAAGGCATTGCAAAAATGTCCGGTCTGCCTGATGCAAAGGTATTCTTCACCAACGCCGGTGCAGAAGCCAACGAAAACGTTATCAAAATTGCTAAACAGTACACCGGAAGATACAAGGTTCTGTCCATGCAGAGATGCTACCACGGTTCCACTTCCGGTTCCGGAAACCTGACCGGCGAACCAAGAGGATGGGCTAACCAGCCTGGTCCTAGCGGACACGCTCACTTTGAAGGGCCATACCCATACTATGCTCCGGCACAGGTTACTTTCAACAGCGACGCTGACGTAGCTGAATACTATTTGGAACAGCTGCAGAGAGTTATCCGCACAGAAGGTGCTGAAAACATCGCTGTTATCGTTATGGAATCCGTTGTTGGTTCCAACGGTATCCTGGTTCCACCGAAAGAATACATGCAGGGTGTAAGACAAATCTGTGATGAAACAGGCATCGTAATGGCTTGTGACGAAGTAATGGCAGGATTCTACAGAACCGGTAAGCCATTTGCCTTCCAGAACTTTGATATTCAGCCTGACCTGGTATCCTTCGCTAAGGGTGCTACTTGCGGATACGTTCCTCTCGGCGGCGTTATCATGACTGAAAAAATTGCTCATCACTTTGATGAAAACCCACTGGTTTGCGGCATGACCTACTCTGCTCATCCAATGGGATGCGCTACAACTGTAGCTGCTCTGAAAGAGTACAAAGACCAGAACATCGAAGAAAACGTTGCTAAGGTTGGTAAAGTGCTGGCTGAAATCGAAGACGAAATGGTTGAAAAGCACAAGTGTGTCGGCGAAGTTCGTCACATCGGTCTCTTCTCCGGTATCGAACTGGTTAAAGCTCCTCATGTTCCTTTGGTTCCATATGGAAAGGATCCGGAAGGTCTCATGAAGAAGATCTGCGGCATGCTGGAAAAGGAAGGTTTCCACACTTATTCCCACGAAGCAGTTCTCATCGTAGCTCCTCCTCTCAACATTACCGAAGAACAGCTGAGAGAAGAAATGGCTAAGATGGACAAGGTTCTGGATTCTGTAGACAAGATGATCTAAGAAGCTCTTATTTAAGAATTAAGGAGCTCTTGTTCAAAACCTAAGAACTTCGTATTACAGACTCTTATATAATCTTGCAACCATTGCATAACCATCGAAGCAACCTCCCATTGAAGGTTGCTTCTTTCATAGCAGTAGCTTTGCCGTCTTCTTTTCACAAATCCGATCCGGCAAGATGAATTTTATACCCATATTTCCTTTTTTCCCCCTCTTTTTCCTTTTTTCCAACCTTGCTCCTCTCTTTTTATATATTATGTAAACTCTTTTCCGCACTATTTTCTGTTCTGTTTTTTCTGCGGAAAAGTTCCGTACTTTTTCTTGATTTAAAAATAATGCGGAACACTGCCGGCATAAATCTTTACCATTTTGTTTCCAAACAAATCCCAAAGAAGAAAAAACATCATTAACACGGTATTTCACCCTGCTATTTTAAATCAAGTTAGCAATTACACAAATATCTTCCCTTTATAGTTCCCTTTCAATGTACTATCATGCTTCAAGCATTATTTTAGTACAAATTTATTAAATATTATTTTTTTCAAGAATCCAAATTCTCCGTACTATTTTGTATTTATCTAAAAGTGCGGAATTGACCCAGCAAAAAAGAAAAAGTGCGGAACTTACCGCTATAAAGCGTAAAGCAAGCCTACAATCAGACTGGAAATCTGTTTCTCATAAAGCAAACGGTCTAACTACCATAAATCAAAAATCTCACTGTGATAAAGCAAGAAATCCACCTACCGTAAATCGCAGAAAATGGCTTTAATGTTCTCTTTAGTTTCGTTTATGGTATTGTCAGGTGAAAACAGCAAAGAGGCCAAAATTCTTTCTCATTTAATCTATGCTCTGCTCAGCCTTAGTCTGGTCACAAAACAGTCACATACAGGGGTAATATCTACCCTTTTATTTCTATATGCTATTCTATATTTTTAATTTTCTTAAAAAATATGGTTTTTTAATAGTCTTTCCAGTATAATAAGTATGCGTATTTACACAACATACCGTATGGTTTAAAAGACACCTTATCATTTAAAAGAAAGGACGGAGAAATACTATGAAATATGATATCAAGCAGGCGCCCTTTGGGATTCTGCTTTGCCAACTGGAACAGGGCGAATCTATGAAATGTCAACAAGGTGGCATGGCTTGGATGACTAGAGGTATTGAAATGGCTACCAAAGCCGGTGGGCTCGGAAAAATGTTTAAGAAAGCCATTACAAAGGAAAGCATTTTTTTCAATACGTATACTGCTCGCATGGCCGGCGAAATCGCTTTTTCTATGAGTTTCCCGGGACAGTTGATGGCCGTTGATGTAAGCAACCAAGCTATCGTTGCACAAAAGGGCTCCTTTATGGCTTGCGAAGAGTCTGTAGAAATGGATATATTCTTCCGTAAAAATGCCGCTGCCGGCCTGTTTAGTGGAGAAGGCTTTGTCATGCAACGATTCTCCGGACGTGGTATGGCCTTCCTGGAAATCGATGGCGGTATTATTGAATATCAGTTACAGCCTGGCCAAGAGTTAGTAATTGACAGCGGTCACTTGGCAGCAATGGAGGCTTCTTGTACTATCAATGTTGAAACAGTCAAAGGTCTTGGAAACATCGTTGCCGGCGGCGAAGGATTATTTAATACGGTTATCACCGGGCCCGGAAAAGTTTGGCTCCAAACCATGCCGATTTCTAATTTAGCAAAAGCAATTCAGCCATATGTTGTTACCGGAAGCTAGAATTGCAATCATAACTGCTTCTTGAATTAAATAATTTCAGGAAGCTAAACACTTTCGAATTTTCGAATTCAAGTTAAAACATTTCCCGCTGTGTTCTCATTTCTCCTTGTACACGTCCACGGCGAGCAATGTTTTTTTATTTTATGTAGTTTTTTCTCTAGCCTTCGTTTTCACTGGCGATGATATTTTTGGCGCCGTAACGCTCCCGCAGTAACGGCTTTTCAATTTTACCTGTCGCATTACGAGGAACATCGGCAAAGATAAACTTTCTAGGCCGTTTATACTTTGGCAGTTCCCGGCAAAATTCCAACATATCATAATCAGAACAATGATATCCCGGTTTGACTTCAATAATGGCGGTTGCAATTTCACCAAGACGTTTGTCGGGAAGACCAATGACTGCAACATCCTTAACCGGCTGATATTTGTGAATAAAGTCTTCTACCTGTACCGGATAAATATTTTCGCCACCGGATATAATTACATCCTTCTTGCGATCTACCAGGTAATAGAAACCATCCTCGTCTTGGCGAGCCATATCTCCTGTGTAGAGCCAACCATCTTCTGACAGTGACTCTTTAGTAGCTGCTTCATTATGGTAATAGCAAACCATGACACCGGGACCTTTAACACTTAGCTCCCCTACACTGCCTTGTGGCACTTCCCTTCTGTTTTCATCGACAATTTTCAACTGCCATCCATATCCGGGAACACCGATAGCTCCTACTTTATCAATGTTTTCCACCCCGAGATGAACACAACCGGGCCCAATGGATTCCGATAGTCCATAGTTTGTATCGTACTGGTGATGAGGGAAATATTCTCGCCAATGCTGCACCAAACTACGAGGTACCGGCTGCGCACCAATGTGCATAAGCCGCCATTGTTCCAAATGGTACTCCTCCATGTTAAAGTCATTCCGATCCAGGGCATCTAAAATATCCTGAGCCCAAGGAACTAACAGCCAAACAATGGAACAGCGCTCATCAGAAACGGCTTTCAAAATTTGCTCCGGCTTTGTACCTTTTAACAGAACTGCTTTGCCTCCGGTTAACAAAGAACCGAACCAATGCATCTTTGCGCCGGTATGATACAACGGTGGAATACATAAAAAAACATCTTCCTTGGTTTGACCGTGATGATTTTGCTCCACCTTTGCCGAATGCGACAAGGCACGGTGTTTATGCAAAATAGCTTTTGGAAATCCAGTAGTTCCGGAGGAAAAGTAAATAGCAGCATAATCCTCCTCTGTCAGCTCCACATTAGGATTGGTACTGGCATAGTTATGCACTTCCATAATATAGCTTTCGGCAAATTCCGGACATCCGTCACCGACATACAAAATCAAGCGACTGTGGGAAATCTTTTCAGCAATCTCCTCAATACGACTCTTAAATTCCGGTCCGAAGACAAGAGCATCCACCTCTGCCAACGTAAGACAGTAGTCGATTTCCTCTGCAGTATATCGAAAGTTCAACGGCACCGCCAAGGCGCCGGATTTTAAAATCCCAAAATAAATAGGCAGCCATTCCAGGCCGTTCATAAGGAGAATCCCTACCTTATCGCCTTTTTTAACACCTCGCTCTAGGAGCATATTGGCAAAACGATTGGCCTTTTCATTAAAAACACCCCAGGTAATCTCCCGTCGATAGCCTTTCGGATCTGTGGCCTGCATCAAGTCATATTCCTTCCAGTTTAGACGGCGACCATCTCCAATAGTGGGGTTCAATTCCACCAAAGCCACATCATCTCTGTACTCTCTGCTATTGCGTTCCAGCAAATCTGTAATTGGCATAATACTTTCCTCGTCTTTTGATGTAACATTTTTAAAGATACAACGATATAAACACAACCCGGATTATTAGCTCCGGGTTGTAATTCCTTCTTTATAAGGGTATTCCTCCTATGGAAAGATGTCAAGGAAAAGTGACAACGAGTCCAAATCACTACCCCTCAAGAAACAACCTTTTTCAAAATAGCTAGACCCCTATCCAATTCTTCTTTCGTAATAGTCAAAGGTGGCAATAATCGAACTTTATCCTTTGCCGTCAGCATCATCAGGCCGGCAGGAATCGCTTGTTTAACCACCTGAGAAGCCTCTATATCATCTACACGAAAGCCTATCATCAATCCAAGGCCGGAAACATCTTTGACTGCAGGTAGCGCCTCTAGGAAGCTGCGAATATACGCTCCTTTTTCTTTCACCTGTTGCAGCAATGCATCATCCACTTTTTCCATAATCACATTGCCACCGGCGCAAGCAACAGGATTTCCTCCAAAAGTAGTCCCGTGATCGCCGGCTGTTAAAATATCCGCTGTTTTCTCATTAAACAAAGTACCGCCGAGAGGCAGGCCACCACCAATACCCTTGGCAAAGGTAACCATATCCGGCTCAATACCAAATTGTTCATAGCAAAACAAGGTTCCGGTTCTTCCGATACCTGTCTGTACTTCATCAATAATCAAAAGCAAATCATTTTCTTTACAGATAGCAGCAGCTTGCCGGACAAAGTCCTTATCCATTACCAGCACACCGCCTTCTCCCTGTACCAACTCCAGCATAATGGCACAGACATTTTCATCTACCAGACGCTGCAGTCCATTGGTGTCATTGGCTTTACAATAGCAAAAGCCTTCTGCAAAAGGAAAAAAATCCTTATGAAACACTTGTTGCCCCGTTGCCGTAATAGTGGCCATAGTACGTCCGTGGAAGGAATTTTTCAAGGTGATAATATCGTGGCAAGTATTATTGGAGCGGGCATTCCCATATTTTCTAGCTGCTTTAATGGCGCATTCATTGGCTTCGGCTCCGGAATTGGCAAAGAAAACCTTTTGCATACCGGTCCGCCGGGTCAAGGTATCTGCCAATCGCACCTGCGGTTCTGTATAATACAAATTGGAAGTATGCTGCAGGGTTGCCGCTTGGTTTGCCACCGCCTTAGCCCAGTCATCATCACAGTACCCCAGCGCCGTAACACCGATTCCCGATGTAAAATCAACCAGCTGATTCCCATCTTCATCCGTTGCCATAGCGCCCTTGCCCTCTTTTAACACGAGGTCAAACCGGGAGTAGGTGCGAACGATCTTTTCTCCATCCAGCTGCTTTATGTCTTTGGTTTTTTCATTACGCATTGTAATACCTGTCTTCCTCATCGTCTAGCACAGCCGTACCGACACCCTTATCAGTAAAGATTTCCAGTAATAAACAGTGCTGTATACGACCATCTAAAATGTGCACACGGGAAACTCCGTTTTCAATGGCATCAATACAGTTTTTCAATTTAGGCAACATACCGCCTGCAACAGCCCCCTGCTCAATCAGTTCTCTTGCTTCGTCAGCATAGATTTCTGAAATCAATGTTTTGGGATCGTTTTTATCTAAATACAAGCCTTCAATGTCCGATAGAAAAGCCAGTTTTTCGGCACCTACCGATTCGGCAATGGCACGAGCTGCATCATCAGCATTGATATTGTAACTGTGACCGTCTTCGTCGCCGCCAATGGGAAAGACCACCGGCAGAAAATCCTTCTCCATCATGTCATACAGAATTGCCGGATCTACGTTGGTGATTTCCCCGACAAATCCAATATCCTTGTTGGTGGCAGAAAGCTTCTTTTTAGCCATGAGAAGATTCCCATCTTTGCCGCTAATGCCTACCGGCTTAACACCTAAATTGGCAATTAAGGAAACAAGATCCTGGTTTACTTTTCCCAGTACCATCTCCGCCAATTCCAAAGTCGGTTCATCAGTAACACGGAGACCATCTTCAAAGTGAGGTTCCATCCCTACTTTTTCCATCCATTTATTGATTTCCTTGCCGCCGCCATGGACGATAATAGGCTTGAAGCCAACCAGTTTCAATAAAACTACATCCTCAATAACTTTTTCCTTTAAGGATTCATCCAACATAGCGGCACCGCCATATTTGACGACAATAATCTTTCTGTTAAAACGCTGTATATAGGGTAATGCCTCAATTAACACTTCCGCTTTTCCCATTGCCTGATCTAATACCTGATGATCTACCATTTTCATATTATCTCCCACACAATTCATTTTTCATCGGTTTTCTATGACCGATAATCCCCGTTTATCTTTACATAATCATAGGTCAAGTCACAGCCCCAAGCGGTAGCCGCTTCGTTACCGCTATGCATATCTACTAGAATTTCAATTTCATCTGCAGACAGGATCTCGGCCGCTTCTGCTTCACTGTGAGGTGCATAGCCTGATTCTTTACAAACGGTAACTTTCCCCTTTTCAGAGGCCATGACCACATCGATGTTGTCTGTAGCAAAATTGCCTGCAGCATAGCCGATAGCACAAAGAACACGACCCCAGTTGGCATCTTCACCAAAGACAGCCACCTTTAGTAAATCAGAAGAAATTACTGATCTTGAAATGCTGCGGGCATGGGTAAGAGTATCTGCTCCTGCCACCTTGCACGTAATCAGTTTGCCGGCACCTTCTCCGTCGGCTGCCATATGTTTTGCTAACCAACAGGCCACTTTTTCGAAAGCGGCTTTGAAAACGGCAAGATTTTCACCATCCTTTTCAATAATCGCATTTCCTGCCATCCCATTGGCCAAAGCCAACACCATGTCGTTAGTTGAAGTATCACCGTCGACACTGATTTGATTAAAAGATTTCTTTACTGTTTCAGACAATACCTTCTGCAATATACCGGCTTCAATGGCAACATCCGATGTGATAAAGCCCAGCATAGTAGCCATATTGGGATGAATCATGCCACTTCCCTTGGCAATACCGCCAATACGACACAGCACACCATCTACTGCAAACTCCACTGCTACTTCTTTTTTTACCGTATCGGTAGTCATAATTCCCTGTGCCGCACTGTCCGAGCCGGTGTAAGAAAGTTCCTGCACCAGCTTTGGAATGCCTCTTTTAAAAGGTTCCATTGAAAGAGGTTCCCCAATAACTCCGGTACTTGCCACCAACACTTGTTCTTTGGGAAGCTGCAGTGCCTCTCCTGTCAGCCGGCAAGTTTCTTCTGCCACTTGCACACCGTTGGGTGCACAAGTATTGGCATTGCCACTGTTGCAAATAATGGCGGTAGCTTTTCCATCTGCTATATGATTGCGAGTTACCACAATAGGTGCTCCATATACTTTATTGGTGGTATACACCCCGGCAGCTGTTGCCGGCAAGTCAGAAACAATCAGCGATAGATCTTTCTTTTCTCCTGCCCCTCGAATGCCACAATGAACACCGGCTCCTTGGAACCCTTTGGGGGCACATATCCCCCCTTCTACAAATTTCATGCAAAGTCCCCCTTCAGTCCGGTTGTTTCCTCTATGCCCAGCATAATATTCATGTTTTGGATGGCAGCCCCACTGGCTCCTTTTCCTAAATTATCAAACCGTGTACTGATTACCGGGCGATCATTATTTCCATATATAAATATTTCTATATCATCCATACCGGAACGACTGTTGCTGTGGATAAAATTATCTGCCGGACAGTAGTCTCTTACATGAACCAAAGGTTCCCCTTTGTAGTATTCATGATACATAACCTGCAAATCTTCCAAAGACATTTTACGTTCCAGCAAATCCCCTTGCAGGGGAACTGTCACAACCATCCCGCTATAATGGTCAATAACGATAGGTAAAAAGCTAGGCGTCCGCTCAAGACCTGTCATCACCTTCATTTCCGGTAAATGTTTGTGAGCCTGGGTTAATCCATACTGACCGGCACCGGAGAGAAATTCCGGTCTTGTCAGGTCTTCATGACGTGTAATCATAGCCTTGCCGCCGCCACTGTATCCGGTAACGGAAGTTGCTGCAATAGGGTATCTTGGAGACAGAATCCCCGTTGCAATAAGAGGTGCCACAATGAAAATAAAACCACTGGCATGACACCCCGGAACAGCGATTCTTGTTGCTGTTTTTATGCGACTTCGCATATCTTCTGTTAATTCTGCCATGCCGTAAATCCAATCGGAATCAATGCGATGAGCCGTGCTGGTGTCCAGTATGCGGCTATTTGCCGGTGCATACTGGGCAATTTCCTTTGCTGCAGAATCCGGTAGGCAAAGAAATGTCACATCGGCCTCTTTGATTTTTGCAAGACGTTCTTCTCTGTCTTTTCTTTTTTCTTCTTGTATATTTATAATCTCTATGTCGTCACGTTGCGCCAAGCGTTCCCGTATCTTCAAGCCGGTAGTTCCCGCCCCGCCATCAATAAAGACCTTATATTTCATGTGTTTTTAGCCTCCCATTAAAATCTTTCTTAGTAAGAATGATACCCTTTACCTCCTTCACTGTCAATAGAGCCAAATGGAAATTTAGGTACTTTTATGTATATTTATGCACAAAATTTTTTTAACAGTCTTCCTTGTTTTCTATTTTCACTTTTAAAAAATCGGGATAACTTTTGTCATCCCGGTTTACTTTTGCATTTATAGTTCTACATCTGTTTCTTTCTGTAATGCCAGCATATCTTTATATGTTTCGCGCTGAATAACCACCCTAGCCTTGCCGTCTTTTGCAAAGACAACCGCCGGTCTTCCAATGGCATTGTAACAACTAGCCATAGAATATCCATACGCTCCACAAGAATACATAGCCAGCAAATCTCCTGCTTCCGCTTTCTGCAACATAGTGTTTTTTATTAGTACATCGCCGGACTCGCAGTATTTACCGGCAACACAGTAAGCCGTATCCTTTGGAGAATCCATCTTGGTAGCAATATCGGCTTCGTATTCCGCATCATAAAGAGCCGGACGAATGTTATCCCCCATTCCTCCATCAACAAAGAGATATCTCTTATCTCCTGCCAACTTTTGATATCCGCATCGATAAAGAGAAATGCCGGCTTCTCCGGCAACAGAGCGCCCCGGTTCAATCATCACTTTTTCCAAGGGATAGTCCATAGATTCACACTTGGCAATGAGACGATTGCACATTTCCTCAATGGGAATCGGCTGATCTGCCTTTGTATAATGAATGCCAAAACCACCGCCAAGACTGAGCCACGTACCTTGGTAACCACAGTATTCCTTCATTTCCTTCATAAAGCCAATCATCTTTTCGGCGGCCTTTTCAAAGGCATCACTTCCAAAGATTTGGGAACCGATATGGCTATGGAAGCCACGGAACGTTACGTATTGGCTAGACTGCAGTAAAGCAATCAATTCCTTTACGCTTTCCTTTTCTTCAATGCTGATGCCGAATTTAGAATCAGAAGCCGCCGTCTGTATAAACTGGTGAGTGTGGGCTTCCACTAATGGGTTAATACGCAGCATAGCATTAATACGATGTTTTCCGGCCTTGCAGACAGTCATCAAGTCTTTTGCTTCCTGCATATTATCCAAAACGATGTTGCCGCATTTGCTTGTGATGCAGAATTCCAATTCTTCCAAAGTCTTATTATTTCCATGAAAGTACACGCGCTCCATAGGCATTCCGGCTTCCTTGGCAATGGCCATCTCCCCACCGCTAACAACATCCAGGCAACATCCGGCAGCCGCTACTTTCTCCACCATCGCCTTACAGGTAAAGGCCTTGCTGGCGTAGACGATTTCCGTATCGAATCTTTTAGATACAAAGGACGAAGTAAACGCTTTCAACCGCTCTTCCAGCATTCTTTCATCATATACAACAACCGGTGTTCCTACCTTTTCTGCCAGCTGATCTACCGGAATCCCGGCGATTTCTAATACCTTCATACAAGCCTTCCTTTCTATATCTGTTTGGCATCCTTTGGCTCTGTTGATATAGCAGCTCTTGCAACACTTCCCAAATAGACAATATTTACCAAACCTGTTATACTTAGTTCATTAAAGTTCATATTACAACTGTAGCCTATACTGTGTAAACAGTATTCTGTAAAAACACATATGAATACCCATTCGAAAACAAAACATCACCTATTGATGGTCTTCTTGGTTCTTATTTGGGGCTTTGAATTTGCTGTCAGAAAAGACGCCTTGTCCCTTTTTGATACCGTTACTTTGTTATGTGTTAAATACGGCATCGGCTCTGTTACCATCGGCATCCTCATGTTTGCTATGAGAGACTTTGTCCCCTTAAAACTAAAAGACCTTCCCCGAGTGGCCTTATGCGCCCTGCTGGGACATCTACTGTATTTCTATTTGGAATACGAAGCCATGGCCTTTATTCCCATTGCAAATTTGACTATTATCTTAGGGCTCTTACCGGTTGCAACGGTTTTAGTAGAACGAATGCTCTTTAAGCGAAAGTTCAACAAGAAACTAATCATCGGTATGCTGGTTTGCTTTGGCGGTATCATCATGGTCATCGGCGATAATATGGGAACCGGAAGCATCCGCGGCTACATTTATTGTGTCATTGCCGTTTGCTCTGAACTAGGCTATCTCTTTGCCACCCAACACGTACAAAAGAAGTATTCCAGTTCATCCCTGGCCTTTTATCAATGCGTTATTGCCTTTTTAGTCACATTGCCTCATGGTGCCCGTCACATGCCACCACTGCATCTTTTAATGGATACTGTATTGATTATTGAAATTCTATACATCGGTATCCTTTGCGTCGGCATCGCTTTCTATTTGGAGATACTGGGAATCGAACATCTTGGCCCCACCATCACCGGTGTGTACTTAAATTTCTTGCCGGTAATTTCCTCCATCGGTGCTCTTCTCATCGTCCACGAAAGCCTGACCATCTGGCAAATCACAGGCGGCATCATCGTAATCGCCGCCGGCATCGTAGTAATTCGAGAAAAAGAACGATTGAATCAAGTAGCAGTAAAATAGTGGCAGTCATTTGACTACCACTATTTAGGTTTGTTCAAATTTTCACTTGTTGAAATTTATTTATCAACTTCTCCCAGCAGCTTTTTTACCTTGTTCTTTGGATCGATGATATCGCTAATGGAAACATCGCTGTTAAGAGCAGTGATTAAATATGCCACGTATTTGGATACATCCACTTCGTGGAACCATTCCCTACTCTTTAGCTGGCTGGTGCGGTAGGTCAAATTGGAACCTAGGACTCCGGATATAACGCCTTTTTCATACGCTTCATCAAAGACCTCAAGACCGTTGGTAAAGAGGCCATAGGTTGCATAGCAATAGATGTTGGCTGCATTGGCTTCTTTCAGTTCATACGCAATATCCAGCATCGATTCTCCGGAAGAAATAATATCATCGCAGATGAATACATTCTTTCCTTTGACGGAGCTTCCCAGGTATTCGTGAGCAATAATCGGATTGTGACCATTGACGATTCTGGAGTAATCTCTTCTCTTGTAGAACATACCCAAATCCACTCCCAACACGGAAGAATAGTACATATTTCGGCTCATGGCACCCTCATCAGGGCTGACCATCATAAAGTCGTTTTTACAATCCAGATCCGGAAAATCTCTCTTGAGAGTCTTCAAAACCTGATAGTATGGAATGATGTTGTCAAATCCCATAAGAGGAACAGCGTTTTCCACCATCGGTGCATGGGCATCAAAGGTAATCAAGTTGGCAACGCCCATTTCCTGCAGCTCCTGCAACATCAGCGCACAGTCCAGAGATTCCCGAAAGCTGCGTTTGTGCTGTCTGCCACCATAGAGCATCGGCATAATAACGGTCAAACGATGGGCTTTTCCCCCTGCAGCCTGAATCAACCGTTTTAAATCCTGGTAATGATCGTCTGGGGACATACGGTTTTTTTCTCCAAAGAAATTATATTCTATGCCGTAATTACCAACATCCACAAAGAGGTACAAATCTCTGCCGCGAAGGGTTTCATTGATAATGCCTTTGGCATCTCCGGAAGAAAAACGAGGACATTGGCTATCTACCATGTACTCAACATTACTGCCTGTCCAAGACTTTAAATAGTAATTTACCTTGTCAGCCAGTTCAATGGCGCCCTCTGTGGGCACAATCCCGATTTCTCCGAAATTGCTGGGTGTACGTAACAATTCCTTGGGATCTTTCTGCTCATTTGAATGTTCCATCTGATCTCCTTCATCTATTTTGGGTGATGTCTCTCACCTCTATATAATACCATGAATCTACCTTGCTGAAAGAGGCTTTTAGAATAATTTTTAAGGGAATTTTCCCTTACTTTTTCTGGTGATGCACGTGAACCGGTTCGCAGAAGATTCGCCCTTCACCGGCCGACTGCCGAATCTTTCCTTGGTCCAGCAGATAGTCCATAAAGTTGCGCACTTCCCGGTCGTAGATCTTCACCTTGAATACTTTTTTAGACAGCAGTCGCAACTCTTTACAAACTTTGGCAACAGCCTCTTCCATGCTCATTCTTTCGTTGATAATCTGCAGCACAACCTTGGCTCGATACTGGCAATGTTCTATATTTTTTTCTGCCAGTTTGGACAAATCCTCACTCCATCCTTTGTGACTGCAAATCGCCGGCAGATGAAATTGCCGCAACAATTCCATGCTTTCCATGGCATCCGCAACGGAAATGTGATACGGAAGCTTGGAGTTTTCCAGTACTTCTTCTGACATTACGGCATCACCGACACAGCAAATGCCATCCGGTGTAATGAGGGCAATATGATCCGAGGTATGCCCCGGTGTATGCAAAACATCAAATGTAACACCTTCTACATTTACCGTTCTGTCAAAACGGCGAATAATCTGTTCCGATCTTGCCGGCATGGTGCGAAACTCATCTAGCTGCAAAATTTCTTCCGGAGAGAAAACATACATCTGCGTCTTAATGGACAGATGATTGTAGAGTAAATCCGCTTCCCCCTCAGACATAATAATAGGAACGCGATACTTTTCCCGAAAAAATTCGTGATTTCCACAGTGATCCGAGTGGGCATGGGTTCCAATAATTGCAGCCAACTGCAAGTTGTGTTCCTTTAGTGCCTGCTGAATACCGCTTCTCTCAAAGCTCCATCCGGAGTCTATGAGAATGCAGCGACTGTCATCGATTTTATAAACAGGCAATGTTGTCATACTGTCTAAATAGTATGTGTTTCCTTTTACGTGTACTAAATCCATATCTGTAGTATATCAAATTATCATCTATTTTCATGCCATAATATACGGCTTTAAATTTTCAAAAACTTTTCTGTATCCATCTGCATAGATGTGAATCCCCTCCACTGTCAAGGACTCTTTTAACTGCCCGTTTTCATCTGAAAGCCCTCGGTTTACATCTATATACTGCACATGATATTTGTCTGCCAGTTTTTTGACTGCCTGATTTGCACGATCCAAATTCTCTTTTCCTCGCAAAGAAAATCCAAGAGCTCTCACACGGTCTTTTTCCAGCACCGTCCGGTTTACCGGGTAATAGGCCAGTAGATAAAACGTCGTTTTTGGAAGCTTGTTCGTGGCAATTTTCAAAATGGCATCGTATTGTTTTTCCAAATGAACAAGCCAATTTTCTCCATCTTCACGCAGAGAAATATCATTGGTGCCGATATTTAAAAATACTGTTTGTGGACAAACATCCAGCAACAATATATCGATCGAATTTAAAAATTCATCGGTAGTATAACCTCCAATGGCTCTGTTGTAACAATTTTTTCCTGTTGTTTCATAAAGTTTTTCTTCCATCCAATATTCACTAATGGGAAACTGCTCCATCAACGAAGATCCGGTAAAAAGATATTGATGTGGCACAATATACCGGTTTTGCCGTCGGTAATTTTCCAGCTTCCGCTGTTTTTCTTCATCGTGCACCTTTTGGCGAATGGCTAAGATGTCAGCTGGATTTATTTCAAAAGATTCGTTCATCCCTCTACCTTTTCTTTCGATTGCGCTGTAATAATTCTCTAACGGGAATGGTCAAATCTTTGCTGCGAAACCAGTATTGATAAAATTTATGAAATCCAAGGCTCTCATATAGCTTTTCTGCTTTTTCGTTGCTGGCTTTGATTTGCAAATACGCTTTGTCACATCCCATTTTTTCCGCTTCCGTTAGAATGGTACTGACAATGGCTCGACCGTATTGCTGTCCTCTGCAAGCCGGATCCACATAAATGGCGTAAACGCCGCAATGTCCTCGATCTAAAATGCCTAGACCGCTAGCCACCATATGGCCGTCGATTTCGATTTTAGCAACAATCGTCTCTTTTGGAATAGCGCCATACATCGAAGGAACAATACGGCGCAGTGTTGCATTGGTAGTGCCGTTTAACCGGAACAATGCCTTGACCCAATCTTCTGTAATGGTATCCCTTAACTGTACAATGGCTCCATTGGAATAGCTTACATTAGAAGGGAGCCCGGAGTTTCGTCCATAAAACTCATACTCCACATCATCTGCAACATAGGGAACAAAGTCTTTCATCTCCATACACATCGTCCAGGTAACATGTTGTTTTTCATATTCCATCCGGGCAAGGATTGTATCGAAGTCCGGATCAATCAACGGACTGATTTTAAAAATAGTCGGTGTGTGGAGACTGGTGTAGATTTCCTCACAATAAGCAATCTTTTCTTCAGTGGGAATCCGGGAAGCTCCTACCTGCTGCACACTATTGGTTCGGTGGGTGTAATTATGAGAAAAACGAATAAGCCAACCATCATACAATTCCATCTTGTGAGATGGCCATGCATTTAATGAAATTTCCTCCAAAAGGTTGATATATTTGTTGTTTGCATCACCCATGAAAAAGCTCCTATTTTCTGCCGGCTGCCGGCCAATACCGGTTGCAGCCAAGATAAAATGCAATATACCGCCTTTTCATCATACTCAAAGCAAGCATTCCTTGCAACTATCAAATAGGAGCTTTTTCGTATATTTATCGCAATCCCTTTAATCGAATAATCGATACCAAATTGCTTTTGTAGACTTTAGAAACCGTCACCTTTCTGCCATTAGCATGAATGTATTTTCCGTTTTTGTAATAGATACCAACATGATAGATTCGCCTCTTGGATTTTCCGTAACCAAAGAGCAACAAATCACCACTTTGCGCTTTATATAAATTCCGTCCGATATTGTATTTCCGGTATTTATAATACAAACTCTGGCTGGAGGTACGACGAAAGCGTACATTGCTGATACCACTATGTCTCATGGTTCACCAAGTAAATCCACTGCAGTCAAATCGGTTAGGACCATTGGCGCCCCAAACATACCGGCAGCCCAGTTTACTTTTTCCTTTTTTTACAATTTTATATCCGTAGGTGTTTTTATAGCCTCTGGTTCTAGATGTAATCACCGTAGGCATGGTAATCTTTCCGGAAAAAGCGGCACCTTTATAGGTTTTTCCATTGACTCTTTTGTACGCAATAATCTTGAAATAGTTGTAGTGACGAAGGTTGCTGCGATAAAGATGTCTGTTGCGGGTAGTAGCGATTTGCCGAAGCTGCCTTGAAGCTATATTGACAACACTGTGAAGCCACTATGAAATTCTAAGAGTAACAAAAAAGGAGAAGAGTACCATACGTTATCTTCTCCCTTCCTGTGGACAAACCATAGGCCTGTCCCATGAGCAAGCTACATTACTTTAAACCTACTGTGCCAGCTGTTTTCCCATTTCCTTCAGCTGGTCAATGGTATCCCCCTGCGGCTCGTTCTGGCAAATGATATAATCCACTACCATATTAGCCCCATCTTCGTCACAGCGGTCTGCCCAATCATGCATCCATTCTCCTTGACCCCATCCATAGGAACCAAAGAGGGCAATTTTCTTCCCACCTAATTCGTTTTCACAGTCTGCAAACATTGGTTCGAATTCTTCTTCTTCTAAGACTTCTACACCCATAGATGGGCATCCGAACCCGATGGCATCGTAATTGCCTACTTTATCAGCAGAAAAATCTCCGGCAGTAATCATGTCTACAGCAGCACCGGCTGCTTTTGCACCTTCACCCACAGCCTGTGCCATGGCTTCTGTATTTCCGGTGCCACTCCAATACACAATAGCTACTTTTGACATTCTAGTCCTCCTTGTCTTTATACTATCAAGTCATCGATTTGTGCACCATTTTTTACGTGGTTGCAATAATCGGATGTGCATTTCCGGTACTGACCAAAGGTCTTTTCAGCCTGTTCTTTGTGGCTGTACACCTTCCAATATCCGGTAGTAAGACATCCTTCATTGCGGTGCGTCATAAAGCTATGGACGTCACTGGGAGGATACCCTAAGAACAATCCGATTTCATGAGGAAAGTCTTCCTGGGATTCCAGTTTTTTCATCAGTTGACTAAGGGTTCCACTGCAGGTCACCTTGGTATAGCCGGCTTCTTTCAGTATCTTTTGGGCTTCCGGACAGTCGATATCCTTTTTCAAATGATCCGGACGATACAAGTACAGCAAAGCTCTATCAGGTGATTTTCGCAAAGGTACAATTCGTAATCCCTTTGGCATCAAGCGGTGGTTGAGACGTCGCAACTGTTGATACATGTCTTCTTCCGAGGCAAAATCCGCATTGAACATATTGGCCGTTTTGATTCCGGCTAAAGTTGGCGAAGCACATCTTGCAATCAGTTGATCCGTCATTTCAATTCCTCCCGGTGTCTTCCATATAGTTTCCACGATACAATTAGATAAGACTAACTATTGTTGGAAAAAATTTCATTCCAAAAGAAAGGATATGAATTTTAACAACGTTGCCACAATCTTGCAGCATTTTGTTTTTTCGTTAGTCATATCTAACTACAAAACCAGTATACGTTGCACTTTTTTCTCTGTCAAGAGAAATTTCAAGAATTTTTCTGTTTCATCTGAATCTTCTGCGGAATCTTCTGCCACTACCATTTTTATAAAACGCTGATCAAATTCCGCCTGAATGCCAGCTAAAATTCCTGCACTATACTAGCTAAATTTCCAGTATTTCTTTTACCAATTGCACCATCTTCTCTCCGTAGGTTCGGTGCCCTTCTTCCGAAAAATGAACATGGTCATGCCCCAATGCAATCCCCCACTCATTGGCATCCATATAGAAGCAACTATACTTTTCTGCTATCTCTTTGTATCGTCTCCCCAGGCTTTTTGCTTCTTGCTGGTATCTTGCAACCGCATCTTCTGTAAATAAAGAACCGGCTTCCTGAAAGCGTTCTCCACCTTTTTCATCACACGTTTCTATCTCATCACATGTTCTTATTTCATCACATGTTTTCATCTCATTGCATGTTCTTAGTTGTGATTTTTCCATTTTACAATATTTTAGCATCACCGGCGCCACCAGCAAAATCGACAGATTTGTCACTTTTGATGTTCTATTTCTGAGTCTTTCAATTAAGGTTTCCATCCGTCTTGCCACCGTCTCCGCCGATGCATTATACAGCAGCATATCATTGGAACCCAGCATAATTGATAACAAATCCACGGGCGTTTCTTTCTCCAACAGCTTCCACAACAGTTTTTCCTCAATGGAATTTTTTCTCGGAATACTTCTACCGTTTTCTCCGGCTGCTACCACTCTTGCTTTGGAGACAAAACATTGTTCTACAATAGATGTCCAGCGCACCCCTTTAGGATATCTCCCGGGAATATAAAACCGCGGATCATATCCATATGTATTGGAATCCCCGTAAAAAATCATGGTTTTCATACTGTCTTGTATGATCATTTCTATCGTATTCATAATGAAGAATTATTCGTTTCATTGGTAAACTATAAACGTTTATCTATGGCTTTTCCGCACTTTTTATCAAATTATTATAAATGCGGAATGATTCCGTACTTTTCGCTTTTCTACTAATTAATGCGGAATCGTTCCGCACTATCTGCTTTTTTCAAAAAATACGGAATCAATTTTTATAAAATTGCTCCATAGCCTTTGATTAAAGCCTCTTAAAAAGCAACTTTATAAACATTTCCCCTCTGTTACTTATTATATATGCTTGAAACGGGGATTTATTTCCTCTTTATTTAGAAATTCACCACATCCTCTCCCATTCAAATAGTTCATCGGCTTCTTGATGAAGAAAAAGAGTTCCGCACTTTTCTTATTAATGGTAAAAGTACGGAAAGTTTCCGTACTAAATTTAAAATGAGTAAAACTACGGAAAAGTTCCGCACTTAATTCGAAATAAAGAATACTGCGGAGCAAACTCCAAAATCTAGTACAAATTCAAATGAAATATCTATACGAACATTTCATCCATTTCAGAAAATCAGTAATCCTGAAATACAAACCATACATTGTATTCATCGTGTTCATTTTTGTAGTCTTTCAAGAGTTCCCATACTTTTACCTATACAACAACCGTTGCATCTTTCTATACCGTGGAGCTACTTTAGAGACAAATTTATTATCTTTCACAAAATAACGCCAAGGATAATCGATGCATTCTTCTGCATAATCAATGTTAATGCGCGGTGAAACCATGATGTCTTCCGGCTGAATCTCCCTGCCGGAGGTAATGTGTAATCGGTGTCCACAAAGATCTAGAGCATTATGTTCTTTTGTTATAGCCATAGCCTGGCACAGCTTCCCCGGACCATTGCACAAGTCCTTTACCGGCTTAAGGGGCTTATCTGATTTGTCCGGTCGATTCTTCGCTTCATGTATTTTTTCTCGTTGCCAATCTTTTGCGTTTTCCCGCTGTGAATCATCCGCTTTCTTCCAACGACGATTTTCCATAATGGATAATCCCTTCACAGGCTCCAAAGCTCGGATCAACACCGCATCCGGAACTTCCACATCACCGGCAACCACATTGAAGCAGTAATACATACCATAAATAAAGTACACATACGCATATCCGCCTGGACCAAATTGCACAGCGGTCCTTTCGGTCTTCTTGTTTTGATAAGCGTGGGAACCTTTGTCTATGGCACCGCAATAAGCTTCTGTTTCGACTATAATGCCACCGGTGAGGCCTTCTTCGGTTTCATGAATAAGCAGCTTGCCCAGCAGATGTTCTGCCACCCAGTTTCCATGGTGCAGGTAAAACTCCCGGTCTACTTCTTGCAGCCAGTTGGAATCTAAAATTTCAATTTCCGTATTTCTGTTTCTCTCCGTTTCGGGGTTTCCATTGTTTTTACATTCCCGGTTTTTATTGTTCCCGAATTCTACTCTCATTATTTTACTCATTGTTTCATCAGTTTACATTGTGCTCATCGTTTCGCCAATTTGCACTGTTCTCACATTTTCGCCAGCTTACATTGCTGGGATACTTTATTCAACGCCATGTTCGCATATATACCTTCTTTTATGATACCAGTATAGCATATATCCAATTGCCATAATGGCCGTTTTTTCATATACTATTGTAGTAGAGAAGAAGGAGATATCGCTATGAGCAATACAGTAAAAGCAAATCTGCTTGCTTTTTTGACGGTTTTAATCTGGGGAGCCGGTTTCCCCTTTACCCGCGCCATTGGAGATGAAATATCACCATATTCTCTGGTTTTCATTCGGTGTTTAGTGGGCTTCCTGGTTCTTGCCGTCATTGGATACAAAAAAAGAGTGCGAAAAGCCTTTGCAAAAAAACACCACCTTTATTTTTTTATCCAAGGCCTACTGGGTTTTTCTCTTTATCTGGTGTTCTTTAATTTAGGAAATTCCCTTCTGGACTCTGCCACAGCCAGTGTAATTACAGCCACCTGTCCTATATTCACTGCCATCGGTGCCATGAAAATATACAGGGAACCCATTAACATACTAGGCTGGACCTCTATTGGCGGAGCCTTTATAGGCGTGCTGATTTTGTTGTTGTGGGATAACGGACTCTCCTTAAACTGGGGCGCCATTTGGATTTTCGCCCTGTCGATTCTATTTGCCATCTACAATTTGCTGGCACGTCATCTGACAGATATCGGCTATACGTCTACAGAAATCGTCGTGTATGCAACAATGTGGGCAGCTGTTCAATCGGTGTTCTTTGCTCCCGGCGCCATTAGAGATTTAGGTACCGCCAGCGCACCGGCCATTGTGTCTGCTGTAATGCTGGGGATTTTTGCAACAGCACTGGCTTATTATTTCTGGAACACTGCGCTTTCCTTGACGCAGCAAACCAGTAAAATCGCCAATTACATTTTCTTAAACTCTCCTATTGCAACAGTAATCGCTTTCTTCTTGCTAGGAGAAATTCCTACACCGGCCACTATTATCGGCAGTGTAGTAATCATTGGATTCGTGGTACTCTTTAGCCTAAGAGGCACTAAACAAGAAACAGTATCAGAAGTATCGAAAAGCTAAAAACCCAACAACTCTCTCTTTTTCTTTTGGAATTCAGCAATGGTGATGATGCCGTCATCCATCAATTCTTTATATTTTCTAAGATCATCAACCGGATCCAGATCTTCCTCTGCATCGGTCACCTGATCTAAAATAAGCTGCAATTTATTGCCGATTTTTCGCGCTTGGTCTACGGCAATACGATAGTTTAATGAGCTGGTTCTGGAAGAACCGCCGGCTTGCTTTATAGTAATGCAATGAAACGGCTCTTTGGCATCTTTTAACGTAACAATTACCTGAATTTGATGATACAAAGAACGCTTTAGCGGCATCTGCCCTGCCAAAGAAACAGTCTCTCCATACAATGGATTTCGAATGCCGACATTGTAACTGTCTGAACGACTTCGATCTGTTAAAATCTGATACCCGGCAATTTGATCATATCGAAGATATATATAATCTTCCAGTTTCGGCCGCATGCCAAAAGCGCCCAGCAACATCATATGCTGACTTTTATCATCAAACTTGGCATAACCGGCCACCTCAAAGGTAGGCATAAAATGCCGCATTTTTTCCAGCGTTTCCGCATCCCTTGTTTTTTCTTGCAGGGGCTTTGCTTCGATTTCTTCTGCCGTCATAGATTTAACCGTTTTTTTTCCAAAGCCATCTACCGGCAGCAATCCTCGTTGCTCCAAACAATGTTTACAAACCAATCCATCTTGGCATTTAAATTTTTTAGAAACAGTCTCCAGTACCCGTCCACAAACAGAACATTTTTTTGCCATGTCCTACTTCCTCCAACCTACATTGCTCTTTTCTGTCGCCGTTTTTTCGCTTCCCAGATATCCAAGAATAACAGTAATCACCGGCAATACAAGACAGAATACGGCATAGGGTATATATTCCATAGTGGCAACACCTAAAATAGTCGTACAATACAGTCCGCAAGTATTCCACGGTACCAATGGTGAGCTTACGGCACCGCCGCCTAAAATACTACAAGCCAAATGTTCACAGTCAATACCTCGCTCCTGATAAGCTTGGGCATACATTTCTCCCGGCAAAGAAATACCCAAATATTGATCAGGGATAATTACATTGACCACGATGGATGTAATGATGGAAAGCAATGACATACCACCTTTCTTTTGCACCAAAGAAACCAAAGGAGCAATAATTGCCGCCATTTGCCCGGTATAGGACATAATACCACCAAAGGCCATGGCGATAATGATAATGGAAATGGTGTAAAACATCCCTTCAATACCGCCAGCTGACAGCAATCCATCTACCACTGTATTTCCTGTGTGGCTTTTGTACCCTTTATAACAATATGAAAACAAATTTTGCAGCTGCTGATGCTGCAAGGTCAAGGCACAAATCATGCCGGCAACAGAACCAAAAAACATAGACGGAATAGCCGGCAGCTTTAATAGCAAGCAGCCTGTCATCACTATAATAGGTGCCAGCGCCAAAGGTGTAATAGCAAATTCAGCATCAATGTAATGCAAGAGCTGACTGATTTCTCCGGTGGTCTCCCCACCATTTCCGGTGAATTTGATGCCTATAATAGTAAAAATCACCAATGAAAGAATCATGCCCGGCACAGCACTTTTCAATATACGATGACAAATGTCAAAAACGTTATCTCCTACCACCGCCGATGACAAATTGGTAGCATCTGACAAAGGCGAAACCATTTCTCCGGCATAGGCTCCCGAGATAATGGCGCCGGCTACAACCGGTGCCGGCAGACCAAGAGCACTGCCAATGCCCATAAAAGCCAGTCCAATGGTACCAATGGTTCCCCAGGATCCAATGGCAAAGGCTACCAATGTGCAAAGAACCACCGCCGCCGGCAAAAATATTTTCGGCGTCATAATCTGCAAACCGTAGTAAATCATCGTGGGCATAGTGCCTCCGGCAATCCATGTTCCCACTAGCATACCAATGAGAATCAAAATTAAAATGGCTTCTAAAGAATGGGTGATACCTTCCAGCATCCCCTCTAAAATATGATTCCATGAAAAGCCGATTAAAAGTGCCATAACCCCTGCTACAAAGCAACCAAAAATCAGCGGTACTTGAGGATCTGCCTTGACGAAGACAATGGCGGAAAACATAGAAAGCACCATTACTGCCAGGGGAATACATCCATGATAAAATTTTGCTGGGTTTTGTTCCGGCATCATTATTATTTCCTATTCTGCAGCAATAGTCTACATTTCATTCCAAAGAAATTCTCCGTCAAACAGCACGGCAACAGGATCGATTCTGTGAATGTCTTCCGGCTTCATAGTAAAAATATCCTCATCCATAGCCAGCAGACAGGCCGCCTTTCCCTCTTCAATAGTCCCAAGGCGATCTAACATTCGTATCCGCATGGCATTATTGTAGGTATACCCTTTCACCAGTTGTTTAACAGGCAATACCGCATCCTTAGGAGGACGAACACTGTCTTCATATTTTTCCGGATTCAGTGGTAATTCTCTGTCAATTCTCGTTGCCGCCACCTCCATCCCAAAGAACGGATTGGCACGATTTGCCTCCATATAACTGAAAACATCACTGGAATGACCAATTATCCCACCGGAGGAAAGTAATTCCCGGTAATCGTACATGGAACTCCATCTGTCTTTGCCAAGGTAAGGAATGGCCATTTCTCCATAATATCCTCCGGCATCATGAGGTGTCGTATCAAAGAAAATACCCAGCTTGGTCGCCCGCTGTGCATCTTCTCTTGTCATTAATTCGCAATGAGCCAAGGTAACAAAAATGCTCCATTTGTCTCCGGCTTTTTTCTTTGCTTTTTCAACGCTGTTACAACAAGAGCGAAACCCTTGATCTCCCACAACATCAATGTGCACATCCACGTTATTATCGTTGGCACGAAGCAAAATATCCACCAGTTGTTCTTCTGTCAATTCTGGTTTTCCGAAAGATTTACCGCTGGAATCGTTTTCCAGTGGTTCCAAGCTGGCACAAGTCCCGATTTCATTGGTGCCGTCAAAGAAAACTTTCATCGTATTGATATGCACATGTCTTGATGTATATCGCCGGCGCCAATCTACAATGGTTGCCAGAACCTGATCCAAGTCATCTGTCAAATGCAGCGGTAAGGCACCTTCGTAGTAGATTTTCATCCGGTTCTGCTGATCCATGGTATAAAACAGCTGCAATATTTCTTCCCGGGTAGTAGACGCATCCATCAGGGCACAGATGCCTTTTTCCCGCATAAATCGTAAAAAAGGTTCCACGTACTTTTCGCTGATGCCATCGGGAGGATACCAGTCTAGGGCTTCATAAATAGCCATATCCAAATCCGCATCCTTTTCCTGTACCCATCCGGTGGCCCTTCCCTCTTCATCTCGCATGAAAAAAGCTTTGTTTTCCACAAAGGAATCATCTTCTACCGCCGGCACATGGAGCATCTCAAGAGCCATGGTATTATACCAACACTCATGGTCTGTATATTCCTGAATACAGGCCGGGCGATCCGAAATAAGCTGATCCAGCAATTGTCGATAAGGTCCTTCTTCTCCAAAAGTTTCGGCATAGTAACACTCCCCATAAAAATAGGGCATTTCCTCTTTGGGAATGGCTGTAGCCGTTTCCTTAATGTTCTGCAACAGTTGTTCTCTATCTTTTGTGGCAGGCATAATACAGTGCCAATTGGTGCCTGCTACCATCATGGGATGGGTATGGCCATCAAGAAGCGACGGCAGAACCAGACGTCCGCCAAAATCAACTACTTCCACATCTTTCCATCCCCCTGTCTTCTTGGCATGATTTTGGCATTCTTTCAAGGTTCCCACCTTGGTAAAAATCCCCTCTTCCACCAAAACAGCAGAGGCCATTTCTTCCGTTGCACTACTGGTAAAAAACCGTCCATTCCGTAACAGAATCAATTCCATCTGGGATTCACGTACGAACATTCCTTGTTTTTCGTAAAACCGGCGAGCTTTCCGGTTCCCATCCCAAACGTTTAAGGTTATGTTATAGCAACCGATTTCTTTGGCATAGGCAGTGGCATACTGCAATAGTTTTTGAGCCATGCCGGTTCCCTGTGCCGACGCTGCCACACAAAGATCATCTACAAACAACGTTTTATTTTTTTTCATGGTATTTGCAAAGGCAGGTTCCTTGACAACACAAAAAATATAGCCTTCCACACGGGAATTATCCCTGTATGCCACAAAAACAGGCGTCTTTTCACCTTCCATAATAGCTTGCAATTGGGAAGGGGTATATTTCGTCGTTCCCGGGATAAAAATATCGGGCCGAAGCTGTGCATGGATTTCCAAAACCCGGGAGAGCAAATCTGTAATGGCAGGAATATCCTCTTTTTGTGCCGGTCGAATCAAAACAGAGTCAAATGCTGTTTTTTCCATGTTAACGTTCCAATCGATGGTATGTTTTTTTCCTTCATCGGCGTTTTCATCGATGTCTTTTGCAAAATGACCGGCGGCTTCATTGGCATCTAAAATCTCCATGGTTTTCTCATATAAAACCTTAGAACCGCCAGCAGTCATCTTGTGCCGTTTATCGACTTGCCGCCGCGTAACATGATGCTCCACCCAGTCACCGCCGTCATTGCTGTCGTTTAGCAGCAGAGGCTGAAAGTTATCCATAGCTCTTGCAAACTTGGCCTCCGGTGTTTTTCCTTCTTGAAATTCATCAAACAACTGACGAAATAGCTGCTTTTCATCAAAAGGCAGCAAGCCGAAAATTCGGTCTGCTGCCGTTTCTTCTCTCACCGGCTGTGACACCTCTACCTGCTCATCATAGGCATAGGTATCCCCTGCATCAATTTCCACAATGTCATGAACAAGACACAGCATCATTACATGGGCAATATCTATTGTATCATTGGCATACTCCCGGAGAGCCAACGCCATAATCGCCATATGCCAACTGTGTTCGGCATCGTTTTCCCGTCTTCCGTGATTTGATAAATGTGTCTGACGAAACACGTTTTTCGCCTTGTCCAGTTCCAAAAGAAACAGGATTTGCTGATCCAATCGTGTATTATTACCGGCCATTTCAAAGCTCCTGCTGTTTTATACAATATGTGTATACAATACGTAGCGGCGGCTTATGCCATTGGCTTTTCCCAGTATCCTTTTGCATCTACACCGGTACTTTCAGCCATCTTCTCCAGCGTTTGAATTTCCGCCGGTGTAAGGTCGATTTCCGAAGCCTTCTTTGCTTGGAGAACCTGCTCTACCTTGGTAACACCCACTAGAGGCAATGCCCCCTTGGCGATGGTATACGCAATGGCAACCTCCGCAGCAGTCGCATCATGAGCCGCACCGATTTCTTTCATCGTAACCAGCAGCAGATTCATAGCCGGGAGCAACGGGTTATAGAATTTTCCTCTTTGACTGTCTTCCGGCATCAAATTGTTCCGGTCATATTTACCGCTCAGAGCTCCTTGTTCCAAAGACATATATGCAAAGAAGTCCATTTCTTTTTCCTTGCAGTAATCCAGGATACCGCCAAATTCCGAAGAACGATATAGCAAGCTATAATGGTTTTGGACACAGGATAACTTCAATCCTTCTGCTTCCAGAATTTCCTCTGCTCGTTTGATTTGGCTAAGATTATGATTGGACACTCCCATTTTGCGAATTTTCCCTTCTTTTGCAAGAGGAATCAATCCTTGAACCCACTCTTCAAAGTGAGATGGATTGTGAATCCAGTAGATATCCACTGTATCTACACCGAGGTTTTGGAAGCTTTTTTCCAACATTTCCCGTACCGGTTCCCCGGCATCTCTATTGCGAAACTGAGGGGTAAATTTCGTCGATAAAATAACCGTTTCTCTATCGTATTCTTTTAAAAGGTTTCCAACGATGGTCTCTGACTGGCCCATGCCATATACATAAGCTGTATCCCAGAGAGTCAGTCCGGCTTTCATACCGGCATCAAAAACAGGTTTCAGATCCGCTTGTGTTAAATGGTTTCCAAATACTTCGTTTCCCCCATTTTGACCTTCTTCTGTCACGCTCCAGGACCATGTTCCAAGAGCCACTTTTGGTTGTGTGTTCATACGCAATCTCCTTGGCTAAAATTTTCCGGCATTGGCAGCTTCTTCTACAGAAACAGCCACAGCAACAGTCGCTCCTACCATGGGGTTGTTACCCATTCCGATAAGGCCCATCATTTCTACGTGAGCCGGTACAGAGGAGGAGCCTGCAAATTGTGCATCAGAGTGCATCCTTCCCATGGTATCTGTCATACCGTAGCTGGCAGGACCTGCTGCCATATTGTCAGGATGCAATGTACGTCCTGTACCGCCACCGGAGGCAACAGAGAAGTACTTTTTACCCTGATCAATACATTCTTTTTTGTAGGTGGCTGCAACAGGATGTTGGAATCTTGTAGGGTTGGTGGAGTTTCCGGTAATGGAAACTCCAACTTTTTCGTGATGCATAATGGCAACGCCTTCCTGTACATCGTCTACGCCGTAGCATTTAACCATGGAACGAAGGCCATCAGAATATGCCTTTTCATAGACTACCTTCAGCATAGCTGCATCGTAATCGTATTCTGTTTCCACAAAGGTAAATCCATTGATTCTGGAAATAATCTGTGCAGCATCCTTTCCAAGACCATTTAGAATAACACGCAGCGGCTGCTTGCGGACTTTATTGGCCTTTTCGGCAATACCGATGGCGCCTTCTGCAGCGGCAAAGGATTCGTGTCCGGCTAAAAAGCAGAAACATTCGGTTTCTTCTTCCAGCAGCATCTTTCCAAGATTGCCGTGTCCCAAACCAACTTTTCTGTGGTCGGCAACAGATCCGGGAATGCAAAAGGCCTGCAGCCCTTCTCCAATAGCGGCAGCAGCTTCCGATGCTTTCCGTGCATTTTTCTTTATGGCAACAGCCGCACCTACCGTGTAGGCCCAGCTGGCATTTTCAAAACAAATAGGCTGGATGTTCTTTACCTGATGATACACATCAAGACCGGCCTCTTTGGTAATGGTCGCCGTTTCTTCAATATCTTTAATGCCGTACTGTGCCAGCAAGGCATTGATTTGGCTGATTCTTCTTTCATATGATTCAAATAAAGCCATGGTTGTTCTCCTCTCCTACTCTTTTCTTGGATCGATGATCTTTACAGCATCGTCAACACGACCGTACTGTCCCTTGGCCTTTTCCCAAGCAACATTGGGCTCATCGCCGTTTTTAATAAAGTCTGTCATTTTACCAAGAGATACAAACTGATAACCAATGACTTCATCGTTCTCATCCAGAGCCAGCCCGGTTACATATCCTTCCGCCATTTCCAGGTAACGAACCCCCTTTTCACGGGTTCCATACATTGTTCCTACCTGGGAACGCAGTCCCTTACCCAGGTCTTCCAGTCCGGCGCCAACAGATAGGCCGTCATCAGAAAATGCACTCTGGGTACGTCCATATACAATTTGCAGGAACAGTTCCCGCATGGCAGTATTAATAGCATCACATACCAGATCGGTATTCAATGCCTCCAAAATAGTTTTTCCTTGGAGGATTTCCGCAGCCATAGCAGCTGAATGTGTCATGCCCGAGCATCCAATGGTTTCAATCAGAGCTTCCTCTATAACGCCTTCTTTCACGTTGAGAGTCAGCTTACATGCACCCTGCTGCGGTGCACACCAGCCTACGCCATGGGTAAATCCGGAGATATCCCCAATCTGCGTTGCTCTGACCCATTTTCCTTCTTCAGGAATTGGTGCCGATTTATGTCTGGCGCCTTTGGCGACAGGACACATATCCTTTACTTCCGTTGTATAAATCATAGATTCTTCCTCCCATAGTATAGCTTGAATCCCACTGTCTATATGATACCACAAAAACAACGCACCAACAGAATGAATCTCCTTAGTGCGTTGCTAAAATACAGTTTATTTTGCTGCCTTTTTAGGCGCGTTGTACTTGTCCCACATCTTTTCGTAGGCATCGATGGTGGACTGTTTTTCTCCCCTGCGTTCCAATTGCTGCATCAGCATACGCTTGGTGTAACCCATTTCCTTCATTTCGATAATGCTCTCTTTCTGCATCTTACGACCCCAAAGGATAAAGTAAACAGCCACGCCCACAAAAATCACGCCGCAAATAATGGATGGGATTAGATACTGCAACAGTATCATTGCAGCAGTTAAAATGGCAAAAGCGATAACAACGCCCATGAGAATGCGACGCTGCACCTTCATCTTTTTTTCCTTATTCTTTTGCTTGTCCTGCTGTTCTTTCATCATGGTCATCTGGTAGGCCTTGGTCTGCCTGCGCATACCGTACTGCTGTGCCTGATGTCTTCTCTTTCCTGACATAACTCTCTTTCACCCCTCTTACAGAAGATCCCTATTATCTAAAATCAGCTTAATTTCGTTTTCTTCACTAAGGATGTTATTAACAGCTGCCACTTCAGGAACGGCGGTTGCTTCCTTTTCCATTTCTGCTAGCATCTGCGCCTTTTCATCAAGACCTTCCTGCCCTCCGTCAATGGCAGTCAAATATTTTTGGCAGGCTGCCAACATGGTTTCGTTAGGCTTGTCTGTTGGAAACCCACAGAAAAAGAATGCATCTTGTTTGAATCTCTGATTCTCCTCAATAGCTCTAATTTTCTTAATCAGACCTTCTCTCGTTACTTCATTGCTCATAACTTTCCTCCACATTTATGTGCAAATTTTATGTATAATCCACAAAAAATGTTACCATCTGTATCCCCGGTTTGTCAAGGTTTATCAACAATCGCCTCAATGGATTTGATGCAGGCATTGCGCATTCCTGTTTCTTCCAAAGCCGTTACACCGCCTATGGTTGTCCCCCCCGGAGAGCACACCTGATCTTTTAAAACGGCAGGGTGGATTCCGGTGGATAATTGCAACTGGGAAGCCCCCCGAATCATCTGGGCAACCAAAGCATAGGCTTGGTCTCTGGGGAGTCCGAACTTTACCCCGGCATCTCCATACGCTTCCATAATTACATCTATAAAGGCCGGCCCACATCCGGAAATAGCTCCGCCAATTCCCATCAGGGAACTGGGCAGCTGTTCTATGCGGCCTGTTGCAGCGAATAAATCCATGATTTCGTCTCGTTCCGACTCACTTAGACTGTTGGTTTCTTCAAAGAGCAACACACCTTCTCTCACCATAGCCGGTGTATTTGGCATAACAAATTGCAGGCGGATTTTATCCGGTGCAAAATCGCTTTCTGTAAAAGGAGCATTCTCTGTAAAATACTCTTGGTACGTTGCAAAATCCCAGCCGACAGCAATGGAGATTAACGCTTTCCCCTGTAAATCTTCTCGGATTTCCTCCAGTACTCCGGGAATCTGATGCGGCTTGCAGGCCATGATTACCGTATCTACCGTTTCCACCAGTTTTTTCGGGTCGGTGACAGGTATAAAACCAATGCGTTTACTGTTTTTCTGTAGCTTTTCTTGATTGGGAGCATAAGCAAATATCGCATTCTCTTTTATTTTACCGGCATCAATAAAGCCTTTTGCCAAGGCCTTTGCCATGTTTCCCATTCCGATAAATCCCAGTTTTTTCATTCTTCATCGCCTCTTTTCCAGCCAACGGATTTCTTTTTTATATTTCCCTATACTATATCAGATTTTGTGGTAAGCTAAAATAGATAATTCTTTGAAGGAGGAACCCAAATGAGTGAATTGATTGATATCTATAACCAGGACAAGCAGCCTACCGGCAAACAAATGGACCGAGAAAAAGACCGGTTGCAGCCGGGAGAATATATGCTATACGCCTTGGCATTAATACAAAATGACAAAGGACAATTTCTCTTGACCCAACGCTCCCGAGATAAAAAATGGGCTGCCGGATGGTGGGAAGTACCGGGAGGCGCTGCCAAGGCAGGAGAAGATTCCTTTACCGCCATGCGCCGAGAAGTCTGGGAAGAGACCGGCATCGACTTGCAAACTCCCGATGATAAACCCATCTATTCCTATCGCAATGACGACCCGGAAACCGGCGACTATTACTTCTGTGACATCTATCTTTGCCACCAAAACTTCGGTGCCAGCGATATTCACCTGCAAAACAAGGAAACCATCGATTACCAAATTGCTTCTTTAGAAGGCGTTTCCATTTTGCAGAAGGTCAACGGCGTTCTCCACTACCCTCGATTAATGGAAGCACTAAAAGCGGCAAATTTGTAAAATATCAAAACAAAGAAAAAAATCCCCTGGCGATGTAGAGTATTCTACCGGCCAGGGGATTTTTTTCTTTGGCCTATTGTTGGGATGATCTCATCTTGTATGATCAGCGTTCCCTTAGATATGGCAGCTTGCTACAAATACGCAGTCTTCCGGTAATGCCAAATCTCTATCCGGTTTCTCAAAATTCCAAACAGGAGCTTCGGCTCTTACCGTTCCTAAAACAATGGAGAAATTGCTCATGGCAATCCCGTAGTTCAGGTGTTTATCAGATTCCGTAGTCATTTCATCCGGTATACCGATTAAGCTAATTATATCATCATCTACGATGACTCTGTATGGCTGACGATTAAAGAAGGACTGTGCCGTGCTGATGGAATGAAGACCTGCTTCCAATTCCATGTACAAATTCATAGCCTCTTTGTGACCATACGTCTTGTAGTAAAGCATGTCTTCCAGGCTAATCTTTGGTGCCGCCTGCTCTTCATTTTTTACCATCTTTACATTGGATGGACTGACAATGTCAAGACGAACATCTTCTTCCTCGTCTCTTTGTCCAAACCCTACTACTACAGCAACTTCTTTATCGGTCTCTTTACCAAGAGCCTTTTTGGCAAAAGCAGCATCATTTACCGTCAGCCAGCAGGCAGCAATATCTTTTTCTGTCAGCTTTAAGGTAACTGCCTGTGCCAGGAAAGCTGCATTTTCAAGATAATGCTCTTTGTCTTCTGAAAAAACCACCAAGTACTGCGGAGCTCTGATAATAAAGCCGTTGTATCCAACACTCATACCCAGTCGATCTGCTACGGCACCATCAAAAAATCCCAGTTCTGTCTCAATAGAAGGAACCAATGGTTGACATGATTCAAAATACGCCTTCACCTCATCCAGGATTGCGATATCTACTTTGTCATCGGTAAAACTACGACAAGACTGACGTTGCTTTACCACGTTTTCGTAATAACTAATATAATCCATTCTTTTCCGCCTTTCCCATGTATGCCTACTACCTCTTGACACACACGTTCTATCATGCCTTTATCATACACCAGAACCCCTTGTAAATCTACCTTTCCTTGCCAAGGCTGCCTTCTCTTTTTCCGAAAGCTTTGGCCGCCAAGAAAGACGCAATCGGCATCACCAAAATGCTGCCGAGGGCGCTGATTAAAATGCCTACACTTCCTTGGGCAAATTCTTTCGAATTGATTAAATCCGTAAAAGAATAGTAGGTCATAAAATCAACGAATACCAGCAAATACTCTCCGGCAAATATAAAAAACAACGTGTTAACCGTGGAGCTTAATATGCTCTTACTAATGCGAATGCCTGATAAAAACAGTTCCCCGCTACCGGCATCCGGGCGATGAGCTGCCACCTGGTAGATTCCCGACACAACGGATATGGCTGCATCAATAACGGCTCCTACCAGCGTAGCCAAAATAACCGCCACCTGAATCATATACATATCCAGTCCGATTTTGCCGGAAAACCCATTGGATTCCCGGATGTACTGCTGTCCTATGTTGGACATCCCCTGCAAATGACCTTGGTACACGACAAAGAAAATCAACAATATTATTGCGGCATTTACCACCAACACTGCCACAAAAGATACAGCAGTTTTTTGGTTGACTTCATTTTGAAAAAACAAGGTAATCAGCGACACCAATACCATGGCAACAATAGAAACAGCCAACGGCGGTACTCCCATATACATAGCACCTAACGATAGTGCCATAACAAGGCCGTTCAAAAGCAGTGTTACAATGGTTTTGGCTGTTCTGTCGCCACCGATTACCATAGCCAGAACCATAAAAATGACAAAGAGTACAAGGATTAGCATAACTTCTCCTTTCCGGCCCTTCGACCTGCCCTACCGCCTTTTTTATCCTTTGAAAACAGGGAAGCCACATAAGCGGATATCGGAATGGTTATCAATACAGCAATGGCTCCTGCCAGAAACCGAGCCACATCAAAATAGCCGTTGTACTTCATTACAGTCAGAAAGCGAACATCATTTGCCATAGACACCATGGCCACCGGAATAATGGCTGCAAGATTTGTAAAAAACAATACGTTAATCATCGTGCCTGTGATATCATCAGCCACAGATCCAATGGATTTTCGCAGCTGTTTCATGGATAAATCAGGCGATTTATGTAACAGTTCTGTGGTTGTTGTCGTAATGGTCACCGATACATCGATTACCGCTCCCAGACCGCTAATGATAATCTGGGCAAGGAAAAAATGATTTGCCTGAATCTTTGTATAGGGCTCAGGCAAAAAATCCAAATAGTTATACCCAATATCTTTAGAAAACCAAATCAGCACAAAGGCAATAAGACCAACAACAAAAGTGGCGCTGCAAGTTGCCACAAAGGACATTATCAACCGGCGATTCCATCCATTGATTAGTAAAAGAACAAGGAAAGTAAAGATAAAGCAGCAGCCGATAGAAAGCCACAAAATATCATACCCGGCAACATATAGTCTGGTCATTCCATAAAAGAGCAACACATTAATAACAAAACAAAGAGATGTTAAAAGTCCCTGACCTCCACCTAAAATAATCAATATGGCAAAGAGCAGCAAGGCAGCACCGGCAATTTGATAATCCCTTTTGACGCCTACCGGATGCTTATGATCATTGCTAAGAAATAACATATCGCCCTTGTGATACTTTTCATCATAAACCAGCGAGTTGTCGTAAATGTTGGTGAGAGAAATAACCTTCCCCTTACTTTTTGTATTTACAAGACGGATGGTAAGCTTTTGTTCCTGATTATTTTTCGAAATTTTTTCTGAAACAGAAACTACTTTTCCAATAGGTTCTTTGTAGATTTCGCTGTTGTTATATACCATTAGGAATAAAACTATTCCGCATAAAATGGTAATACAAACTCTAACGACAAACCCTTTTCCAAAAAATTGTTGTTTTTTCATCGTTGCCATAGACTGTATTGTACCACAGTTTACCGCCAATAAAAAAGCCGATAGAAAACTATCGGCTCCGTATATTCGTAGATGTTCCTAAAAGAAAATTATTCTTCACTCTTGGTTTCTTCTGCTTGTTCTTCCTCTACGGATTCTGCAGCAGCTTCTTCCATTTTTTCTGTGTCTTCTTTTACAGCTTCGTCAGCGTCATCGTTTTTCTTCATACGCTTTGGAACTGCCTTCTTTACAGGTTCTTCTTCAACATCGTCATCGCGCTCTTTCATTTCTGCACTGCTTACGATTTTGGAAACGGACCATCTCATCATCTCAAAACGAGTGTGACTGGCACCAACCTGAATAATCAAGGATTCTTCCTTTGTCTTAACGACCTTTCCGCAAAGACCGCCAATGGTAATAATACGATCTCCTACTTTGACGGAACTCCGCATTGCGTTGGTCTCTTTTTCTCTTTTTCTCTGTGGTCTGATCAACAGGAAGTACATCACTACGATCATAACCACTAACAGAATTATACCACTAGCACCCTGCATACATTCACCCTCCTTGGTTTTTTGTAATGGTGCCGGCGATGGGGGTCGAACCCATACGGTGTTGCCACCACAGGATTTTGAATCCTGCACGTCTGCCAATTCCATCACGCCGGCACAACATAGTAATTATATCATTCTTTCTTCGATACCGTCAACTCTACAATTGAAAATATCCGATACTTTTTTCACTGCATTTTTTATGTTACACCGAAGGAATACGGTGCAAAACCCGCCGCCAGATAAATAGCAACGGGTTGTTTTCATGGTGCGCCCGACTGGATTCGAACCAGCACGGTCTCCCACACGCCCCTCAAACGTGCGCGTCTGCCTGTTCCGCCACGGGCGCTTATTACAAGATTCTTCCTTGTAAACGGACGACATCCTTATCTATAATAAAATCTAGGTGTCTACTTGTCAACGTCTTTTTTCACTTCGATTTTTGTCTTCCAGTTTCCACTTCCATGATAGATATTCCAAAATTGCGGATGGATATCTCCTTTTAGGAAAGGCGATACAACCAGCCCATCTGTACGGTACAAAATCGTATAATACGGCAAATCTGTATCCAGCTCCTTTTTCAATTTCAAATACGTACGGCGCATCTCTTCTTTATTGAGACCGCTGTTGATTTTGTCCACCAGATTGTTGACTTTCTTACTGTAATATCTGGTATAGTTGGAACCGGTAATAATCTTATTATACGACTCTTTCTTCTTCAGTTTCTTCCCGGAGGGAGAATAGGCTGTATCGCCCGAGGACTTTGATGTATTGCCACTGTCTCCGTATTTCCCGGAGTTGTTATCCTGTCCGTTTCCGGTGCCCCGGCCTGCTTGCTTGCTGTTAGCTTCCGTATCATATACGTATTTAACCAACTTTTCTGTACCTTTCAAAAGAGGTGTCATATCCATAGATTCGTTAAAATGATACTCCCCTAGATACATATCGTAATTGGTTCCCTTGAGCCATGTGGCATAGGTTTTCTTAGGTACGGCACTAACGGTTACTCGAATTCCTATTTTCTGCAGATTAGAGGCAATGGCGTTGGCCATCTGTTGGTTCTGTCCTGTAGAACATACAAGGAAAATCAGAGAAATCTCTCCCATGTTCTTGTTTTCCACATACCCGTCCTGGTCTCTATCCTTATATCCGGCCTTTACCAAATATTTTTTCGCCTTGGCTTCACTATACGGATATGCATCTTTTTTACTGTCAATGCCCAAATAGCCGGGATAAAACAGGTTGTCATTTAACATAGCACTGTTAAAGAAGACCTCCTGAATAATAGCAGTGTTGTCAATGGCCGAAGCAATAGCTTTGCGGATATTTTTATCCGTCATTACTTCTCGGTAAAAATTAAATCCGATATAGTCCACCTTGTTAGTCGGGTAGTTTATAATTTTAACTTTGTCAGTGCTGATTTTTGCTTCCCTATCAAGATTCCGCGTTACAGCCACGGAAACATTGCCGGAATCCGTCATTTTTATTTTATCGGCATTCTCCCCCAGGATGCTGACATTAATTGCATTATCCGCCTTTTCTCCATAGTATTCATCGTATGGCTTTAGCTTCATGCCCGATGATTCATCATAACTGGTAGCTGTGTATTTTCCGCTTCCTACCATTTTGATTTTTTTCAAATAGATAATACTGTAAACGCCATTGTAGCGGTGAGAGGGTAAAATCGGAAAAGTCAAATCAGAAACCTTTTTCCGGGCCCCGTAATTATAATTGATGATAACCTTGTTATCCCCTTGAGTTTCCACACCGGAAATTTGGCTCACCTGCTCCTTATAGTTGTTGTTGGAAGCGGCTTTATACGCTTCGATGGAAAACTTTACATCGGCAGCTGTTAGAGATCTGCCATCGTGGAATTTTGCAGAGCGAAGGCGCATCCGAAGTTGTCCCTGCCGGAAGTTGTAGCTTTGTACTAAATCCTCCTTTGGCTCCATATGCTCATCCAAAGAGAACAGGGAGCTATACACCAGTTTCGATAAATAGTAGGTGTCTTCATCTGTAGAATTTACCGGGTTGGTGGATTTTACGTTATTCATGGAAAAGTTAATATTGTCATCCATTTTGTAAGTGGTTCCATTATCGTCTACTACCACAGAACCAACCCGCCGAGCATGCTGCACCAGCAGAGAGCTTCCTACGATGGCAACGGCAATGATGATGACAGTAATCACCATGGCACGTTTGCTCATATGAAAGCCGGAGAGCTTCTCTAACCAAGCCGGTTTTTTCCAGTTTCCAGGATCTGTATTCTTGTCACTCATATAGTTTTAATAGCTCCTTGATTTTTTCTTCCAATTCTTCACGGCTACCGGAATTGTCCAACACGTGATCTGCCCGGTTTACCTTTTCTGCGTCCTTCATCTGATGATTCATTCGCTCTTTAATACGCACCGGATCTGTATTATCACGTTCCATAATCCGCCTAATGCGAATATCTATAGCTGCCGTCACTACCCAAACCGCATCGACTTCTTTATCAAGACCCACCTCAAAGAGAAGAGGGACATCCATAAAAGTGAGAGGAGTCTTTGAGGCCTTGGCTCGCTCCACAATAATAGCACAAATCCGATCCATCATAATCCGATCCATGCGTTGTTTTTTTTTCGGATCGGGAAAGACAATATCCGCCAGTAGTTTTCTGTTTAAACTACCATCCGAAAACAGAATATCTTTTCCAAAGGCATCGGTCAACTCCTGCAGCACCGGACTCCCCGGTTCCACAATTTCCTTTCCAATGGCATCGGCATCAATTACATCATACCCTTTTTCTCTTAAAAAGCTGCTGACCGTGGATTTTCCACTGCCGATACCCCCTGTTAAACCAATTATCATCTATCACACACTCTCTATTTCAGTTGGTACCAGTTACTGCCACGGTTTAAATCCACCGCCAAATCCACTACCAGATCCATAGCTTGCTCCATGGAATCAAGGAGAATTTGCCGGACTTCCTCTTCCTCTCCCGGTGCAACACGGATAATCAATTCATCATGCACCTGGAGAATAAGACGAGATTCATAGTTTTCCAGTGCCCGGTACACGCCAATCATAGCCAGTTTAATAATATCGGCGGCACTTCCCTGTATCGGACTGTTCATAGCCAGTCGTTCTCCAATTTGCCGTGTCATGAAATTTCTGGCGCCGATTTCACTAATGTATCGTTTTCTTCCTGTAATGGTCAGTACATAGCCGTTATTCTTGCAAAATTCCACCTGACCATCCATGTAATCTTTTACCGCCTGGTGTTTGGAAAAATATTCCGCAATATAGGAATCGGCTTCTTTTCTGGAAATGTGCAAGTTGTTGCTGAGACCAAAGGCACTCATTCCGTAAATTACACCAAAGTTAATGGCCTTGGCCCGGCTTCGCTGTAATGGCGTAATTTCATTTTCGGGAATCCCCAACACTCTTGCTGCCGTAGAACGGTGAATATCTTCGCCGTTGTTAAAGGAATCAATTAAGGCCGGGTCACCACTTAAATGCGCCAAAACGCGCAGCTCAATCTGAGAATAGTCAGCCCCAATGAGTACTTCATCAGGCGAGTCCGTAACAAAAGCTTTCCTAATGCTTCGTCCCAATTCCTGACGAACAGGAATGTTTTGCAGATTCGGCTCGCTGCTGCTGATTCTACCTGTGGCTGCCACCGTCTGGTTAAAGCGAGCATGAATTTTCCCATCCTCATGAATAAGAGGAATCATGCCGTCAATATACGTCCCCTGCAGTTTGGTCAGCTGACGATACTCTAAAATCAAAGGGATAATTTCGTGTTTATCGGCAATTTTTTCCAGTACATCGGCACTGGTAGAATACCCTGTCTTGGTTTTCTTTCCTGCCGGTAATCCTAATTTTTCAAACAAAATCAGTCCCAACTGTTTCGGGGATTTAATATTAAATTCCTCCCCGGCCAACCGGTAAATTTCTTCTGTCAATTGATCCACTTCTGTTGCAATGCTACGACCAATATCTTCCAGTACCTGACGATCCACTGAAAATCCTTGGTATTCCATAGAAGCCATGACTTTAACAAGAGGCACTTCCACTTGGTACAGTACCTGCTCCAGCTCCTCTTCCACGATTCGTTTTTCCTGTATTTGTCGCAACATGTCAGCGTAAACAACCCACTGCAAACCATAAGCAGCAAAGTCAACGGTGTCATCATTTAAAAGATCCGTTTGCTGATGAGCTTTCATAAAATCTTCTTCTGCCTCTATGGCTACTTGAAAGTTTTCCTGAATCAAAACAGGAAAATCATAGCGACTGCGACCGGAATCCAACACATACTGGCACACTGCCGTATCGAAAGAAGTAGTAAATGCCTTGCTGCCGGCTTCCAGCAGCATGTAGTAATCGTTACGCAAATCGTGACCCACAAAGGAAAGCTGTTTTTCATTTATGAAAGCCGCCAGTTTATTAATCAGGATGGATTTCGATAGGTCTACATAATAATATTTTTCGCCAACCAACATGGCAGCGCCATAATATATGACCGGATGGTGATGATCATTGTTACCAAAGAGCTTTAAAACAACGGTATCTCCTGTTTTAATGGCTGATTGCAATGTCGCCAGCTGTTTTTCGTCGGTGATAATCTCTTGTTGTATATTCCCTATTCGTTCCTGTCCGCCGGTAGTAGCTGCTTCTTCAACCGTCAGACTCTTAAGGAATTTATTAAATTCCAGCTTCTTATAAATAGCAACCAAATCCTCCACATTGGGATCTGTCCATTTGCAGTCTTCTAATTCAATATCCAACGGCACATTGGTATGAATGGTGGCAAGACGCTTACTCATAATAGCCAGCTGCTTGTTCTCTTCCACTTTTTCCCGCAATTTTCCTTTTAGTTTATCGGTATTTGCAAGAACACCTTCTACACTTCCAAAGTCCAGTATCATTTTCTTGGCAGTCTTTGGTCCCACTCCCGGCAGACCCGGATAGTTGTCAGAAGAATCGCCCATCAGACCCTTGTAATCAATAAACTGGGTAGGCGTAAATCCATATTCGTTTATCATTTCCGCCTTGTCATACAGATGAAATTCGGAAATACCTTTTTTCGTAATAAGAACTTTGGTAATATCCGTTGCCAGCTGCAATTCGTCTTTGTCACCTGTAATAATCAGTGGCACCAGACCGGCTTCTTCTCCTTGGCGTGCAACAGTACCGATAATATCGTCCGCCTCAAACCCTTCCAGAGAAAGCATAGTGATGTTCATGGCCTCTAAGATATCTTTTAAAAAAGGAATCTCCATAGCCAGCTCCGGCGGCATTTTCTTCCGACCGGCCTTATATTCTTCGTAGGCCTTGTGGCGAAATGTAGGTGCCGGCAAGTCAAAAGCTACTGCGATATAGCCGGAAGGATGATCCTTCTTTATTTTTTCCAGCATATTCAAAAACCCAAAGATTCCTTGGGTGTAAATTCCCTCTTTGGTAATCATAGGATTCTGCATGGCGTAATACGCCCGAAACAGCAAACTGTTTCCGTCAATAATTATTATTCGATTATCCATTTTTCACCTCATCTCACATTCTAACAGATTGGTCAACCATTGCCAACAGTCGCATTTTTACCCTCTTGCCCTTTTCCTATGGTTTTTTCCTGTGCTATAATTTCCCTATGGAAAGAGTAATATTACACTGTGATATGAATAGTTTTTACGCCAATGTGGAACTGCTGGATTACCCTGAGCTGTTGGATGTACCGGTTGCCGTCTGTGGGAATCCTTCCAGTCGCCACGGCATTGTATTGGCCAAAAACCAGCCGGCAAAGAATTTTGGGATAAAGACCGCAGAAACCATCTGGCAGGCAAAAAAGAAATGTCCGAACCTGGTATTATTGTCACCACACCACGAAAAGTACACAGCATATTACCGCATTATTAACGGGATTTATGGACGCTTTACCGATATGGTGGAACCCTTTAGTATTGATGAATCTTGGTTGGATGTTACTGCCAGCCAAACACTCTTTGGTACCGGCAAGCAAATCGCCGATACCATTCGCCAAACTGTCAAAGAAGAAACCGGTCTTACCTTATCGGCCGGTGTCTCTTTTAATAAAATCTTTGCCAAAATGGGAAGCGAATACAGAAAACCCGATGCCACCACTGAAATCACTCCTTCCAATTACAAAGATATTCTCTGGCCTATGGCCATTGAAGAGATGTTTATGGTGGGAAAAGCAACGGCCGCCAAATTAAAGCAAAACAATTTCCATACTATCGGCCAAGTTGCTTTGGCTAAAAAGGAAACCATTGTGGCTCTACTAGGATCTCATGGTTCCGACCTTTGGGACAATGTAAACGGAAAAAACAATAGTCTCGTCTCCTTTCAGAGCCAGAAACGACAATTGCAATCCATCGGTCACGGCATGACCTTCCCCAAGGATCTGTCAGACCCCAAAGACATTTGCACCGCCGCCTTGGCTTTATCTGACAAGGCCACAGCTCGCCTTCGTCGCCATCATCTAAAAGCCGGTGGTGTAAAAATCGACATTAAAGATCCAAATTTTCATCTCTTGTCTCGCCAAGCTCAGCTGCCTACCGCAACAAACGTCCGTCAGGATATCTACAACCTCGCGCTCCAACTGCTTAGCGAAGCCTTAGGATATGCCATAGGCGGCACCTCCGCTCCCAAACTCTCCGGTAGTGGAGGCAAAAAATCAAAAACATGGAAAAAAGGCGCTCCCATACGCCTTCTAACCATTACCTGTATCAACCTTACGGATGCTGCCCAAGGAGAGCAGCTTAGCCTGTTTGACGCTTCTTTTAATAAGCAAAATGAGAAACTATCCAACCTTAACGATGCCATGGATGAAATTCGTGACAAGTTCGGCAGCAGTGCCATCACCTACGGGCGCATCGTCAACAACGACATTGGCCTAGATACCAAAACCTACGCCGAATCCCATAAAAAAGACGATCCGGAGAAATAACAGCAAGACTGCCAAATTGTTTTCTACTGTATTATTTCCTTCACTGCGCTATTTTCTTCGTAAAATTTCTTTGGTAATTTTTACGTTTTGGCTGCCGGCTATCTCTTCCAGCTCTGCCATATTTTCTTCAGTTACAGCAAAATGCATATCCACGCCGGCTTTAAAAGAATGACCACCCATATATAAAAGAACCGGAGAGTTTCCGTGGTGATTCCTAAGAAATTGGCCGATTTTTTCCATGGCACCTTCATCAGACACTTTTATTTTTACTGTATCCACCAGTCCCAAAGATGTAATATCGGTAATGCGATTTGCCAATAGTTTCGGTTGTTCTTCTTCCCGCATGCTAATGGTACCGCGTATGGCTAAAATCGCATCTTCTTGTAATAGCTGCCCATGTTTTTCGTAAGTATTTGGAAATACAATTACTTCGAAAGCCCCATAAAAATCTTCCAAGGTAACAAAAGCCATTTGTTGGTTTTTCTTTGTAATAAGTTTTCGAATATTGGTGATGATGCCTGCCATTACAGCTTGCTGCCCATCTGCAACAGTAGTCCCTGCTTCCAGTTTATGATCACCGGATTCCTCTTTTTCCACTTCTATGGCCAGATCCGATGATTTCAGCGAGGCGTAGCGATCGATAATTTCCTTGTATTCGTTTAGCGGATGGTCTGTCAAATAAACACCCAGCATTTCCTTTTCCATAGCAAGGAGTCGATCTTTGCTAAAGTTTCTAATATCCGGCAAGGACGCCGTTGCCGCGTCCACTTCCATTTCCTCTGTATTGGTAGTAAACAGCGACATTTGACCGGCAATGTTCTTCTTAGATCTGTTTTGCGCCGAGGTAATCAGCGTTTCGTATACCGCCATATGTTGTGCCCGATTGGGGTTCATGGAGTCAAAGGCGCCGGCTTGGATTAGTGATTCAATAGCTTTTTTATTGATATCCTTGATTTCAATTCCATTAATAAAGGAAAAAATATCATCGGCAGGTCCATTTTTTACTCGTCCGTCTACAATGGCATCAATAACACCTACTCCGACATTTTTAACCGCCAAAAGACCAAAGCGGATGTTGCCGTTTACCACAGTAAACTTTCTGCCGCTTTCCCGCACATCCGGCGGCAACACCTGAATACCCATGTCCACGCAGTTGCGAATGTATTTGGAAGTCTGCACAGAATCCCCCATGACAGAAGACAGCAATGCCGCCATAAATTCCACCGGATAATGAGCTTTTAACCATGCCGTCTGGTACCCGACAACGGCATAGGCAGCCGCATGGGATTTATTAAAGGCATATTCGGCAAAGCTTACCATCTGGTTAAAGATTTCTTCTGCCGTTTCTTTCGGAACCTTATTTGCCACCGCACCCTTAATAAAGTCTTCTCGCTCAGAAAGCATCACATCCATTTTTTTCTTTCCCATGGCACGGCGCAAATTATCCGAACGACCATAGGTATATCCGGCCAGATCACGGACAATCTGCATAACCTGTTCTTGGTATACCATGCAACCATACGTAACAGAAAGAATCGGTTTTAACAACGGATGAAGATACCGAACCTGTGACGGATTTCTTTTGTTGGCAATATATGTAGGAATAGAAGCCATAGGACCGGGTCGGTACAAAGAAATACCGGCCACGATATCTTCCAGGCAGTCCGGCTTTAAATTTTTCATAAACTGGGTCATACCTTCCGATTCCAGCTGAAAAACCCCCGGTGTATTGCCGGATGCAATTAAATCAAAGACCTGCGGATCATCATAGCTGATGGTTTCCATGTCAATTTTAATGCCATGTTCTTCTTCAATCATCAACAACGCATCGCGGATAACCGTCAGATTTCTAAGACCCAAAAAGTCCATTTTCAAAAGCCCCAGCTCCTCAATGTTATTTTTTTCAAACTGGGTATTGACACCTTTGTCATTGACAAACAAAGGTACCATTTCATCAATAGGATCTTTTGTAATCAGAACGCCGGCAGCGTGGGTAGTGGTGTGACGAGGCATTCCTTCAATGGCACGGCTCACATCCAGCACCTGTTTTACCAACGGCTCGCTCTCATATCGTTCTTTCAATTCAGGATTTAACGCAAGGGCCTGATCAATGGTAACCTTGGGACCTGCCGGTATAGCCTTGGCGATGGCATCGGTTTCTGCATAGGAAACTTCCAGTACTCTAGCTACATCTCGCACAGCCTGTCGTGCCTTCATAGTACCAAAGGCACAGATCTGAGATACTTTGTCAGCACCGTATTTGTCAATTACATACTGAATGACTTCTCCCCGGCGATCATCGCAAATATCCACGTCAATATCCGGCATGCTGACGCGTTCCGGATTTAAAAATCGCTCGAAAATCAGATTATAGCGAAGAGGATCAATATCAGTAATTTTCAATGTATAGGAAACTAAGCTTCCTGCAGCCGAGCCACGCCCCGGCCCCACTACAATATCGTGAGACTTGGCATAGTTTATAAAATCCCAAACAATCAGAAAGTATTCCACATAGCCCATTTGCTGGATAATATCAATTTCATAATTCAGCCGTTGCCAAGTGGCATCATCGGGTTTTATGTATCGTTCCACCAGACCTTTTTCGCAAAGGTGACGCAAATACCCCGGATTATCAAATCCTTCCGGTGGAATAAATTCCGGCAGATGCAGCTTACCAAATTCAAAAGTCACATTACATTGTTCTGCGATCTTAGCCGTATTATCACAAGCTTCGGGAATAGAGGAAAAAATTTGCCGCATTTCCTCTTCGCTTTTTAGATAAAATTCATTGTTGGGAAACCGCATTCGATGTTCATCATTCATATGGGCACCGGTCTGAATACAAAGCAGCACATCGTGAGGTGCTGCCGACTCTGCCGTCACGTAATGGACATCGTTGGTCGCTGCAAAGGGTATCCCCAGTTCCCGGTGAAGCCGTTTCATATCCGGTAAAATAGCCTGTTCTTCTTCTAATCCTTGGTCTTGCAATTCCAAATAAAAATTACCTTCTCCAAAGATTTCCAACAGCTCTGCCGCCTCTTTTTTAGCACCTTCATAATCCCGATTCAAAAGATGATGCTGTACTTCACCGGCCAAACAAGCCGATAAGGCAATCAGCCCTTCTCTGTGTTCTCTAAGGACTTCCTTGTCGATACGAGGCTTGTAGTACAGACCCTGGGTATATCCAATAGAAACAATTTTAACAAGGTTTTTGTACCCTTCATTGTTTTTGGCAAGCAAAATCAAATGGCCCTGTCTCTTGTCCTTGACAGAATCTTTTTGGTGACGGGAACGAGCCGCCGTATACACTTCGCAGCCAATAATTGGTTTGATTCCCTGTTTTTGGCATTCTTTATAAAAATCAACGACGCCAAACATGACGCCGTGATCGGTAATAGCCAGAGAATCCATCCCCAGCTCTTTGGCTCTTTTTACTACTTTGTCGATTCTAGCCGCTCCATCAAGAAGGGAGTACTCTGTATGTACGTGTAAATGAGTAAATGCCATAGTAAACCTCTAATCTTTGTAGTTTCACAATGCTGCTATTTCAGCTTGGCTTGCTCTACCAAATCCTTGGACTTTTCCATTATATACTCATAGGCTTTGGCTCCGTGTGGCACAAGACAGTTACTGCAATCCTTAATACCCCATGGATTATCATAGGTAAAGTTGCCTCCGCATTTGTCTTTTAGCAAATACAGCGGGCAGTAACAAAAGAGACAATTAAAATGCTCCGGATTGTCTGTTTTATGACAGGGAAAGTATTCACATTGACTGTGCTGGAAGAACTTGTATTGCTCTTTTTTGTTATTTTCTATATTGGTATTTTGATCTTCCTTCATCGGCTAGCCTCGTTTTCTTTCTGCTCTTTTTTTGGTATAAACACGCATCCATACTACCAACCAGTACACCACACCGGCACCAACAATTAAGAGAATAATCACTTTTGGTGTCTGTGGCAATCCAAAGATCTTACCGAAAAACAATGCGCCAATGACAAAAATCCAAAAGTAAATAATTCTTCCTGCTAGTGAATTTCCCATTTTACAATCCTCTGTTCTTTCATCCTCTGCAAGTAACAACTATATCTATTTTTCTTCCATGTGCACATGGACCTCTGTCTTTGGAATGCGAATATGTTCCTCTTCAAAGGCTTTTTTAATAGTCTCTTCCAAATAGTATCGCACCGGCCAATACTCTTCTGTAGCAGACCATACACGGAAGTCCAGTTCTACCGCCTCCGGACTTCTTTCGGCAATGCCGGTAAAAGGTGCCGGTTCCTTGTGTATCAAAGGACAAGCCGCTGCTGCCTTCTGCAATACAGCCATGGCTCTATCCGCATCTTCGTCCCAAGCAATACCTACTACCATATCCACCCGACGTGTGTCTTTTCGGGAATAATTGGTAATGACAGCAGTATTAACTCTACCGTTAGGAATGGTCACTACCTTGTTATCATAGGTGGTCATCGTCGTAAGCAGCAAATCAATATGCTGCACTACACCGGTAGTACCATCAATGTCCACGTATTCCCCTTGGGAAAAAGGTTTGGTGATTAAAATCATAATGCCCCCTGCCACATTTCCCAAACTATCTTTTAGAGCCAAGGCAATAGCTGCACCACCGACACCCAGTACCGTTGCCACACCGGTAGTACGAATCCCCAAGCTTTCTAATATCATCATGATTAGCACTACCACCAACACTATGCCGATGGCGTTATTAATAAAGCGATATAATGAGGGATCTACTTTATTACTTTTGGACATGGCTTTCTTTAAAATCTTTAAGATAATCTGAATAACCAACAGTCCTACAAGAGCAATGATGACTACCTTTGCAATTTCAAGAAGTATATCAATGTGATTAGCCAACATTATTCCGATTCCTTCTACGATCCAGTTCCTTTAACAGCTTCTTCCGCAGGCGAATGTCCTCAGGAGTTACCTCTACCAGCTCATCACTGTTGATAAACTCCAGGGCTTCTTCCAGAGACATTTCAATAGGCGGTGCCAGCTTGACGTTATCATCACTGCCGGCTGCCCGCATGTTGCTGGCTTTCTTTGCCTTACACGGGTTGATTACCATATCATCGGAACGGCTGTTTTCTCCCACAATCATTCCTTCATATACTTCCACCCCAGGTCCGATAAACATGTGAATGCGTTCCTGTATCGTATTTAGTGCATATGGAGTTGTGGTCCCCTTTTCCTGAGCAATACCGACGCCACTGGTTCTCTGCGGAATATCTCCTTTATAGTCTTCAAAACGACTAAAGCGGCGAACCATGGTGCCTTCTCCTCTTGTCTCATTAATAAATTCCGTTCTGTATCCCAGCAAGCCTCTGGTAGGAACCATAAACTGCATGGAAACATAGCCATTTTCATTGTTCATTTCCTGCATCATTCCCTTACGAAGATTAAGCTTGGAAATAACAGTTCCTGAATATTCCTCCGGAACAGAAATTACAACCTCTTCAATTGGCTCTTGTTTCTGTCCATGATTGCCTTTCCGCAAAATAACTTCCGGCTTGCTGACAGCCAATTCATATTCTTCTCGGCGCATGTTTTCAATTAAGATGGATAGATGCAGTTCCCCACGTCCGGACACTTTAAAGCAATCTGTAGAATCCGTTTCCTCTACCATCAGCCCTACGTTGACTTCCAGTTCTTTGTTGAGTCGGTCCCTGATATGTCTTGAAGTAACGTATTTTCCTACTCTGCCTGCAAAAGGAGAATCATTTACCATAAAGTTCATAGAAAGTGTCGGCTCTTCAATGTGAATCATTTCCATAGGTTGCGGGTTCTGCAAATCCGTAATGGTCTGTCCAATGGAAACATCCGGAATCCCCGACACCACAACAATATCTCCACATTCTGCCTGGTCCACCGGCACACGAGAAAGTCCCCGGTAAACAAACACCTGGTTGATTTTCTTCTGTACCGGAGCTTTATCTCCCTGGCAAATTCCAATGGTCTGGGCTTCCTTTAAGACACCTTGTGTAATGCGTCCAATACCAAGACGCCCGATATAATCATCATAAGCCAGAGCAGAAACCTGCAACTGCAGCGGTTCTTCTCTTTTGTCCGGATATGGATTGCAATGCTTGATAATGGTATCAAAGAGAGGGGTAATGTCTAAACCATCTTCTCCTTCTGCCGCATGATCCCGTTTTGGCCCATCGGTTTCCACTTCGTGACCTTTGGCATCTTCCGGATCATATACAACGATGCCCTGACGTGCAATCCCGTATAATATCGGAAAGTCCAACTGCTCATCGTTTGCTTCCAAATCCATAAACAAGTCGTAGACTTCATCTACGACTTGATCAATTCGTGCATCTTTCTTATCGATTTTATTAATTAACAAAATCGGGTTCATTCCCTGCTCCAACGCCTTTGATAATACAAAACGTGTCTGGGGCATTGGCCCTTCGCTGCTGTCTACCAGCAAAATAACAGTGTCTACTGTTTTAATAATACGCTCTACCTCTGAACTAAAGTCCGCATGTCCCGGTGTATCTACAATATTTATTTTTGTATCTCCATGCATTACAGAGCAGTTTTTAGAATAAATGGTAATCCCTCTCTCCCGCTCTATATCGTCACTGTCCATGATGCATTCCACCACTTGTTCGTTTTCTCGAAACACACCGCTCTGGCTTAGAAAAGCATCCACTAAGGTAGACTTTCCTGCATCTACATGAGCAATAACGGCAATATTGATGATTTTCTGTTTTTGCTTCATCGTACTCTCACTTTCCTTCCTGGTTAACAACTAATTTTAGCATACTCCCGACTGTTATTCAACCAATGAGAACTTTGGTAAAATTTACAAAAAACAACTGATATTCTTGTATTTTAGGCAAAATCAGCCTTACAAAGTCTCGGTTTTATGCTAAAATGTAGCGGTGTGTTGTACCAAAAAAAGGTAGTACATTGTGATCGTCCGGTGTCACCGGATAAATATATATATTTTTTAGTAAAGAGAGGCAGTTATATTATGGAAAGAGAAAGTTTCAAATCTCGACTGGGCTTTATCCTTGTCAGTGCCGGCTGTGCCATTGGCATCGGCAATGTGTGGAGATTCCCCTTTATTACCGGACAAAACGGCGGCGGTGTATTCGTTCTGTTTTATCTGCTGTTTCTGGTTATTCTAGGGATTCCTGTGTTCACCATGGAGTTGGCGGTGGGACGTGCCAGCGGAAAAAGTGCCGTTCCGGCATACAAAGCATTGGAAAAACCCGGCACCAAATGGCATATTCACGGTTGGTTCTGTTTGCTGGGAACCTACGTTTTGATGATGTACTATACCACCGTTTCCGGATGGATGCTCAGCTATTTTTTCAAATTCCTCACCGGCGAATTTACCACTTCCATGAGCAGTAAGGAAGTAGGCAGTGTTTTCCAAAACTTGCTGGCAAATCCCAAAGCGCTACTGTTCTGGATGGGTATCACCGTTGTTGCAGGCTTCCTCATTAACAGTTTTGGGCTGGCCAACGGCGTAGAACGTATTACAAAGATTATGATGTTGGCACTATTGGTACTCATTGTTATTTTGGCTGCCCATAGTTTTACCCTAAAGGGGGCATCAGAAGGTTTAAAGTTCTATTTACTGCCGGATATGGATCGAGCCATGGAAGTAGGTATCGGCAACGTAATAACCGCCGCGATGAACCAGGCCTTCTTTACGCTGAGTTTAGGTATCAGCGGCATGTTGATTTTCGGAAGCTATATGAACAAGGATCGTACATTGACTAGTGAATCCGTTATTATCACCGGTCTTGATACCTTCGTTGCTATTATGGCCGGGCTGATTATATTCCCCGCTTGTTTCTCCTTTGGAGTGCAGCCGGATGCAGGTCCTGCATTGATTTTCGTAACCTTACCGCATGTATTTATCAACATGAGCGGCGGCCGTATTTGGGGAACCTTGTTCTTCCTCTTTATGACATTTGCCAGCTTCTCTACGGTAATGGCTGTGTTTGAAAACATCATTGCCAACGGCATTGACAACTTTGGTTGGAAACGTAAGAAAGCTTCCTTTATCAACCTATTCGTTGTATTCTTTGCCAGCATCCCTTGCGTACTTGGATTTAACATTTGGAGCAACATCCAGATTGCCGGTAAAGGCATCCTTGACATGGAAGATTTCCTGGTAAGCAACCTGCTGCTGCCAATCGGATCCCTTATTTTCCTCCTCTTCTGTGTAACAAAATGGGGCTGGGGATTTGACAACTATCTAAAAGAAGCCAACCTTGGAAAAGGTCTCATGATGCCGAAAGAATTAAAATGGTATCTGCGTATTGTAGTACCTATCCTCATTGCGGTTATCATCATCCAAGGCCTGATTTCATTATAGGATATTATGTAAACTTTACTGAAAAAGCCTCACAGATTATCAACAATCTGTGAGGCTTTATTTTTTGGGATTTTCTTGGTTTATCCACAACTTTTTTGAAATCGTATACAATTTTGTCCACTAGTCCCTGTGAATAACCATAAAATTCCAGTCATTGCAATTTCAGTGGTTTAACTAGGTCATTTCCATACTTTTACAAAGTTATCCACAGTTTATGGGAGGATTATTAGCAACGTGTTAGTAAAGGAAAATCCGCCCTTGCCCACAGGTAGCAATAGGCCTGTGTACGAGCAGCAAAGAGATTATTTTTCAACAATTCCTTTACCTGTTCTTTGGTATACCACCCCGGTTCTATTTCCTCTTCTTCCGATGTACTATGTCCAAATTCTCCTTTTGCTATGCCGACTAATGCAATATTTTTTTCATTGCTAAATCCTACAGCGCTATAGCTGATTCCCATATACTCTGTAATGGCAACCAGCTCCAATCCGGTTTCTTCTCGCAGCTCTCTTACTGCACTTTCCTCCGGCGTTTCTCCCGGGTCTATGAGTCCGGCCGGAAAGTTATATACCCATTGTCCCGTTGCCATACGGAATTCTCGATTCAAAAGAATCTTATCTCCTTCTTGGTTGTGAAGAATCAAAACAACGGCCTCTGCCTCTCCTTGGGTTAAATCTTCTTCTGTCTCCATATTCTTTTTACGAGAAATCATCTCATAGACTTTTTCTTTTCCATCTTCCATCCGGTACCGCAAATCATACCGGGAAATATATGCTCCCTGATGGATTTTCTTCATGCCTTTATATTTCATCGTTATTACCTTTTCTGTTTTATTAAAAAAGGCATCCGGGTTTCTTGTTACAGTAACCCAGTGCCTTTTCCATTCTTTTTCGTACTTTTGCTTACCGTGCGTATTTGCCGTTAATGAAGATGACATCTTCCTGGTTTGCAAAAGCTTCTCCGTATACTTTTACCAATCCAATGATAAAGTCCACAAGAGACCAGATGCCAATGCCGCCACAGGTCAACAGCTTTAAAATGCCTAGACCGATTTGACCTCGCACAAAACGATCCACACCAAGGGATCCTACTAAGAAGGTGCAAACCCAAACGAAAACGTGTTTATTCATGGACTTTCTATTTGTGTTATACATCTGCTGCGGTTCCTCCTGATATTGATATTGCTGATATTTCATTTCCTGTGGCTGCATTTCAACAGGTGGCTGTGAATCTGCGGCAGCAGCTGCCACTTTGCTTACAATAGTGTTATCTTCATTTTGAAAAATCTGTACTTCATCTCCCACCTGTGGATTTGGGTAGTTGATGGTTGCAATGGGTACATTGGTGATTGTTCCATCTTCGATTCCAATGGAAACAGTGTTTCCATCAATCTTAAGAATTTGACTCATCCTAACTCTCCTTGGCAATAAATAGTAACATATACGCTTATGGTACCCTTATGACAGCAATTCTGTCAAGCTATTTGATTTCTTCTGTTTTGAAGATAATTTTGCTTTCACCATTCATATCGGCATTTTTCCCGCCTACAAATACAGGAGATTTGGCTGCATCAAAGACAGCCTCCAGGCGCTGTGCCACTGCCTTTAACTGGCTGCCGGACAAACTTTTTACAAGCTGCCGGATGCCTTCCTTATCAAAGGTGGCCATTCCCGAAGAAAGCTGCTTTGTGCCTGATGACAAGGTAGCAGCTCCCTTTGTTAACGCTGCAGCCCCTTCATCGACAGCATTGGCACCGGCAGCCAAACTACCGGATGCACCGGCCAGTTTATTCATATTCAATGACAAAGTTGAAGTGGCGGATTTGAGTGTGTCAAACTTCCCACCATAGGCAGATATTTTTTCATTTACCTGAGAAGCCACTCCTTGAGCTCCACTGGTTGCTGCCACTGCGGCCACTTGCTTTACGGCACCGGATACGCTGCCACTAATGCCGGCAGAAATGGATTCTGCGGAAACCTTCGAGGCCGCCCCATCTAACGTGCCGGAAACGATACCGGCAACAATAGAGTTGGCCTGTTCTTTGGACATACCGGCCTTTTGCAAGGCTCCGATCATAGTCTGTACATTGCCGTCTCCCATGACCTGGCTGGTTACAGCACTCTTTGTTGCCTGTGATGTTAAGGTTCCCTGGACAGTTTTGCTAACACCGCTACTGATGCCGCCGGTAAGCTGACTGGCAGCACCTGCCACCTTGTCACTTGCTGCAGCCTGCTGAGAGATAGCCGCCTTGTCTCCTTCACTCAGTTCCACAGTAGGAAGGGAAATCCCCTGTACTGCCTTGTTTAAGGTCGCTGCCCCGTCGGCCAGCTTGTTGACACCGGTGTGAAGAGTATTGCTACCTTTTTTCAAGCTTTTGCTGCCTGATGACAGTTTGTCAGAACCCTTTGCCAGAGCACCTGCTCCGTCGTCCACTTTTTTGGCTCCGGCTACCAGTTGTTTGGAAGAGGAAGCCAGTTTTGAAAGACCGTTTTCCAACTGGGAAACTTTCCCTTTGGCAGAATCAAGACCGGAGAAATTCAGTGCATCAGACAAACCGGACAAGGCGATGGTATACGTTCCGTCAATTTTACAGGAGTTGGTATCGGCTTTGATAACCACTGTTTCCGGGATATCCAGCTTGCCGGATAAGCCTAAGTTCTTTGCAAGACCCGGAAAAGCAATGCCAAGAGCTACATTGTTGCTGCCATCGTTAATGACTTTGCCGCCGGTTACCTCTACATTTGTAAAAGAAGCTCCATCCAGCACAACGCCGCTGGCCATAGTATAGGGATGGGTAATATGAACGCCATTTACCGTTTCCCTTTGGTTAACGTGATACTGAAAGTGAAATTCCACTTTACCGGATTTCCCTTTTAGTTCCTCTGCCGACACTTTTTTTCCATCCAGGTAATAGGACAATTCCACATCTACCGGCAGTTCTTCTTTCGTATACCCTTTGTAACGAATGTCTTTCCCATCGGCTTTCCACGTAATTTCATCTCCCTTTTTATCAAAGGATTCGTTGCCGGAAGTGTTTTCAATATCACTAAGCCCCGATGTATCCTTGATACTGCCTTCCCCTTTGGCATTCTTCAACCATTCATTTACCACCACTTCTTTGGTAGATCCGTCTGCGTCTTTTACAACATAGGAAGTTTCATCTTTAGAAAGCTGACCATTGTCTTCTTTCTTTGTAAAGAGCTGCGGATAATTTTCTTCGATTTTCTTTTCTGTGTGGCTCTTTGCTTCTGCATTTTTTACAGAAAGCTCAGTGGAACCGATGCCTAATGCCAAGGCAACTGCTACTGCTAACGAAACAGCGCCGATTCGTTGTATTGTCTTTTTCTTTCCTTTCATTGTTCCATTCCTCCCGGTTCTGTGTCTTTTCTATCTTTTTTTCGTAATCCCAAGGTGCTGGCACATATGGGTCGATCCAGTGCCATCAACAAGGAAGGTAATACCAATATAACGGTCAACATACTAATCATGGCTCCTCGCGCCATCAGCATACATAAGGTACTGATGATGCCGATGTCCGAATATAGAGCGACACCAAAGGTGGCTGTAAAAAAGCCCAGCCCACTGACCAATATCGATGGAATAGACGTCTTGGCGGCGATTTCAATGGCCTCTCTTTTAGCAATGCCGCCGGCTCGCTCCGTCTTGTACCTGGTGGACATGAGTATAGCGTAGTCTACAGTAGACCCCAGCTGTATCGTGGAAATCAGTACCGGAACGATAAACGGCAGCTGCAGTCCTGTAAAGCCGGTAATTCCAAGGTTCAAATAAATGGCAAACTCAATGGTAGCCACCAACACAATAGGTAGCGACCAGGATCGTAGGACAAAGAGGATGATACAAAATACCGCTAAAATCGAAACGAAGCTGACCATCTTAAAGTCCTTATCGGTGATACTGATTAAGTCCTTTGTTGCCGGGCCTTCCCCTATGAGCGTCGCTTTTTTATCGTAAATATGGATAATCTTATTGATCCGGCTTATCTGGTTATTGCATTCCTTTGTGGAAACTTTGTATGCCGAGTTGATCATAATCAATTGATGACCACCTGCCTGCAGCGATTCTTGTAGCTGATCCGGAAGCATCTCCTTTGGGATAGCCGAGCCCATTAAAGCATCCATGCCGAGAACATTTTTCACTCCATCTACTTTTTCAATACTCTTTGACATGGCTCTTCCCTTGTAGGCCGGCAAATGGCTGTCGGCCAAAACCATGTGTGTGGTACCAATATCAAAATCCTTTTGGAGACGTTTGTTGGCCACCATGTACTGGGTGTACTCTGCCGGCAGCTTGCTGGCATCAGAAGTCAGCATCTTTGTAAAGTCATAGGTAACGTTCTGGTGGTTGTAGCCGATAACAGCCGGAATGATTAACACCAAAAATATGCCTATAAAGATTCCATATTTACTGGTCAGCCGGTGGGCAAAACGGCTCATATCCGGTAAAATTTCCCGGTGTCTTGCCCGCATTAACAAACTGTGAAAAGTAAGGAGCAATGCCGGCAATATGGTAACGCTGCATATAACCCCCAGCGCTACTCCCTTTGCCATTACAATGCCTAAATTGATACCCATGGTGTATGACATAAAGCACATGGCCAAGAATCCGGCAATAGTAGTAAGGGAACTGCCGGTAACTGACATTAGCGTTGCGTTTACAGCCTTTTCCATAGCCCGGGTTTTCTCGAGTCCCTGAGCCAGTTGTTCTTCATAGCTATGCCATAAGAATATGGAATAGTCCATGGTAACAGCCAACTGCAGCACCGCCGCAATAGCCTTGGTAATATACGCCACTTCTCCTAATAGAATATTGCTGCCCATATTGTACATAATGGCCATGCCGATGCTTAGTAAAAACAGGAACGGTGCCAAAAAAGAATCAAGAAGCAACATCATAGCCAGCAGCGACAGCAACACGGCAATGGCTACGTATTTTGTTTCTTCCGCTTCACAGAGATTTTTTAAATCCACCACCATAGCCGTCATACCGGAAATAAAGCAGTCTTTGTTGCACACCTTTCGTATCTGTGCAATGGCGTTCATGGAACGCTCGTCAGAAGTGGACGTATCAAAGAAAACCACAATCATTGATGCCTTTGGATTATGAATGTTATCCTGAATAATCTGTGGATACATGGAAAGAGGAATTCCCGGTTTTATCAACTGCTCCATGTTCATGACCGTGTCTACATGATCAATTTTTTTAATTTTATCTACTGTAGCAGCCACGTCGTCAGATTTCATATTTTCCGTTACAATGAGAGAAAATCCGCCTTTGCCAAAATCCTTCAGCAGCAGATTCTGCCCTTTTACCGTTTCGATATCATTTGGCAAATACGTTAACATATCATAGTTAATATGAGTTGCCTTGTACCCTATAATAGAAGGCAGCAGCAAAATAAAGGCGACAATTAAAATCACCTTTCTATGTTTGACCACTCTACTGCCAAACTTACCTTCCCTATGGTTGTCCGGTAACGAAACCGACTTTTTCCTTCCTAGCATTCTTTCCTTATCCTCCGTGATGAAATAAACTGACCAAAGGTCAACATCAGCATATTACACCTAAGCTGACTAATAGTCAATAATTTCCTTTGTTCTTTTTATTCCCCTATTTTCAATATTTTTATCACTTGATGGTTTAATAATTTCAAAAAATTCATATACTGACCAATATTGACTAATAGTCATATTAGTGCTATTCTTGCAACAGAAGTTGTGTAAAAAAACATATTTGTAGGTGAGTTTTATGAAAAATATACAATTAAAAAAGCAAAAAAAAAGAACAGCACTACTGGATAACGCTTATGGTCTCTTTACCACCATCGGCTTTCAGAAAACCACCATTACCAATATTGTCGATAACGCCGGCGTGGCAAAAGGAACCTTCTATCTATATTTTAAAGACAAAGAAGACATTCGAAAAGCCTTGGTACTCCGCCGTTCTTCTGAAATATTAAACGAAGCTGTCGATGCATTGAATCGACAGCCTCACGTAAGTCAACTTGATTTTTCCGACCGAATCATCTACATCACCAACTACATCCTGGACTTTTTGTCAACAGATATTGCCCAGCTACAGTTTGTGTCAAAGTATCTGTCCGGTGGTATTCTCACTAACAAAGAGTTAGCTTATAGCGAGGACGATGAAGCCCTAAACTTTCGTCAGTTTATTCAGCGGACTCTCCAAAAGGACGGTATTGAATTGGAACGAATCCATTTGGTAGTCTATACTATTTTGGAGCTAATTAACTCCACTTGCTACAACATCATCCTTCACGGCAATCCGGTTACCATTGGAGAATACAAACCATATTTGTACCGCTGTATCCGGGTTCTCATTGAAGATGCCCTCAACACCTCTGCCGGCGGTACTCTATCCTAGGTTTTTCCCGGCGTAGTTTTACCAGATATTAAATTACCGGCTAATAGAGCTAAAAAAATCACGAATTCGATCATGTTCCGGGTTTTCAAAGATGGTCTTTGGATCTCCCTGCTCTAAAATCTTACCTTTATCCATAAAGACCACCCGATCTGCTACGTTTCTGGCAAAGCCCATCTCGTGGGTGACTACCAGCATGGTAATTTTTTGTTCCGCCAGCCGTTTAATAACAGACAACACTTCCCCTGTAATTTCCGGATCCAATGCCGATGTAGGCTCGTCAAAGAGCATGATTTTCGGATTCATAGCAAGACCTCTTGCAATGGCAATTCGCTGTTTTTGCCCTCCTGAAAGACGTTCCGGGTACTCGTCTTTTTTGTCCGGCAGACCGACCAGTTCCAGCAATTCCATACCGCGTTTTTCCGCTTCTGTCTTCGGCACTCCTTTTACCTTTACCGGCGCATAGGTAATGTTTCGCAGACAAGTCATATGAGGAAACAAATTGAAGTGCTGAAACACCATACCGGTCTTGGCGCAAATCTTATGGAGTTCCTTGTCCTTTAGGTAGTAATTTTTTTTATCGTTTTCCTTTGCGTCCGCCGGAGCATCTACAAAGGTCTCCCCGTTTAAGGTAATCTTACCGGATGTAATCTTTGTCAAACAGTTGATGGTTCGCAACAAAGTACTTTTGCCGGAACCTGACGGCCCTATAATGGCAACGGTCTCTCCTTCTTCCACAGAGAGATCCACACCATCCAGAGCGTGAACATTGGCATATTTTTTATAAATGTTGTTCATTTCCAATATGGACATGGCTTATTCCTCCTCTCTGTCAAATCTGGAATACCGTTTTTCCACGTAGTTTAATACTAAGGTGGTGACAAAAGTAAAGATTAAATAGATAATGGCGGCAATGAGATACACTCCCAAATTTCCCGTTCTGTTGACGATGCCTTGGGATACTTTCATAAGTTCTCCCAGCGCCAATACCGATGCCAGAGAAGTATCTTTAATAAGGGTGATGATTTCATTGGATACCGGCGGCAACACTACCTTCATCATTTGTGGAATAACAATGTCCACAGTGGTAAGCCACTTGGAAAGTCCCAAGGACCGGCTGGCTTCGTATTGGCCTACACCGATGCTGTTGATACCCCCTCGATAGATTTCTGCAAAGTAAGCGGCATAGTTTAAGGTAAAGGTCAGTACCGCCGTTGGAAAGGCACTCATTTGAACGTGCAGTGCAATCGGGAAAAAATAATAAAAGAAGAACAGCTGCAACAATAGCGGTGTCCCCCGAAAAACAAAAACATAGGCTCTACACAGCCAGCGAATAATTCCTATTTTGCTATTTTCCCCAAAGGCAATGGGCAGTCCCAATGGCAGCGATAATACCAATACAATGGCAAACAACTCCACGGCTATGACTGTACCGTTTAATAACACCGGTAATGTTTCTACAGTATCTTCTAAAAAACCCATATAGTTATATTTCCTCGCACTTAGGCAGCGACCCCTATAGGAGCCGCTGCCCTCTTTTACTTTTTTTGTTATAGCTTATTTATCATAGCCTTTCAGGATTACCAAATCCTTTCCGAACCATTTCTTACTAATCTTGGCAGCTGTACCGTCATCGTATACACTCTTTAGAGCTTCGTTGACCTTGTCAGCCAGACCATCATCCCCCTTACGGAATCCTACTGCGTAGTAGTCGGCACCAAAGTTGTACTCGCTTTCGTAGAGTTTGTCTTTGTTGGCGTTGTTGTAGATAGCATATACTTCATCAATGGCAACAGCCTTGATACGACCGGCCTTCATATCCAAAATAGCTTCGTCGTATGTTTTGTATTCTTTTACATTATCCTTAAAGGTATCGTATTTTTTGTCGGCCTGAATGGCTTCCAATGCAGCTGAGTCAGCCTGCGTGCCCAGCTTCATGTTTTTCAAATCCGCTGCACTCTTTACCTTTACATTTTTATCAAGAGACATGATGAGGATTCTGTTTTTCAGATATTTCTTGGAAAGCGCCATGCTCTTTTGTCTATCGGCAGTAGCAGACATTCCGTTCCAAATACAATCAATTTTTTTAGATTTCAATTCGGCTTCCTTGGAGTCCCAATCAATTGGTTTAAATTCTACTTTGACATCCAGCTTTTTAGCCATGACTTTTGCCAAATCAATGTCAAATCCAACCAGTTTGTCGTCTTTATCGCGGAAGCCCATAGGAGCAAAGGTGTCGTCCAATCCGACGATGAGTTTTCCGTTGTCTTTAATATACTTCCAACCGCCTTCATCATTGGATTTTCCGCATCCTGCAAAGGATACCATCACCACGGCAACGATAGCGGCCATTACAACTCCCAGAATTTTCTTTTTCATTTTCCTCTCCTCGTTCCTACTCTCTTTACAATCTCTTTTGCGATTTTCATTTGTTTTTCATTGCTTTAACACAATAAAGTGATATCGCTTAATCATATTACCATATCCCCTTTACCCTTGTCAATGAGGGAGTGACATATTAGAATATGTGCATAGAAAAACAGAAATCAATAATAAAAACAATGAAAGTAATGTTAGCGAAATGAACAACGAAAGCAATCATACAAAAGACAATCCTTTAGAAACGTTAGTGAATGATATTTTTTCCACAGACTCTCTGGTCCGGATGATCATCAGCAATCCCAAGAAAAAATCAAGTCCGATTCGAAAAATCATTCTACGACCCATAGAGCTGCGGGGGCATTTACTTTACCAGTGTGAATACCACTTTTTGAAAAAAGTAACCCACGAAAATCTGAACCCGGAAGAATGTCCCGACTTTGTCATGGGACAGCTGCAATCGGGATTTCGCCAAATGGATCTGTTTACCACCGAAGAAACCATACAGGTGCTGGCTTCTAAAACAGACAGGCCAAGGATAATCAAAAAATCCCAAGAGCATGCTATGCCGGTACTGGCTCACAATCGTATTAAACTGCGCCCCTTACCCGAAGGGGTGCCTTGTGATTTTCTTGTTTATCTGGGGATTATGGATAAAGAAGGAAATGTTTTCAAAACCCACTACGGGAAATACCGGCAAATCAACCGGTACCTGGAGATTATCAGCGATATTAAAAACGATCTCCCCAAAGACAAACCCCTTCGCATCATCGATTTCGGCTGCGGCAAAGCCTATTTAACCTTTGCCCTTTACTACTATCTCCATCACATTTGCAACATGTCGGTGGACATTATCGGCCTTGATTTAAAGCAGGACGTTATTGATTTTTGTAATGAAACAGCCCGGAAACTACAGTATGAACATCTTCATTTTCGCGCCGGTGACATTGCCACCTTCCAGGGAGAAGAGGCCGATATGGTGGTCAGCCTCCATGCCTGCGATACGGCAACGGACTTTGCTCTAATCAACGCGGCCAAATGGAAAACAAAAGTCATACTATCAGTCCCTTGCTGCCAGCACGAACTGTTTTCTCAAATCCACCACGATACCTTAGATCCAATGCTGCGCCACGGTATTATCCGTGACCGATTCACGGAAATTCTCACCGACGGACTTCGGGCCAGCAAACTGGAAGCTGCGGGATACGATGTTTCCATGATTGAGTTTACTTCTCTAGAGCATACAGCTCGAAATATTCTCATTCGTGCGGTTCGTCCTGAAAAGCTAAATCATAAAAAAATGAAAACAGCAGAGGAACAATACACTGCCCTCTGCCGTGATTTTCATGTATCACCTACCATCGACCAACTATAGTTGAGTAAACCGGCACATAGTTATAATTCAATATTGTCAATGAGACGAGTTCCCCCTAAGTCAACAGCCACCGCCATCAGTGCAGAGCCGTCTCCGGCGATTTCTTCCACCGGTTTTATGGTTCTTCCATTGACTACTTGACAGTATTCCGGTTTAAAGGCGGCTGTTTTTTTAATTTCACCAAGGAAAATGTCCTGTAAAAAACTTGCGCGATGTTCCCCGGTATCCACCTGCTCCTTTGCCTTTAGCAAAGCCCGGTAAATCCCCGGAGCAATTTTTCGATGTTCCTCGCTGAGATAGGCATTGCGAGAACTCATAGCAAGACCGTCGTCTTCCCGAACACTTTCGCAACCGACAATTTCCAAATCGAAATCCATATCCTGCACCATCTGCTTCATAACCGCCAGTTGCTGTGCATCTTTTTTGCCGAAGTACGCCTTGTTTGGTGCTGCAATATGAAACAGCTTGCTGCATACCGTACAGACGCCACGAAACATATTGGTTCTGGTTTTGCCACAAAGGCCTTCTGTTACCACGGTCATATCCGTATACGTATAAAAAGGTTGACCGTACATTTCTTCCTGACTGGGATTAAATATTACATCTGCTCCCAGTTCTTCACAAAAGGCCGTATCTTTCTCCATACTGCGGGGATATTTTTCCAGGTCTTCCCCTTTGGAAAACTGCATGGGATTAACAAAGATACTCACTACGGTGTGGTCATTTTCTTTCACCGACCGACGAATGAGGGATCCGTGACCCTGGTGCAAAAATCCCATGGTAGGCACCAGGCCGATGGTTTCACCGGCTTTTTTCCACCGGGAAACCAGATTTCTAACTTCTTTTTTTGTATGTGCTATGTTCATTAACGTGTCCTTGCTATTTTGTATGGCTATTTAATGGCATCTACCACTTCCTGATCAATTTTAAATTCGTGCTCGGTGGCCGGGAAACTGCCATCGCCGACTTCTTCAATGTATTTTGAAACACCTTCTCTCACCAATGCTCCGCAATCTGCAAATTTCTTGGCAAACTTTGGCATGAAATCAGAGAAGAGTCCCAGCATATCCTGATACACCAGAACCTGCCCGTCACAACCGTTTCCGGCGCCGATTCCAATGGTAGGAATGGAAATACTCTCTGAAATCTTGGTAGCCAGTTTGGCCGGCACACATTCCAGTACCACGGCATAGGCACCTGCTGCCTCTACGGCTCTTGCTTCATCCATAATCTTTTGCGCCGCTTCCTGCTGTTTCCCCTGGACTTTGAATCCACCAAAGATATTCTTTGACTGCGGTGTCATGCCAATGTGCGCACATACCGGAATAGAAGCCGCAACGATAGCCTCAATCTGGGGCACCACCGATGCCCCGCCTTCCAGCTTTACAGCATGGGCATGGCCTTCTTTAATGAGACGGCCGGCATTGACTACGGCATCGTATACAGACTGCTGGTAGGACATAAACGGCATGTCCGCAACAATTAATGCATTCTTTGCTCCTCTTGCCACGGCTGCACTATGGTGAATCATATCTTCCATAGTAACCGGCAGAGTGTCTTCGTATCCCAAAGCTACCATGCCTACGGAATCTCCTACTAAAATAGAATTTACGCCTACTTCGTCAAATAGTTTGGCAAAAGAATAATCATATGCAGTAATCATCGTCTGCTTTCTGTTTTCCTTTTTTGCTTCACGAAATGTGACAACTGTGTTTTTCATCGTTCTTGTTCCTCCAACATCGATAGTATTGTAGTGTAATCCTGTTCTCTATGTTTCTCCCGTGCCGATTTCACCAGCTCCAGGGATAATAGACGATAAATTTCCTTTTGTCTGCCTTCTAAGTTATCCATATGGGCTTTGACCGTTTGGATATCGTTTCGTTCTAAAGAACCCGTCAGCGCCGCAACGGGTCCTTTCTCACAGACAGAGGCAATATTCCCAGTCATTAACGGTTCTAGTAGCGCTATGGCACCCTCTTTTTCAAAGCCGCAATCACATAGCAGGTCAATGGCCATCGCTGCCAATCCTACCATTAGATTGCTTGCCACACTGGCGGCACAATGGTATTTTTTCTTTTTACTACTTTGTATCCGAGCCGTCTTGTTGCCACAAGATGTCAATAACCGCTGCAATATATCCGCCGTCTCGTCTTCCCCTTCAATAGTAAAGAAAGCTTTGGAAAGATCAGTTTCCCGGTTGTTAATGGCCATCATAGGATGGGCGGATCCGTATTTGCAAGAAGCCGTTTTCAGAACTTCTGAAGACACAGAACCACTGACATGGCACAGCATTTTCCCTTCCAGATTAAGGTTCGCCAATTCTTTTGCAATCTCTTCAATGACCCCGTCAGAAGTGGTAATGAATATGATATCGCTATCTGTAACCAGTTCATTTATATTAGAAAAGACAGCCGATTCTGTTACTCGTGCTGCCTCTTTGGAACTCTCCATGGTTCGGCTGGCATACCCCGTCACAGGAATATTATGCCGCCGAAAATATACGCCCAAGGAAGTGCCTGCCTTCCCTGCGCCAATAAAACCAATGTTCATAGTATCATCTCCTCTGTTTCAATACGCTTTTTACACCAATGTGCTTTTTTACACGCGTTTAGCAAGAGATACCATTTCAAGTCCCACTCCCTTAGAGATATAGGCTTTCACAAATTTTATCCATATGAAATTGTTATATGTTATGCTCCTGTGTGGTTCTCACTACAGTGCAAAAATAGTATACCACCATGGCAATGGAAAACCAAGAAAAATACCATCCGGGATTTCCCGTCTTTCACTTTCTTGGTTTACTATATTTTCATTCTTCTGTATCTTTTTCTTGCGTTTCCGTCTTTCTCTTGAACTTTGACTTTGCCAAACCGCCAAAAGGAATGGCTTCTTTTTTATCGGACACAGACAATGCTTCCACCAAAGTCTTGGTGCATTTAATCAAATGACGGAAGACATCCCAGCTGTCGGCGTCTTTTAATTCGCCGTGACTTGATTGATACCAAGACAATTCTCCGCCTTCTATGTGACGGAATGCCATAGACCATTTTTTCGGTACCCCCAGTACATAGGCATACGGCAGTACATTGGAATAGTACTCCGGATTATCGGTTACCACCTCTTCCAATTTTTCTCCATCGGCCTCTTTTATGTACTCTCTAAAACCGAGAAGCTGGCTGAGAGCTTCGGCACCGTATCGGGTCCTGCCTCCCATGAAACGTATGGTTCCATACGCTGCCAGAATAAAGACACATCCGGCCAATCCGCCAATGAAATAGCCTTCTCGCAGTACCAGCACCAATAGATACAGTATCAAGGATATGGCTAGCAGAATCACGCTGCACACGTTTTTTGAAATCGGTAGTGGCCAAGGACGGGACCTTTTCTTTCCATATGACTGACCGGTAATTCCCATAACAGCACCTACATAGAGACAAATCAGGGAGATCAACAACAGAATGGATCCCAGCATATCAAAGCCCAGTCCGGCAATGAGTATCACCAATCCGGCATAGGCTACCCCTGCCAGTACCAAGGCCGCCACTCTCTGGAACGTAAATTTACCCGGGAAAACTTTCCGTTTTCGATCTTTGGTAAAGTATTCCGTTAACTGTTCTACCGCATTTTTGTAGTACTCCGGATGTTCTTGGTGTAATTCTTTGTCAGTTACTTTTTCCCCATCACCGGCAGCAAAAAGACCGTCAAAGAACGTCTTTTGATAGGCTTTTGCATCTTCGGGCAAATCCTGCTGCTTTGTCAGGATATATTCTCCCAAATTTTCTTCAATGGTCAGATAGCCTTTGCCGGCAAACCAAAGAATCATAGACACCATGTCACGACTCTTAACTGTACCTGTCATAATATAGCCAGCTTCCGGCGGTGTCATATCTTCCGGTGGTTCCTGGCGTACTGTGGTTATCTTCTTGTTGTCTCTGCCAAAACGGTACCACAGTAAAAGCAGCAGCAAAGCAGCTATAATCGACAATCCCACTACCAGCACTCGACCAAAGGCAGTGGATTTTTCTCCTGTGAAATATCCTTCCGGAAGGCTAATGACCGCACGAATTCCGGTTTTGACCTTTAATGGCTCATTAACTTTCATGGCAATGGTTTTGCCGCGAATCTTCCAGGAAACCATGTCGCTTTCGGTGCTCTGCCTTTTTTTCACCGTAAAGGCTTTGACTTTTGTTTTATCAAATTTTTTCGGCATGATAATAGTAATGGCGGCATTTTCAATAGCGGTGGGCCATTTATCAGGCAATGCCATATAGGAAAACGCATCGGCTTCTTTTACCGTATCTTCGTACATGGTTACTTTATAGGATAGGTTGTATGTTTTCTTTCCTGTAATTTTTTTATTATCTCTTCCAATGGTGATTTTGTATTTTCCCGGTGTTCTTTTGATTTCAAAGACATCGTTTTCCACGGCAACATCGGCAATCTTAATGGGATTTCTGACCTTCTTTAATAGCTTGCCGGTGGCATCGGTGTATTCAATGACACTAAAGGCAGGAAGCGTCCGTTCAATGGTGCTAACGCCCTTCTTGCCGGCATCAATGGTGATTTTCTCGTTGATATATGCCGAATTATCTTTGTTTACGTTAATCTGTACCCGGAAAGAATTGGTAGTAAAGCTCCCTTTACCAGCAGCTTTTGCCATGGATGCATTGCCCCATCCAGAACACATCATTGCAAGGGCAATTACCAAAACCATTAGCAGAACGAGAGTTCTCTCCAGAAGGTTTACTTTTCCATTTTTAACAATCTTGCTCATGTTTCCTATCCTCTTCTCTTTACTCCGGTATTTGCCAGTCAATTGGTTCCCTTAGAAATGCGTTAGCTCTGCTAAAGTATTTGCCCCCAAAAAAGCCGCGATGTGCAGACAATGGACTGGGGTGTGGCGCTTCCAAGATCAAGTGATTCTTATTAGTAATCAACGCCTTTTTGCTACGGGCATTGGCCCCCCACAAAATAAAGACCATAGGTTCCTGTCTATTGTTTAGAAGGCGAATAATCTCATCGGTTAGCATCTCCCAGCCTTTTCCCCGGTGGGAACCGGCATTGTGCTGCTGTACGGTTAACACTGTATTTAACAGCAGTACGCCTTGCTTTGCCCAATGTTCCAGATAGCCATGGCTAGGAATCTGAAAGCCGATATCATCATGAAGCTCCTTGTAGATATTCCGTAGTGACGGCGGTATCAGTATGCCTTTTTTTACAGAAAAGCTAAGACCGTGAGCCTGTCCCGGTTCGTGATAGGGATCTTGTCCCAGTATAACCACCTTTACCTTTTCATAGGGCGTGTATTTTAGCGCATTGAATATATCATACATATCCGGATATACGATATGGTGTGTATACTCCTGTTTCAAAAATTCCCGCAGCTGCAAATAGTATTCTTTTTGAAACTCCCCTGCCAGCAGCTGATCCCAGCTGTTTCCGATGTGAACCATGGTTGTCTCCAGTTTCTTGCTGTATTGCTTATAGCGATTATTGCACTTTTATGAATTGCAACAATTCATAGTAACTTCTCACTTCAATGATTTATATTAAATCACAGCAATCTTCTCGCTTAATTATTCATAGCAATTCATAGCGATTGCTAATTTTGTTTATATAGTTGATTATACATCAGGATTTCGATGACAAGTATATTATTTGTTTATTCTTTTTGTTATTTTGATGATGCTCAGCTTTTTTAATGTACATTGATTGGTTTTTTTATAGTTCATAACTGACTAGAAGCCAATCCATAAACTTGGTATTGGCTTCTAGTGTACGTTTTTCCGAAGCAGATGTTCACTTTTTTTATTCTTTGAAAGTGCCGCTGATATGCAATGTCCGGTTATGAAGTGGATGATTGTCGTTCAGTAGGAGATTGCGTAGAAATACTTCAAGGTATTCCGTTGTTTCATGGATTCCATTCTTCAGATCATTGTAATTGGCTCTGATCAGTGAATTTCTAAAATACCATGCATTCTCAGCAAAAATGTCGTTTGTCACATCAAAACCCAGCGTTCGCAAATATTTAATAAAAAATACCGCCGTCGTTCTGGTATTACCCTCACCAAATACATGAATCTGCCAAAGTCCGGCCACAAACATCGCAAGGTGATGGATGATTTCATCCATCGAGAGGTTCTTGTAGGAAAAATTCTTCTCCTCCGAAAAATCATAGTCCAGTGTGGACCGCAGCTCCGTGGCACTACCATAGAGTACAGTTGCTCCATTCAGCACCCATTCTTTCTTTGTGATATTGTAATCCCGGATGCAACCGGCATGAGAATAGATACCGACAAACAGTTTTCTGTGAATAGATAAATATTCATTCGGCGTGAAACTAAAGGCGCGCTCGGAAAGCAACGCGGCGATCCGTGCGGAAACCTTGTCAGCTTCCTCAGTGCGATCTGATGCATCGCAGCTGGGATTTTCCTCATAATAGGTCTGTAAGAGTGTGTTTGCCTCTTCAAACGAGATTTCACCTTCAATATTCCGAAGTGCTGTATTCATCAGATATTCTGACGTTTTCAGTCCATCAACAGTCTGCAAACCAATGGCTGTATGCCATGCATATCCTTTGTCCCGCTTATTCGGTTCAGATTCTTTGATATATTCCTTAAATGGATCTTTGTTCACTCCATATCACCTCGCTGGTCAAATTTACATATACAGAATTCCCCATTCATTTATTTTCATCATGTTCCATAGAAAACAACGATTCAGAAAACCGAACCGCTGCTATTGTTATCTCGTCAGAAATAGGCCAAAGTATATCAACACAATAACAACAGCTATTCCTAACAGAACATATTTTACGTACTTTTTGTACTTCACATACTTTTTATATTTCTTCATTCGATATTCCCCTTACTTAAACTTGGAAACACCTTTATAATCTTTGATTGCTCATTTGGCATTCATCATTTATTTGATTATGATTTTAGCATTTTCATCAGCCTTTTTTAAAATGCCTGAATCAAGAGCTTGTTTCTTTCCATCTGCAACCATTTTATCCTGCATATCTACAATAGCTTTTGCTGGAATATTATTAAATACACTTTCTTCCTCTAGGTAAATTTTAGCAGTTTTAGATACTGCATATGCTTTATGAATAGTAGAATGAGGAAGAGATACTGTAATTTTCAAGTCATCTGTAGAAACTTTATATTTAATTTTACTAAAGTCTACGGCAGCTTGCACCTCAACATCCTGGCTGACAATCAATCTACTGTTTGTAAAAGGCATATGGATGATTTTGAAAAGTTTTCTATCGTTCTTTTCAGGACTATTGAGCATTCTTCCATACCACTCTTGTGTCACCAGTTGCCCTACATCCTTAAATTTATAATCTAATGTAGTTACATCATGTTTTAGAACTTTGTTCAAATAAAACATAACACCTGAACCTGCCAGCACTAAAAACACCAGTACAACAACTCCAATGATAAGAGGTTTTTTCAATTTCTTACTAATCTTCTTTTTCAATTCTATGATCCTCGCTCTCTTCTTAATAAGAAAAATAAAAATAACTTATCCACATTCTAATAATAACATATTTCTATCATCAATATATTTGCTAAATCCGCAAAATAGCAAGCTTATTTCACCTTTTTTAGTAGAAATCAAAGATTTTCCATTTAGTCGTAATTACATCAATTACCCATTTCAACAAAATCTTTTAGTACTACTGAAAGGTTTTCCAAAAACCGTCAAACCTTTCAGTAGGATCTTCATCTTGCTTACCTGCCCGCCTGTTTCTACTGCTCTACTCCAAGTAGCGATGATAGCTCTCTCACACGAATATCAATTTGTTTTTTAAATGTTTTATTCAACATCACTATTGTAATACTCCAAAACATTAATAAATGGAAGAAGAATTTTCCCATTATTAAGTACATTAGCTGATATAGATTCTATTTTACCTCTTGCTATACCAACCAATGCTGCTGCACCATTTATAGCAACTAGTCCCTTAAATTCTTCCAAATCAGCATCTTCTTCTGACAAAAATGCTCCCCCCAAAGCAAACTCTATTTTGCAATTTTGGTCATCTGATTGTTTGATTTCTATTTCCAATTCAATTGAAAGCATGGCAAAAATTTCACTGTCAGTTTGATCAAGAATCGGTTCATTGATATTTAGTCCAAAATTTCTTTCGCTATCTTGAAGTATATCTACTACACTATTTTCAACGTTTAGTGATTTTACTGTCGTTCCTAGCAAGCTAATGCCAGGAGTAATTTCATTAAAGTTCATTATGCAATCGCTCCCATCATACTATTCTCATTAATATCCTTTATCCACTCGTTCTTGTTCTGTCGATTTTTTATAGAATCACTACTCCACGATACTACTTTGTAATTAAGATATAAATCGCTTTTTTCTATCAAAATTGAAAATGAAATATCTAGCTTTACACAAATTTCATTTAATGATTTTATCGTAAAATTGTATTCTCTACTTTCCCATTTTGATACCATGCCCTGAGATACTCCCATATACTCCGCAAATTCACTTTGTGTCATTTTTCTTTCTAGACGACAGTGTTCAACCGTTGCGGAAATTTTTGCTAAATCTACATAAGATTTTATTTCTGATTCGGATAGATTTTCTGTTAACCATGTCGCTGGCTTTGCCAATTTAATCTTATCATTTATTCCCATTGCTATTTCCTCCTATTATCCATATCAATCATCTTTTAACCACTGTATCCGTTCTTTTGCTTTTTTAATAGCAACTTGGTAATCAGAACTGCTTTTTTCAAGAAATACTAATAGCTAAATCACATACGAATCATCAGTAATTGTATATAATACCCTGACATTTTGGGGCGTTTCTGGATGTCTAATACTATACAGATTATCTACACCTGATAATTTCTCAAATTGTGGAAACATTATGGCTTGCTCTCTATATTTAGACAATACCGCTAAATCTTCAATCAACTTCTTTTGATACCTTTTCCATGGTGGAGTAGCCTTCCATGGTTCATTTACGGATTTGCGCAGTTCTTTTCTAACAACTGATAAATTATATATGTTTTCAATTCCATCAATTACTATTTTTTCTAATTCCAATCATGCCCCTCCTCCCCCTTTATTTACTATATTATTACTTATAAGTAATAATATCAAGATGTATTTCATAGTCCCAAATCTCATCCATGTCCTGGACGGCTAGTGGAGCATAATGAATTCTAACGCTCATGCGTTTTCCCTCTAAAATGTTCTCGTACATCCTTTGCAGACAAATATCCTTCTTTCTCCCCGCTTTGTTTACCTTTTTCAAGTTCATTTGAAAGTCGAATTGCTGCTTCAATTTTTTCATAATCTTCAACCTTCTATTCGTTCACATCGTAAACTTTTTGTAGTAAAATTAACCAAAAGGAGATGATTATATGGCAACTATACCAACACAAATTCGAATAGACAAAACTATAAACGAGGATGTAAACAATTTATTTTCTCAACTTGGATTGGATATGTCTTCTGTTGTAAATATTTTTTTACGGCAATGCCTGCTGCATGGGGGCTTACCCTTTTCCGTTAAGATTCCAAAGTTTAATGAAAAAACACTTGCTGCTATAATTGAAGCAAAACACATATCTTCTAATCCAAACACTCCCGGTTATGACAATATGGAGGATTTAATGCAGGCATTAGAGGAATAACAGTTTCAAGTAATCTCTTTTCCCATACAAGACTCGATCTATATATACATCCTCTTCTTTTTCGCGGTAAAATACTATATATGATTCGCAAACAAGAAAACGATAGCCACTCCCCGTTGAAATAATCGACTTTAACGGCGTTCCCATTTGTGGAAAGTCTGCCAACTTCTCAATTGAAGCTTGTAGCTTATCTATCATGCTATTAGCTGCCATGACATTGCTCAAACTAAAAGAAATATAGTCCCAAATCTCATCCATATCCTGGACGGCTAGTGGAGCATAATGAATTCTAACGCTCATGCGTTTTCCCTCTAAAATGTTCTCGTACATCCTTCGCAGACAAATATCCTTCTTTCTCCCCGCTTTGTTTACCTTTTTCAAGTTCATCTGAAAGTCGAATTGCAGCTTCCACTTTTTCATAATCTTCAATATCGATAATGGCATATTGACCACGACCATTTTTAGTTAAAAAAACAGGTGAACCGGCAGCAACATCTCGAAGAAGTTCTGAGTAATTCCTCAAGTCTGATATAGGCTTTATTTTCGGCATTGCATCCTCCTTCCATTGACAATCATTTACTATATTATAGCAAATTTAATGCTAAATTTAACGTAATATTTCACATTTCATATCCTACCAAAAACCCTGCCGGGAAATATCCGCAGCAGGGCTGTTGGTTATCGTTTTACAATTATATCTTTACCTTTGCATCAGTCAATCTTCGGCACACCGGCTAATCCCTGCTGGATTTCTTCGTCCGTTGGGATGTAGTCACCCATGGTACCGTCGTTGTACTGTGCATAAGCGTACATGTCGAAATAGCCTGTTCCGGTGAGACCGAATACGATGGTCTTTTCTTCTCCGGTTTCCTTGCACTTCACAGCTTCATCCATAGCAACATTGATGGCATGACCGGATTCCGGTGCCGGCAAGATTCCTTCTACTCTAGCAAACTCGGTAGCCGCCTCAAAGACAGAAGTCTGTTCTACGGCTCTTGCTTCCAACAGACCCTGGTCGTACATGTGAGACAGAATGGTGCTCATGCCATGGAAACGCAATCCGCCGGCATGGTTGGCACTAGGCATAAATCCGCTCCCTAAGGTGTACATCTTGGCAAGTGGGCAAACCTGACCGGTGTCACAGAAGTCATATACATAAGAACCTCTTGTAAGAGATGGGCAGGAAGCCGGCTCTACAGCAATCAGCTGATAGTCAGCTTCGCCACGGAGCATTTCACCGGCAAACGGAGAAATCAATCCGCCTAAATTGGATCCGCCACCGGCACAGCCAATGATCATATCCGGCTTGATACCGTATTTATCCAGTGCCGTCTTTGTTTCCAGTCCGATAACAGTCTGATGTAATAGAACCTGGTTCAATACACTGCCTAGAACGTAACGGTAGCCTTCGTGGAGTGTTGCGTCCTCTACGGCTTCGGAGATGGCACAACCCAGAGAGCCGTTGGTTCCCGGGAACTGAGCGTTGATTTTCTTTCCCACTTCGGTGCTCATAGATGGAGACGGTGTAACACCGGCACCATAGGTCCGCATGACTTCCCGGCGGAACGGCTTTTGCTCATAGGAAACCTTTACCATGTATACTTTGCAATCCAGATCCAAATATGCACAAGCCATGGAGAGTGCAGTCCCCCACTGACCGGCTCCAGTTTCTGTAGTTACCCCTTTTAGACCCTGCTTTTTAGCATAATATGCCTGGGCAATGGCCGAGTTCAGTTTGTGGGAACCGCTGGTGTTGTTACCTTCGAATTTATAGTAAATCTTTGCCGGTGTTCCAAGAGCCTCCTCGAGACAATATGCACGAACCAATGGAGATGGCCGGTACATTTTGTAGAAATCTCTGATTTCTGTCGGAATATCAATGTATGGCGTATCGTTATCCAATTCCTGCTGCACCAGTTCATCGCAGAATACGTGTCCCAGCTCTTCGGCAGTCATGGGTTTCTTCGTTGCCGGATTCAACAGCGGAGCCGGTTTTTCTTTCATATCCGCACGAACATTGTACCATTGCTTCGGAATCTCCTCTTCATGGAGATAGATTTTGTACGGAATGTTGTTGTCAAGTTTCATTTTTTCCTCGCTTTCTCGCTGTCAAAAGGGAAAATAAAAAAGTCATGTCTTCGCCAAACGGGACAAAGAACATGACTTTGCTATGCCACCCTACATGCAAGAAACCTTGCATCGCCTCAGGTACAGCGTGATACCTGCTCTCCGGATAACGGGTAGAGTCCCCGTCAGAGATTACTCAGCAGTTTGCAAAAAGCTGCCTTTCGTTCTGCCCTCCAAAGTCCATTCACCATAGCTCGTACTGTTGCAATCACACCATCTGCAACTCTCTCTTAGCCGCTTTCCATCGCTACTCTTCTTCATCATCGGTTTGAAATATTAACTTGGTACTAGAATATTCCCGCCGAAAAAGAATGTCAATACCAAATCTAAAAATAAACGACAAAAATATTTTCTAATTTTTCAAACTCTGCACCGGTGCCGGAATTCGTCCCCCGCGATGAATCATCTTAGCCGGTGATTTGGTAGACACCTTTACAATGGGACCGGTTCCCAGTAAACCACCAAAGTCCAGTTCATCACCGTCTTCTACGCCAATGGCAGGAATGACACGAACCGCCGTAGTCTTGGAGTTAATCATGCCAATGGCCGCTTCATCGGCGATAATGCCGGAAATCACTTCGCTAGGAGTATCTCCCGGAATAACAATCATGTCCAGTCCCACAGAGCAAACTGCCGTCATCGCTTCCAGTTTTTCAATGGTAAGAGCCCCGCTGCGGGTAGCGGCAATCATGCCGGCATCTTCTGTGACAGGAATAAAAGCTCCGGATAATCCCCCTACATTACTGCTGGCCATAAGGCCGCCTTTTTTTACAGCGTCATTTAACATGGCCAAGGCTGCCGTGGTTCCGGCTGCACCACATTGTTCCAGTCCTACCTCTTCTAATATATGGGCTACCGAATCGCCCACTGCCGGCGTCGGTGCCAAAGACAAATCAATTATGCCGAAGGGAACACCTAGTCTCTGGCTGGCTTCTGCACCCACCAGCTGCCCCATACGAGTAATTTTAAAGGAGGTGCGTTTAATCATCTCCGCAACTTGAGATAAATCGGCGGTATCGTCCATCTTGGCCAAAGCCGCACGGACTACCCCGGGACCCGAAACCCCTACATTAATCACGCAATCGGGCTCACCGAATCCATGAAAAGCACCGGCCATAAAGGGATTGTCTTCCGGGGCATTGCAAAATACCACCAGTTTTGCCGCTCCGATACACTGCTGTTCCTTAGTAAACTCTGCCGTTTCCCGTACTTTTTTACCCATTAGCTTTACGGCGTCCATATTGATACCGGCTTTGGTGCTGCCGATATTGACAGAAGAACAAACCATTTCTGTTTCTGCCAGGGCTCTTGGGATGGACTGAATCAACTCCATATCTCCTGCCGAAAATCCTTTTTGCACCAAGGCCGAATACCCACCGATAAAATTAATACCGATTTCCTTGGCTGCTCTATCTAACGTCTTGGCATACAGCACCGGATCTCCACCGGAAATCCCGGCCATCATAGCAATGGGTGTTACCGATACCCGTTTGTTAACAATGGGAATACCGTATTTTTTTTCAATGGATTCTCCAACAGACACCAGATTTCCCGCTAACCGAGTAATTTTGTCATATATTTTGTCACAGGCCTTGTGAATGTCAGTATCGGCACAATCCAAGAGAGAAATTCCCATAGTAGTGGTTCGTATGTCCAGATCTTCTTCCTGAATCATACGAATGGTTTCCATAATATCTTGTGTGTTAATCATATTTCCTCCTCCTAAATCCTAAATGCGGTGCATGGAGTTAAAAATATCTTCGTGCATAACATGAATCGTCATGTCCGGAACACGTTCTTCCAAGTTTTGCTGCAACTGATCCAGCTCACAATTGATGCCGGAAATATCAATTAACATCACCATGGCAAAGTATTCTTTTAATACAGACTGGGCTACTTCAATTACATTGGTATTGGCCTCTGCACACACCGTGCTCACCCTGGCCAAAATCCCTACCATGTCTTTTCCAATGACAGATACTACTGCGTTCATATCCTCCTCCTTGTTAAGTATATTACTGATTTTCCAAACAAACTCTATATTGATTATCTTGTAACCGATGATCCTGCTTCCAGGAAAAAGCTACCTTAGGCCACTCTTTTTCCAATTGTTTTCGATTACAGGCCTTGTGGCCGATCATCGCCGAAAAGGAATGGGCATTAGAATATACACTGACTTGCTCTTTTGCATCCTCTTCAACAAGCGACTTTCTCAGCAGATTATTTATCTGCCTGTTCATTTCATCCAATGCCAGCTTTCCCTCCACCAACTGACGGAAAGCCGGGTGGTATTCATGACAAAGATCACTTTCCTTAGAAATCAAATCTGTACTCTTCAGACCTACCCGTAAAATGGTAATGCCGGCCTCTGCCAAAATTTTATACATAGCCGCTGTCACCGTTACCATGACCTCTTCCTTCATGGGATGGTATCTGCCCTGAGCCATATCCTCCGCCAACTGTGTTCCCGGCAACACCACCACCGGATACAACCGTGCCAGAAACGGATGTAAAAAGACGGCTTTCCTGGCGCTATCCATCGCCTTCTCCATGGAATCTCCCGGAAGACCTATCATCAACTGAATCCCTAAGGTAAACCCGAAATCATCAATCAATCGGCAAGCTTTTTCAACGTCTGCAGCACTGTGGCCACGCCGGCTTTTTAAAAGGACTTCCTCGTCAAAGGACTGCACTCCCAGCTCAATAATATCCACATGGTATTGACACAATCCGGTAAGAATTTCTTCCGAAATATAATCCGGCCGGGTAGATAGATGGATTTTTTGAATATCTCCTCGGTCTTTGTATTCCTTTGCCACTTCTAAAAATTGTCGCTGCTGTTCCCAGGGAATTCCGGTAAAACTGCCTCCGTAAAAGGCCATTTCGATGCAATCCAATTGCTTTGCAGATAATGTAGAAAGCCAGGTATCGGCAATTTCGCGAACCTTCTCTGCTGTCACCTGCCCATCTTTTGCTGTAATCACCTGTTGATTGCAAAAAGTACATTGGTGGGAGCAGCCTTTGTGAGGAATAAAAATGGGAATAATAGCGTGCTTTTTCAATGGCGATTCCCTCCTCTCCCGACTGGTTACCCAAAAACACTGTACCTAGTTATTTTACACGGTAGCAACCGTGGATTCAAGAATATAGGTGGATTTCTCTTGACCCTTTTGCCTCGATATAAGATAATAAGTAACTGGAACGGAGGAACCTATGAAAATTCAACAAAAATACGTCACTACACTATGTCTCATCCTTGTTCTTTTTTGTGGATTCACCACAGCTACTGCATTGGCGCAACCAAAAGAAAACACCATACCGATACGAAGCCAAGAGCAAGTCCGTATCAAAGCCAGCGCCGGTTTTGTTATGGAGGCGGAAACGGGACAAGTTCTATATGATAAAAAAAGCCAACACAAATATTATCCGGCCAGTTGCACCAAGATTTTAACGGCACTGGTAGCCTTGGAAACATGGGGAGACGACCTGTCAAAAGTGTTAACGGTATCTCATGATGCCGTCTATGAAATCGATCCGGAATCCAGCCATATAGCCTTAGAAGAAGGGGAAAAAATCACAAGAAAACAAGCACTATACGGTCTCATGCTGTCCTCTGCCAACGATGCTGCCGTTGTCATTGCAGAAGATGCCGGCGGCAGCCAAGAAGGCTTTGCCAAAAAGATGAATGAGAAAGCCAAAGAACTGGGCATGAATCATTCTCACTTTGTCACCCCCCACGGACTATATGACAAAGACCACTACACCACGGCGGCAGACCTTGGCAAAGCCATGAAGGCGGCCATAAAAAACAAAACCTTCGTGAAGATTTTCAGTGCCATAAAGTACACCATCCCCAAGACCAACAAATCAAAAAAAAGAGTGCTGTGGAACAATCACCGCATGGTGAAAACGAAATTTTTCCACTATCCAGGCGTCATTGGCGGGAAGAGCGGTTACATTACAAAATCCGGCTTTAATTTAGTCACCGTATGTAAGAAAAACAACATGACCCTTATTTCGGTTGTCATGCACGGAAAAACTGCCGATAACATGGCCAAAGATACGAAAAAACTGTTTGATGATGGATACAATCACTATTACAAACGAAAAATTCCGGTAGATGCTGCCATGGTGGATATGGGAAGCTTCAAACGAATCAAAACCACCTTTGATAAAGACAGCCTCATTGCCATCATTCCCACTTCTTACAAAGACGACGCCATTACTGCCAATGTAAAGCTAAATGACCATCTAGATTTGCCTGTGAAAAAAGGTGATTTGATTGGTCACATTATGTTAAAAGCCGGCAACAAAACCATTGGAGATCAGCCTATTTACAGCAAGCAAAAAATCACCTGGCTGGATCACCGGTTGATTCGCATTATGCTCCCCGTTGTGGTAGCTGCCATATTGGTTATAGTGCTGTGCTGGCTGCGGTATCGCTGGATAGCTTCCAGAAAATCCTCCAGGAGAACCGGACGAAAAAGAAAGCAAAAATAAAAGTAATCCCGAAGTGCCGTCAGAATTACTAATTCACGCCCTAGAACAACTAGGTGGGTGCGGTCATCAGAAGACTCCGCCTTCCTCTCGAAAAGGCCCGGCATATCCGCTGATATCATGCTCCCTGCGACAAAATGTAGGTTGAATTATATAATTCCAGACGTACAATTCAGGATCGATTTCACACTTTTATTATATCACCATCTATGGAGTTTTCAAGCTAGAAAGTAGCTACCTCCGGTTCCGCCGGTTTGGTAGGCTCCACGCTGATACAGTACATGACAGGACCTGTCTGTCCATAGATTTCGTTGTCTTCAATTTTTACCTTGGCTTTGATTTCCACCCAGTCTCCGGTGGAAAAAGCCTCTTCACCGGGAAAATCGCAAACCAATCCGACAAATTGAATATCTTCAATACAGCAAGTCATAACGTGACGACCGAAGGCAAACTTCCCCTGAGGAAGGTCTCTTGCCATAGCCACTCGTCCCTTTACCGTTATCATCTTACCCTCATACCGATCCGCATTTTCATAAATATCCCGGTACCACTCTGCGTACTGGTCTTCTTTAATTTCAATCGAAGGCTTTGCTATATCATAGGGCAACGGATCTTCTATATCATCCGGTTCCACATGGTCAGGACCGTATTCATAGAGAATTTGGGACTTTCTGTTAGCTACCCGAACTACCTTGTGAAACTCCACTTTGTTGTGAAGTGCTGTAAAACGGTTAAACACCACCAGCTCTGCCGTCTTCATTTTATCAAAGGTCTGCTGCCGCATATTTTGATTGTACATCATAAAATTACCGGCATCGGCAAACATCAGCTCCTGGTAGATAATCCATTCCGGCGGCATGGCGCGAAACAGCTTTTCCAGCATCCACATGCCGTTGTATTCCACAACGACCCGCTCCATCATGTATTTTGCCTGCAATTCCTCCAGCAAATCCATGGTTAAATCATCTTCTTTGCTTATGGTTTCAATGAATACATTGGGGCGGGCAAACCGTTCTTTGTCATATTTAATTTTTCCTTTTTCGTACACCAACAGCAAGGTTTTTTCCCCTGCATTGAATTCCGATCCTTCCAATAGGTCTTGAATAAAGGTGGACTTTCCCGATCCTAAAAAGCCGGTAAATAAATATACTGGTACTTCCATTTCTCTTCCCTGTTTTATTTATTGTATAGCAAACAATTTTTTAATATGATCCGTTTCAAGATCCACACCGATGACACAAATTCGACCCGTTACATCGGCACTGCCTTGGCGAACTTCCGGTTTCCCCGGTACGTAATCAAAGTGAATCCAGTTGCCATCTTGGCCGGCAACAATCCCCTTGGCACGCAATACTTGACCGCACTGCCGGATATCCTGCAGGCTGGCAAGAGCACTTTCGATTTGCTCCATAGTATATTTGTGTACTGTCTCCACACCAACATCACTAAAGACTTCATCAGCGTGGTGATGATGTTCGTGGTCGTGGCAATGACACTGGTGACCATGTTCGTGATCGTGATCATGATGATGCTCATGGTCGTGGCAATGGCACTGACACTGATGATTATGGTCATGACCATGATTGTGGTCGTGATCATGGTGATGCTCGTGGTGGTGATGATGTTCTTCTTCGTAGGCCTCCTGCCGTAATTTGTCCAGCTCTGCCGACAGCGTCTTCTTTTGTTCCATAATGTCTAGAATCCGAGAGCCGTTAATCTCCTCCCAAGGAGTAGTGACAATAGTGGCTTCTCGGTTGTGATGACGAAGAACCTCCACGCATTGATTGATTTCCTCTTCGGTCATTTCCTGGGTACAGCTCATAATAATGGAGCTAGCGTGTTCCACCTGGTTTTCGTAAAACTCTCCAAAGTTTTCCATATACATTGAGCAGAGATTTCCATCTACGACAGTCGTAAAGCCGTTAAGCTGAATGTTTTCGTTGTGCAAGTCCTGTACGGCAATAATCACATCGCTGAGTTTCCCCACACCGGATGGTTCGATTAGGATACGATCCGGCGCAAAATCTCGGATTACCCGGTCTAATGCTTTGCCAAAATCCCCTACCAAAGTGCAGCAAATACAGCCGGAATTCATTTCGTTAATCTGTACACCGGTATCTTTTAGAAAGCCGCCGTCAATACCGATTTCTCCAAATTCATTTTCTATCAAAACCAACTGCTCTCCTTGATACGCTTCTTCAATAAGCTTTTTAATTAATGTGGTCTTTCCGGCACCTAAAAAACCGGAAAAAATATCTACTTTTGTCATTGATTTTCCTTCCCTTTATGATTTCTTTCTATAGTTTACTCCTATGATAATGGCGATAATCACCACCATTGCTCCAAAGACAATCGCATACGGCTGCCAATGATGGAACTGTTCGCTTTCCCCAAAGCTTACGGCAAAAGAAACGTCTTTTGGCACCAATAGCAATATCCCAAGGAGAACCATGTTTACCAATCCTACAATTCGTTTCATACGTACCTCCTACTCTCTTTGACCGGCAAATTCCTCCGGCAGCACCTGTTTCATAGCCGTTATCCCGCTGTATACCGTTGCTGCATTGTGAGCCAGTGCCAAAGAACCGGGCCGGACTACATCCAGCATCCCCAGTACCAGTAAACCGGCATTAAAGAGTATGTTCCGTTTATATTTACCACGAATCCGATCTCTTAATCGCAAACTCATTTGCCGCAATGTCACAAGACCGTAGAGAGGATCCCTTGTTTTATCATTGTACAAAATACAATCAGCCGCCTCTAGGGCTATGGCAGCAGCCGTTCCGGAGCAGATGCCTATATCGGCAGCCAGCAATGCCGCCGCATCGCTGATGCCATCCGCTACTACCACCACTGTCTTCCCCGCCTCTTGCTCTCTTCTGACCAAGGCCACCTTTTCTTCCGGTAACATCTGACTATATACCGTATCGACTTGCAGCATTTCGGCAGTGACTTTGGCGGCTCTTTCATCATCACCTGTCATAAGGTAAATGTTTTCTACGCCTTCTTTGCGGAGTGCATCCATCACAGGACGAGCTTCTTCTTTGACTTCATGAGCGATACAAAGAACCGCCTCCAAATTCCCATCCATTGCCAAATACAATCGGCTGTAGTTATCGGGAATATTTTCCAGTTCATTTTTGCCATGTTCGGGCAGTAAAACATCTTTATCTTCCAATACAAAATGACGGCTTCCAATAATAACTTCCCGGTTATCAACGGCACTGACTATGCCATGAGCTTCTACGTATTCTACTTGGGCATGAAGATTATCATGATGCAATCCTCTTCTCTTTGCTTCTGCAACAACGGCATCGGCCATGGCATGGGGATAATGTTCTTCTAAACAGGCTGCCAGCTGCAACAGTTCTTCTTCTGATTTCCCCGTAATGGAAATAATATCGGTTACCTTAGGGCTTTCCTTTGTCAAGGTGCCGGATTTATCAAAGACTATGGTGTCAGCCTGAGCCATGGTTTCAAGAAGGGAGCCGCCTTTCATAAAAATCCCTCTGGTGTATGCTTCTTGGGTGGCAGACAACATGGCCATGGGCACCGATAGCTCCAAACCGCAGGAAAAATCTACCATTAGTGCCGACAATGCTTTGTTGGCGTTTTTTGTAACAAGGCCTGTCAAAGCGGCCGCCGCAAAGGTGTACGGCACCATCTTGTCAGAAGTAGCAACGGCTTTTGTAATAGTCTCAGAGTCTGCTGATAATTTACCGGAATCTTCAATGGCGGTCACCAACTGATGGTAACGACTCTTTGCGGATGCTTCTACGACTTCCATAATGGCGGTGCCGGAAACCACCACCGTACCGGCATAGACATAACCACCGGCGCTTTTTTCTACCGGCTGCCAGTTCCCTGTAATGGAAGCTTGATTAACCTGAATTTTTCCGCTAATAAGCTTGCCGTCAAAGGGAATGCCTTGGGCTGTACGCAGAACAATTCTGTCTCCCGATAAAATAGCAGTCACCGGCTCAAAAGTTTCCTCTTGGTCTTCATTGCTGCGCCACACATGGGTTGGTCCCATGGATACAATATTGGCCATATTTTCTGCGGAGCGGCGGTAGGTCCATTGCTGCAAGGTCTCACCAATATCCAAAAACAACATAATAGAAGAAGCCGTATTGACATCACCTCGAAGGAGCGATATTCCGATGGTTACTGCATCCAGTACCGATACGGAAAGTTTTCTCTTGGCTATAGACCGGATTGCTTTTTTCAAAAAACGAAGTCCGGTTAGGGCAGTCCATGCCGTGTTAACGGGCGCCGGCAAAAATAGACGACGCATAATATTCCCCAGTATCAACCGGATAATTTTTTCTTGGTAGGCTGCGGCAACGGCTCTGCCGCTCTTTGGCATCGGCGCCGGCAATGTGGTTTCATAGTCATTTTCACTGTTTCCGCAAAAACAAAAGTCGCAAAGAGCATTTTCAACTTGCTCTCTGCCACTTTCACTACGTTCATATCGAATTACTACATTACCACTACGATGAAACACATTGGCACCTCTGATAAAAGGCTGCCGGTTCAACTGGTATTCCAGATAGTCTGCCTGTCCAATGGTCATGGATCCGCACATCATATGTACACGCATGCGATAGGAAGACTCATGCAGAATTCTATATTTCATTTTTCTAATCCCTTCTTTGTTCCCCACTAATTGGTCTTTCGCCGTTTATTTTCCAAAGAGATCTTTCTTTTCATAGGGTTCTGAAGAAATGGAGATATAATGGTAGCCGGTATCTTCAATGGCTGCCTTGAGTGCCTCCGGGTTGGCTTCTTCATCGCTGACAAAGGTAGCTTGGTTTTTCTTGTGAGAAGCCGAAACCTTCTTTGCCCCCGGGATTGTCTTTCGAATGACATCGTTTATATGAGATTCGCACATCCCACACATCATTCCTTCAATTTCAATTGTAGTCTTGACCATGATGACACTCCTTTCTATTACAGCTGGTTTACCATTACCTTAATGCCAATTTGTTTTCCCAAAGCAAATCGAGAGCCTTTGACATTTACCACCAAGTTTCCTTCGCCAACGGTACTGACGATTTCCACCTGTGCTCCGGCAACAAAACCCATATCCTCCAAGTGTTTTTTCTGCTCACTGCTGCCGCCTACCTTTACTACCTGTACGCGGTCACCGGTGGCTGCCAACGTTAATGGCATCATACAAACCACTTCCTTTTTTCCAGTTAGATTTTTCTAATTGCATTTAGCTTACTGCATTGCAAGGCTAAAGTCAATATTCCTCGAAAAAACTCTCGCAATTCTTTTACCAATTGCAAGAGTTTTTATCAATTATTTTCAGTTTTCATTTGAATATTACTTAGATTTTCTTTTTCTGTCTAAGGCCATTGCTATCAATGACAAAGCAGATATTCCTAGCAATACACCATGACTCAAAAGATTTCTATTATCACCGGTCTTGTATTTTCTTTTCATTTTACCTATATTCTTTGAGTCACTGCTATCCTTGGTATTGATTTTATAGGTGTTAGTGATCACATATCCATTCACTCCATTGTCTTTTATGGTTGTATTGTAGTCTTTTAATTTTTCCTCTTCAATGGTATATTTTATTTTCTTTCCATCGTGGAATTTAGCCAAATTTTTAAAGGTGTATTGCCATTTTTCTTCTTCAGTAATGATTTTTTTATCTATTCTTTTTCCATTGGCTAAAAGATAGACAGTGATTTTGTGCGCTGTTTTTCCAACCCATTTTTTCGTTACAGGAATGGAAACCTTGCCTTTACTAGTGTTTGTAATGGTAAAGCCATTTTCTGCATCACCGGAAATGTCTGTATCATAACCGGCAATCTTTTCTTCTACTACTTTGTAGATAATTGCATGTCCATCTTTTTCATCGTATTTTGGCAAATCTATAAAGGTGTACTTCCACTTGGTATCAGCTTTCAAGACCGCCGTCTTTTTTTCCTTATTGTCTGCAAGCAGCTTCACGAACACGGCATCTTTTGCTCCTTCCACCCATTTTTTTATAACTGGTATGAAAATCCGTTGCATATTTGTGTTTGTAATGATAAAGCCGTCTTTAACACTTCCGGTTATTTTAGAAATGTATCCATCTAGGCTCACTTCTTTAACATCATAGCTAATGATATTGCCCAGGCTATCGTATTTATCCAAATTCTTGAAAGTATGTTTCCATTGAGTAGCAGCCGTCAGCTCTACCTGTTGTTGTTTAACACCATTTTTTAATAATACTACTCTAGCGGAATTTCCAGCTTTTCCAATCCACTTTTTTGTAACAGGAACAGAAATTTTTCCGGTAATGGTATTGGTAATAGTAAAGCCACTATCTACATCTCCTTCTACTTTGGATTTATACCCGTCGATACGTTCTTCGGCTATAGCATAGTCAATTTCATGGCCATCTTTCTCACTATATCTGGGTAAGTGTTCAAAAGTGTACTTCCATTGAGTATCTGCCTTTAATGTTTTCGATTCTTTTACTTTTCCATCTGCAATGAGTTTTATCGTTGCTGTATCCGCAGCTTTCCCAATCCATTTTTTCGTTACCGGAACAGAAGCCTTTCCCTTTATGGTATTAACGATGGTGAATCCACTGGTGGCATTGCCCGAAATACCCGTTTCATAACCATCCACTTTTTGTTCAACGACCTTGTAATCGATTTCATGGCCGTCTTTCTCATCATATTTTGGTAATTCAGTAAAGGTATGTTTCCATTTGTGCTTAGCTGTTAATTCAGCCGTCTGCTTTACTTTTTCATCCGCTAACAGTTTTACTGTTACGTCACCACCGTCTTTTCCAATCCATTTTTTTGTAACAGGAACAGAAATCTTCTCAGTATTATAATTGGATACTATATAACCAGTCTCCGTAGAGTCGGTTACAGTGGATTGATGGCCACTAAAACTTTTTTCTTTGATTGTATAGTTTATTGGATTCCCATTGCTATCATATTGATCTAGATTTTTAAAAGTATACCTCCACTGACCGGCTGCTGTTAATTCTACTGTTTCTTTTTCTTTATTGTTGGCCAGTAACGTAACCGATGCAGATTTGGTTGGTTTTCCCAGCCATTTCTTTGTAACAGAAACGGTTGTCTTTTTTATTTCATTTCTGATAATTTCAACTTGATTTTGATTATTTTCTGTAATATCCACTTTATGCTCTTTTTGCGGATCAAAAGAAATATATGCCGGTCCATTTACTTCTTTGAAAACCAGTTTTCCCGGTAAAAATCCCTTTTCTCTGATTTGTCCTTGTTCATTGGTTGTCAGGCGAATTTTGGTATCATCTTTATTAGGAAAAAATTTGCCACCATCTTCTCTCGAGATTTCAAAGGTGACTCCTTTCACCGGCGTATTTTTATTTCCGGCAACTTTATCAATGTTTAAATAAGCTCTTGTTTTCCCGCTAATACTTCCTCCCACATCAATGTTCTTAATTGCTACATCTTCCTGGGTCGATTTAGGAGTATTTTTTTCATGATAGTTTATTTCTGCTTTATTATAGAATTTGTCTACATCCGAGTTTGTAATAAAGGCATCGTAGGTAAAGGCGAATTCTACTCCGTTGATAACAGACTCTGGAATGTAAATAGAAATTTTTCCATTCTCTTTATCGTATTTAATTGTTGAACCGGATGTTCTTCCGTAAGGTGATGCTAAAAATTGTTCGATGCTGTTATAATGAAGTTCATAGGTTTTGTGTTGTTGGCCCCCCAGTATAATGCAATTGCAATGCCGGAGCTATCCAACTTTTGGTTAGCACCTAAAGTATCATTAATTATCAATGGCCCTCCATTGTTAGAGTCTCCATTGGTATTACCTCGAATAAACCAAGTAACATATCCCGGCTTGCTGTCGCCATACATAACTCCTGTCTTGTATGCAAATACACCGGTATCACCACCTTTCGTGTTGCTGATATAAACTCTTTTATCGCCAATGTCTACAGATTTTTTACTGTCCTCCTGTGTGTTAATTCCTCGAAGAGTAAATCGCAAGCTACCTTGAATATCATACATATTCTTTACTTCTTCTGTGAATTCAATGATAATTTTATCCGGTGTAAAGGTGGTTCTAACGCCTTTTTGTTGTGGCATAGTAGAATTAGACTCTACTGTTGCACCATTAGAATGAATAGGAATGATTATCTTCGTGCCGGGATGAATATATTTAGGAGCACCGGCATCTTCTGACTGCCCCGCAAAACTTAAATCTACGTAAATGTTTTCTGTATGATTGACCTCAGTAGGATTAACCGTAAAACTGGTTACCAGGTCTGCATTTGGTACATACTGTGTATCTACAGCATCTGCTTTTTGTGGATGAAATAATCCACAAAATATCACCATGCAAGCCAATAATATGGCGACCAACCTCGATTGTATTGTTATGTCCTTCATTTTTCCCCTCTCTCTCAAAGCATTTACATGCTATTTGTCTATATGTCACATAAAGGTCACACAAAAGCTATACTTTTTAGGATTATATTACAAAACATCATCACCATGTTAACCCATTTAGAAACTTTTATTCTTTTTAGTATTGATTTATTTTAATACACTATTTACAATTAAACCTACTGAAAGAAAAGGAGAGTGTATGTTTCGAGAAGATTTTTTTACAATATACAAAATAACGGTCCATATTCCGTGTCCGGTAACAGTGAGCACTTTATCATTACACCTGCAACTAGATCAAAAAGTTATATAGAAATGCACCTGCTGGAATCTGGCGCATTCATTGCATTTAATCATATCAGAAATAAATGTTTCCAGCCTATTACTTTAAAAAACGATGGAATTCCACCGGACCTATTGGTTATCAATATCTGTCTTAATGGAAGATGTGAGCTTTCCCTACCCAAAGATAATTTTGTTAGTATCTCCAGTAAGCGTCTAGTGTTTTCCTCTCAGCTGCCTATACAAAACCTTCATTTCCCTGATGCTCATTACGATGGTATTACCTTGTACATCAATACCACCATTATGAACGCTACAACAAAAAGTTTTTCCACCTTGTCAGGCCTTGATTTCACTAAATTTGCAAATAAATTTGACTATGTAAATGCCCCATATTACCAATTTTCCAATTATTGGATCGATACCTTATCCAATAGGCTGTGGTCCATTCAGAAGAAAGAGTCAATTGGAATATTGCGTCTGCTATCAGCCTCTCTAGTACATGAGCTTATGACATTGCCGCAAAAATCATCTCCCAACATTGTCCTCAACAATGCACAGATAGCCTCTGTAGAAGCTTGCCAAGAATTGCTATGCAAAGATTTATCAAGACGATATTCCCTGCAAGATCTCTCCAACTATGTGGGGATCAACGAGAGCACTCTAAAGGCACGATTTAAAAATGTCTACGGAATGACCATTACCGATTATATGACAAAAAAGAGAATGGATTTAGCAGAAAAATTGTTATCCACTACCTGCTTGTCAATTGGCGAAATTGCCAATCAATGCGGTTTTAAAAATCATAGCAAATTCACAGTTGCCTTCAAAAAATTCCATGGAGAAACGCCACTGCACTATCGAAACCTTAGCAATTTTTAAAGAGATGCGAAAATACAGCTAAGATTTTCATTTTTGATAGTCTCAGCTGTATTCATATTGCTTATTACACTGTCTATTTCCGCCACACCTGGTATGGTTCTCCGGCTAAACTCCTATTTCATAAAATCCTTACGCCGTTTCCTTCTGGAAATTCCAAGGAGTAGCAATGTAATGCCGGAAACTCCCATGGCCATTGCAGTCATCCTTCTATCAGAGGTATCTCCCGTCAATGGAGATTTCTTAGACTTGTGAAGTTTTTGGGAAGAACCCGGCCTCTTTGGGTGATGTGGTTTTGTCGGAGGAGTAGGATTTGGTCTCCTAGGTTTCTTTGGTGGGAGAGGATCCGGTTTCTTCGGTTGCTCAGGTGATTTTGGATCCGGCTTTTCCGGCTGTTCCGGTGGAGTAGGATTTGGTTTCTTTGGATTGTCAGGTGGTGGTGTCGGTTGTGGTTTTTCCGGAGGAACCGATTCTTCTTCCGTATTGATAATCTGAAATCCATCCTTCATGGATCCTTTTGCTTCCACCGTATACCGTTTATTGTTTAGTTTGATTATATTTTCAGTTTCTCCCACCTCTTTTACTGTATATTGATGTAGTTCACCATCAAGGGTTTTCGAGGTCGGCAGTTTTTCAAAAGTGGTTTTTCAGTGGTTGCTTTCATCCAGCTTCTTTCTATTGCCAGTCGCTTCTCCATCCTTATAAAGTTCCACTTCTATCTTGTCTACCGGTGGTGAAATCTCTTTTCCATCGTAGCTTTGCCACTTCTTTTCCACCTGGATATCTCTTGTAGGCGGTGTCATTGGTGTCCATGCAGGCATTGCTTTGTTAGTAATGGTAAAGCCGTCTTTTACACTGCCATCGACTGTTACCCTAAACCACTTTCCATCTAATTGAAATTCCTCTCCATTCTCTAAGACGTTTCCACTAGGATCAATTTCCTTTACATCGTACTGTATTTCTTTACCCTCATCAGTACATTGAGGTAAGTTTTCAAAGGTATGTTTCCAGGTGGTATCTTCATTATTTTTCTTTTGTAAAGTAACCTGGTCTTTTACTTTGCCATCTGCCAAAAGCTGTATTTTTACTTCCTGACCCGTGTGTCCCTCCCATTTTTTCTCAACGGGAATAGAAATATATTTTTTACTGTTTTCAATAGTATATTCTTGCCCTTCCACATCGGAACCGGAAACCGTAAATTCCTTTTTCACCGGATGGTTTACATCAAAAGCAATCCAGCCCGGAACCTTTGATTCGGTCAAAACGTAGGTTGCCAAACCCAGACCTTTTATATCGGCAATTCCTTCACTATTGGTTGTAAGGGTAATAGTCTTTCCTTTGCTACTGTAGGTACCATTTTCCTGCCGGATTTGAATGTCGGTTCCATCTTTTCTGGCAAGTGTAAATTCCACGTCTTTGATGGGCTTTTTACTTCCTTTGAGAAGCTTGATCACTTTCAGCTCTCCCGGCTTGATTCCACTTGCCCAGCCGCCTTGGCGCAAAATCTTCACCTTATGGTTTTTATCTTTGTCGGTAATGGTCCAATCTAAATTTGTTACCTTTGCATCGCAAGTATTTTCCACAAACTCGATGGATTTATCTCTCATAACATGATCCTGCACAATAGCACGAAGCCGAATGTTAAGGGTTTTGCCATCTAAGGTGTCCACCTGCTGCCCTTTTCCAAAGAGATCTGTGGACTTTGGAATAGAAATGGATACGGTTTTCTCCGTCATATCTACATGTATGCCTCTGGCTTTTGCACTGGCGGCATTAAACCAATTTCGCCCATCTACATTAAAGACATATTTGTTCTTATTAAAATACTGTAAGTCCCATTTCATAGAATCAGGAAGAGTGTCTGTGGCTGTAAACACATAGTCCTTTCCTTCCGTAGAAAGCTTGGCCGCATTAAACCGAAACACCCAGTCTACTCGATTGCCTTCTCGGTTTCCGGTGTCCCATACACCTCGTTTGGCAAAAGTTTCATCGGTGGTTGTTCCACCTTTTTTGTGAATTACCTTTACATCTTTTGTAATGGTTCCACAGGTAATATGAATCATACTCTGCGGTATTTCCCACTTCCTTCACCGTGTATTTGATTTTCTTTCCGTTTTTCTTTTCCGGCAGACCGATCCACTCCTTTGTCCAGATATTGGCTTCATTTAGGGTTTCTTCCGATCCTACTTTTTCTTCATCTCCATACAGCTGTACATTGATGGATCCCGGACGCTTACCGTCCTGGTTTTCTGCATCTTCCCACTTCTTGGTAACCTTAATCTTTGTATCACCGGGTTTGTGGGTGTTGGTAACATTAAAGGCTTTTATTTCTGTGGTGTACTCAGGCACCGGATCTTCCTTAATGGTATATTTGATCTTCTTTCCGTCGTTGTATTCCGGCAGATTGTCAAACTTCCACTTCCAGCCATCGGCCTTAGTTACCGTCTTATTCTGCACTTCTGTGTCATCTGCAAGCAACCTGATTATTATCTCAGCCGGCCGTACGCCATCCTGGTCTTCATTATCCTTCCATGTTTTGGAACCACAAAGTGATATCTTTTTATTGCTTTTGTTGGTGATAGTTTTAATTGTAGCTTCGTTAGAAGTTACTGTAACTGTGTACTCCTGGGGATCCAATTCATACCCACCCGGAGGTGTTACCTCTTTTATCTTGAACTTTCCGGGTATTAGTTTTTTAGATGTTACGGTTCCATCAGGACCTGTTGTTAAATTAAATGTCTTTCCTTTGGAATCTGTAATCTTAAATACAGCTCCCGGAAGCATGGTTTTATTGTTGTCCGCATCTACCTTGCGAATAATAATTTTGCTCAGCAAACTACCATCGCCCGTACCACGAGACAAGGCATCATTAAAACCTCCCCATGTGGTCTTGAATTTGCCGTCATATTCCACTGTTCCCTTATTGTTTAACTGCGTACCGGGAATATACGTGGTGCGATAGCTTAGGGTATACTGCTTTCCATCTTTACACAAATCTCCCATGTCCAGGGTGAATTCTGTACCATTGTTCGTAATATTAACTCTACCGCTAATATCCACATCACCGATTATTCGAATTGCCCCTCCATATTTATTAAATTCTACTTCCTTCAGACTAAAGGAGTCTTCTATATAATGTACTCCTCCAAGATCACCGTTTTTAGCAACAAGTTTATCCTTATATACAAAATGATTAAACTTTCCCTTTACGTGGTTGAGACGAACATACCATTTAGCCTCTCCATCTTTTCCCGGAACAGCTTCTCCCCATTTGCTAACATAATTATCTTTAAGTTCCACAGGACCTTTGATGGGAACTTTTATAACCTCTGTAGTCTTTCCTGCAGTAATACTGAATTCATTATCTTCATTAAACTTGACGTTCTTGAAATATGCTTGCAGCTCAAGTTTACCTTTTATATCATAATGATCTTCAACAAATTCTGTAAAGGTAACTTTAACGCTGCCGCCACTCTTGGCTCCAGGGGTTATGTTTCCCTTGGCAACCACTACACCCTTTGGAGAAAGAATGTCAAAATTAGTCGCCTTTGAATTTGTTGGAAATCTCATGTTGTCAGGAAGTTTGACTGTAAAGAAATCGCCTTTCACTAGTTCATTTCCATAAGCCGATGCATCCCAGTCCAAATTAAGAATAAATCTCTCATAAAAGATAAATTCTTTCTTGTGGTCATTAGGATCTGTATGACTAATGGAAAAGTTGTTTACTCTAATGTCTGTTTTTTCTGTTGCATCCGCGCTACGTCTTGTTCTTTTCTTCTTTTTATCAGGATTTTCAGCTACAACCTTAAACTCAGAGAAATGATTTACCTCTGCTTCCAGCCTTGCTCCATCATCTGAATGATCTTTTGTATCGATAATTTCAGATTTTCCATCAACAATATGCTTTAATTTTAAATTGACGTTATCTTTTTTTCTGTATTGCCATCTTCATTGTTGTTATGGTCATTATCTTGGTCTTTGTTTTTGTCCAAATTTTTATTATCAGGTTGACCATCATTTTTATTATCCGGCTCACCATTATTTTTTTCAGGTGATTCCGGAGCTAAATTCTCTTTATTATTGCTATTTTTTTCTTTTTCTTCTGTTGATTTATCTTTATCAACGTTTTCCTCACTCCTTGTTGTGAGTTGTTTTGGATTTTCTAATGACTTTGCCTGCGCAAAATTGCATATACTTCCCTGCATAAATAAATTGAATGCCATAGCCAAAATCAGAAGCACCGCAAGTTTCTTCCTCTTTTTGTTCATAGATGTCCTCTTCTTCATTGTAAATTTTACTTTTGGGGAAATAACTTGTTCTAATTGGATTACAGCCTCATTATCATATTTAAGGCAAATAAAAAAACTTTATGGTAATTATTAAAAACTCTAATATGATTTTTAACTATCTTTTCAAAAGTTCTTATATGCCGATATAGCCTGTCTTTACAGGCGTTTTCGGCATTTTGTGTATCGGGAGATACTCACATATTTTCTTAAATCTGCTTGTGTTTTCGCTTTGAAAGGTAGTAAAGAAGTAGTAAAACATCTCTTTTTCTTTAAGCCGCCAACCTGAAAAATTCCGCCTGTGCGCTGTCAAATGTGGCGTGTGCGTAATAGTTCAGGGTCATCGTTATGTTGGCGTGTCCCATAAGATACTGTAAGGCTTTCGGATTCATTCCCGCATTTGCCATTTTGGTACAGAATGTGTGTCGCAGTGTATGGGGCGTTGTTACCGCCGGCAGAGCTTCCTCATGATTTTTGTTGTACTTTTCTACAAGTCTGCGAAACATAGCATCATAGTTCATACAAGTCTGTGGCGTTCCGTTCCTTGTGAGAAAAAGAAAGCCTGTGTAACCGTCAACCTCAAAACTGCTTTTTCTTCTGTTTTGCATCACTCTCTGCAAAGCTTCAAGAACTCGGTCGCTCATGGGGATTTTCCGAATACCGTTTTCCGTTTTCGGCATTTCAATGCGATAGGACTTTTTACCGGAGTATTGAATCTGATGATCCACATTGATAGTCTGATTTTCAAAGTCAATATCTCTGTCCGTTAATCCGCAAAACTCTGAAATCCGAAGTCCTGTCCCAAATAGAATGATAAGCTCGTCATAATACTTATGATAGACTTTATCTCTTTTCACAAAGGAAAGCAGGCTTTCTTCCTGTGCAGGGGAAAGAGGAACTTTCGGCTCTGTATCGTCCTCAATAACTGTGTTGATATGAAAGTCAAAGGGATTTTTCCTGATACAGTCATCCTGAATGGCGGTATAAAAGGCTGCCTTTAGAGAACGCTTGTGATTGCTGATGGTTTTGAAAGAGTAGTCTTTTTCTTTCATGCGTAAAGCCCATTCCTTTGCATCAGACATTTTCACATTCTCAATGCTGCAAGCTCCGATTGTATCTTCCTCAAGTATTCTCATGAGCTGCTTTCGCCCTTGCTTTGTACCATGCCTTACATTTGCATGATTTCGTATGTGCTTTTCGTAAAGCTGGCATACGGTCATTTTCTTTCCTACAGGGTCAATCCCGTCATCAAGGTCTTTTTGTATCTCCTTGACTTTTTCACGCAGGGATTTATCCTCACGCTTGCCCTTAGGGGTCTTATCCGTAGGAACTAATTTCCATGCGTACACAAACTGCGGTTTTCCAAAGGTATCTGTATATTTGTAAGCATATCTCCCGTCTTTTCTCTGGCTCTCACCTGACCGCAAAATTCGGTTTTTGCTGTCCCGTCTTTTTCCTGACATTTTATGCTCCTTTCCAAGACGGAAAGAGCCTTGATATGCTATATCTATTATACCATCGTCAAGGCTCGATCTCCATTAGATTGTGTCAACCGTATCGATCATTTTTTCAAACTGTCTGCGCTTGATCTGAATACGGTTGCCATTTAATATAACCCAATTTGCAGTAGGATTTTCTTCTGCCAGTTTTCGCAGCTTATTTTCTCCGATGCGAAAATACTTTGCCGCTTCTTCTATGGTAAGGGTATATTTCTCCCAGATAGGCACATCCGTTTGATTCATTTCATCGCCCCCTTTCTCAAAATAGGTATAGTAAAAGTTCTGATATTCATATTTAAGAAAGGCATTACCGGATGGCTATAAGCATTAGCCTCACGGGAATTTCACCCCTGCATGGTTCTCATCCAGCCCTACCCATTGCCTGCGACGCTTTGAACGCTCGGACTGTGGCTATAGGGGAGTATCATTATATGTTTTGTGCCGTCATGGCTCGCAAGCAGCTACGCTTGCTTTACGGAAAAATGTTTTTCGCTCGGCTTCCGGGTAGGAAAGCGTCATGACGCATTTTCCGCACGGCTAAAGCACAAAAGGAAAGTATCCAGTTTTCCCTATGATACGCCGCCGTTATCTTGCGGGTATGTTTGTCAAAGAACAGGCGACAGATGATTCCTGCCTTGTCTGCGGAAAGTGGAACGCAGACAGCTACATTATTAAATCTTGAAAATCAGGACAGCCTGCATGAGCTTTGAACGAAGGCGATCTCGTATATCCTCGTCTATGCCGTAATAGGTATTTCCCCGTTCGTCACGGAGTTTTCTCATAGAAAGGTGTGCGATATAGCCTGCGTAATGCTGCACGACAATATTCATTGCCTGCGGCTCTCCTTTGCTTGCGGCTATGATTACCGGATAAGGCAACAGGCCGCGTTCATCGTTTCCTGTTTTACCAGTCAGGGTAGTCATAGGCATGTTCCTCCAAATAGCGTTTTAACAGCTCAAAAGAGCTGGTACGCCGATACTGCACTGTACTTCTCGGAATCTGATAGAGCTTCGCAATTTCCGCATCACTCATATCAAAGAAGTAATAGAGCAGGACGGCTCTGCGTTTTTCTTCCGGCAAGCTGTGGATCGCATCGGCAATCGTCTTTGCGTCCCATTCTTTTCCGCCTGCAAAAAAGGTTTGTTCTTCTTTATCTTCTGCGAAAAAATCTTCACAGGTATAAAGCTGATTTTCCTCTTTCGGTGTCAGGGCGGAAAAATTGATTTCGTGTGCCTGCCTTCTTCTGATTTCTTTATGGGCATTGATACTTTCGTTCTTTAGTGCCCGTTTACAGAAACCGTTAAATGCGCAGCGTATCTGCCATTCAGTTCTTTCAGGTTCATTCATGATATTCACCTCCTTTCGCAGCCGCGAAAGCGGATAGAATTTCCCCTTTCACAAACCCTCAACACCGAGGGATTGAAAACTGCCAAAGAAAAGCGAATTGTTTTGAAAAAAAAATTTTTGTGGACACAAAAAATCCCGACCGCATAAAGCAGCCGGGATCGAACATGATAGCATTATTGGATTAGTATGATTTATCTGTTTATCTAAATAAGCACAGAAAAATCCAGTGATTAGAAAAATTCTTTTTTCGTATGGTATTGGAATAGCAGAAAATATATACGGCGATACCTCCTTTTATACCGCCGTGTTTCATGAGTTATGTTCTGATTTGAACTTCCGTTTCTTTACTTATGACAATAGCGGCGGTCTTATACAACTTGTGCAGAGTATTTTTTGCATAAGTAGCGTTCTCCTTCATAAAACAAGCCGGTAATTACAGTTTCATAAACTGTGAATCACCGGCTCTGTGTCTTTGCATCTAGCTCTTTGATAACTGATACATTAAATTGTTTTACATTGATTAAAGTTTCCTGCTTACATTTCGGGCAGAACAAGGGGAAGTTCTTCAACTCTGTATCTTTTCTGATTTGCAATCGTGTTTTATTTTTGCAAACAGGGCAGAGCAACCATTGTCGTTCATCGTTTATATAATTCATCTTATAAAAGCAAGTTATCCAATCTTCCAGCCAATCGCCTGTCGTCTGGAATCGACAAAACGGCGATAAAGACCGTCCTGCCTAACCAGCTCATCGTGTGTGCCACGCTGTGTAATGCGTCCTTTGTCCACAACAAAGATCTGATCCGCATTTCGTACCGTTTTCAGACGATGAGCGATCATCAAAATCGTCTTTTCCTTTGTCAACGCCTTAATAGCCTCCATTAGATCTTTTTCATTTTCAGGATCGACATTGGCCGTGGCCTCATCGAGAATGATAATAGGAGCATTTTTCATAATAGCCCTTGCTATGGAGATGCGTTGCTTCTCGCCTCCGGACAGGGAAGCACCGTTTTCACCGACAATAGTATCGTATCCATCGGGTAATGCCATAATAAAGTCGTGGCAGCAAGCTTTCTTTGCAGCTTCGATTATATCATCCATTGCTGCGTCCGGCTGCCCGAAGCGGATATTATTGGCAATCGTATCATGGAATAAAAACACATTCTGAAATACGAAACTAAAGTTCACCATCAGCGAGTCCATTGAATATTCTTTAACATTCTTCTCGTCAAGCGACACCATACCTTTGTCCACATCCCAAAATCGAGCAATCAAATGGCAGAGTGTAGTCTTACCGCTGCCGGACGGTCCTACAAAGGCAGCCGTTGTTTTTTCTGGTACCCGCAGCGATACATTATCAATAATCTTTTTTGTATCATAAGCAAAGTCAATGCCGGATACCTCGATATTGTTCGTCTGCGGCACAATACTGTCACCGGTAATATCCATCGGTTCAAGCTCCAGCACTTCCCTGCCGCGATCCGCACACAAATCAACTACTCGAAGTAGCGAGGAATAAGCCCCCATTGATTCCAATCCGGCAAAAACAATAAACGACATAATCATCATGATGATTGCCGTGAGCAGCTCCATTGTACCATTCAGATGAAAACCTATTGAGGCAATCAGGATAGAAACGCCGGTCAGCTTAAGCACGATATTTTGGAACGGAATATATCGGTTGCAGATCATTTCAAGCTTCATATTTGTATCAGACGCTTCCTGAATGGTATCGTCAAGTTTTTTCCTCGCTTTGCCAATCATGTTGTAGACCTTTACTTCCGAAATACCTTGAATATATTCCAGAACACCGGAGATAACCTTTGTATCTACTGCCACTTTTGTCACGGTTGTTTCCTCATTTGCTTTGCGCATGGCACAATTGATAAAACCAAACACCGTAATTCCAACAATGCAGATGAGGCCAATCCTCCAGTCGAAAACAAGAATTAAAATCACAATGATTGCGGTGTTCAAAATACCCTGTGTCGTCAGCATGACAACACGGGTCGCCACATCGCCAAGCTGCTCCATGGTATTGGTCGTGACAGTCGTGATCTCGCCAAGGCTGTTTTTATTGAAATATCCCATCGGCAGATATCTCAAATGTTCTGCTAATTCAATTCTCTTTCCCGCACATTCACGATATCCCGCCTTGCACTGCAGCATTGTCGAAATGCCGCGAAAGAATGACTCCAAAATAACAAAAACAAGCAAAATCAAAAACCCGACAAGTATCCTTCCACCGGATATGGAATCGGACAAAAATCCGTCAAGTATCAAATATATTGCCGGAAACTTCGCTGCTTCACAGACGGCAATAAGCACGCCTACAGCAAGCGCCTGATAAAACATGCGGCGGTTCTTCTCTTCACAAAAATCAAAGAATTTTTTTAAGATTGCAATCATGCTGATGCACCTCCTTCTATTTCATCTACATCCTTTGCAAAAATATGGGCGTCCCACATATTTCGATACAGCCTGCAAGAATCAAGTAGCTCTGTATGTGTGCCTTTCGCCTCGATATTCCCGGCATTTATCACGGCAATCTGATCAGAATCAATAATTGTAGAGAGTCTATGCGCAATCACGATCAGCGTTTTCTCCTTGGAAAGCTCGGAAACTGATTTCTGAATAACAGCTTCATTCTCAGGATCAGTATAAGCGGTTGCCTCGTCAAGAATCAAAACAGGTGCGTTTTTCATCATTGCCCGTGCGATAGAAATTCGTTGTCTTTCTCCATCGGACAAATGTGCTCCACTGCCACCTACGACCGTGTCGAAACCATTCTCCAAATCCATAATAAAGTCATAGCATCCGCTTTTTTTTGCGACCTCTTCCACCTCGGCGTCCGTAGCAGAAGGTTTTCCCATTCGTATATTTTCACGAACCGATATGTCAAACAGGAAGTTGTCCTGAGAAACATATGCAATCCGTGTATTGTAATCGGAAGTTGACATATCCCTTATATCTACATCCCCAATTTTAATGCTTCCGTTTTTCACATCCCAAAGTGATGCAATGAGCCTCGCTATCGTAGACTTTCCGCTGCCACTTGGACCAACCAGAGCAAGAACACTGCCATCCGGGATGTTGAGATCAATTCCGTGAAGAATCTCTTTATCTCCATATCCGAAATGAACATTTTGCAGAGTGATACCGTGGTTTTTAGGTAGAGCCATGCTCTTATCAGGTCGTTTGAGCTCCGGAAGTTCCAAAATATTGTTGATTTCGCCAAAAATGGATACCGCCTTTGTTATATCATCGTTATAACTCATCACTGTAATAAGCGGTGTAATCAGTCCACAGGACAGAATCACAGTCATAATGAAATCGGGCAGTGACAACGACCCGTGCATCGTAAATATTGCACCGATCGGCAGAACTGCAAGCAGTGTAGCCGGGGCAATCACCATACCGAGGGAGAATGGGATGATGCAGGCATACATCCAGTCAATAAAGCTGTTTGAGTTTTTTATGGCAGCATCCGCAAACCGTTGATACGAGCTTTCCACTTTTCCGAACACTTTAATGACCTCAATACCGCCGATATATTCTACTGCGGTATCATTTATGTCCTTCGTAGTATCCTGTGTCCTTTGAAACCTTGCACTGCTATCCTTAAACATCCATGCCATTGCAATTCCCGCAACGGGAAGCGTGGCGAGCGAAAGCAATGCCATCCGCAGGTCGATCGTCAGAATATAAATAAACAGTATAATTGGTGCGCAAAGGTTGGCTGTAAACTCCGGCACGACATGTGCCAATGTCGGCTCCATTGAATCAGTACGTTCACAAATGATGTTCTTCAGTGCTCCGGACGGCATTCCCTGTACCGTCCCTAGCGGTAGACGGGACAGCTTATCTGCAAGTGCAATTCGTACATTGCCAATCAGCTTGAATGTCGTTTTGTGCGAGATCTTAGTGGACAGTGTGTGGAAAAGCACACGCAGAATCAAGAATACCGCCATAACGAGCCCCTCCGTCAGATAAATGTTAAAATCTTTCTCTCCCGACAAAAGTTTCCTTACCATATCGCCCATCAATGCATAGGGGGCAAGGGAAAATGCTACACCGACTACGGCAAAGACAACGCTTTTGATATAATCACCTTTGTATTCACCCGCAAATTGTAAGATATAATCCAATATTCCTTTCCGTTTCTTCTTCATTTCAATGTCCATAATTCTGTTTTTCCTTTTCTTAATGTTTCAGATTTCGGTATTCATTCGGTGTCATACCGCATATTTTCTTAAAAGCTACACCAAATTTCGCCTGACTTTTGTAACCGACCGTCTCCGCAACATCGCAGATGGTCATATCGTCCCGCTCCGTCAAATACTCTCTGGCCCTTCCGATGCGATATTCTTTCAGCCATGTGTAAAGCGGTTTTCCGTAAAGATTCTTAAAACATTCCTTAAGTGCTGTCTGTGAAATATCAAATAGCATCGACAATTTTTCGATGGTGTAATCCTGATCTATATTTTCAGAGATTAACTTCTGCACCGCTCGTGTTTTTTCAACCTTATCCTTGTAGAAGTAAATTCCCCCATTCTTCGCCTCCCTTGCCTCCATAACGGAAAGGCAGACCAGCATTTCTAAAACTTTAGTGCGGAAATATGGGAATTTCGCATTTTCCGGCACACGATACAGATCTGCAAACAAACGGCTCAAGGTCTCATTCTCCGGAATAATGAAATAACTATCATTGCCGCAAAATTTTTTTCGGATGGCTTTCAAATCGATTGGGATACCTGCCGCATTCTCTTCCAAGGCTTTCTCTGCAAGAGAAGTAACAAAACCTATTGTGATACCGTGGTAATGATTTGTCGGGAAATAGGAAATTCCTTTATGGTGGACGCGTGAATCAATGCAGATGTTGCCTGTTTTTTTTATACAACATCTCCCATCGTCCAACTCCATGGTAATATTACCCTCACGGCAATAATCTACTGCAAGCATTGTGTCTACTGCTTGGTACATAGAATGGTATTGTGACATGTGAAAATCATTATACATCAGAAAGATACCATCAAAGACCTGATAAAGAACCATATCACCCTCGCCGCTCTCATTTTCAACTCTTATAACAACACATTCTTCTGTCTGTGCGAGGACACGGTATTCACCAAGTTTTCCGAAGTTGTGGAATGTTTTCCACAGTATGCCTGGTATCTTATTAGGGTCATCTTCCGAGTCTTTAAAGACTGAGGTGTCATATTTCATGCTATGCCTTCTCCATATGAATGACATTGTCACAACAGTGCTTAATAAACTCACTGTCATGCGTCACAGTAATTATAGTTCTTCCTTCTTTCTTTAATCTGTTCAAAATACCTGCTATAACAAGCATCTGTTCGCATCCTAGTCCGCTTGTTGGCTCATCCAACAGCAATATCGGCAGCTTGGATGCAATGGCACAAGCAATCGCGATTCGCTGTTTTTGCCCGCCTGAAAGCGACATAGGATGCCTATTTGCAAGGGATGCCAATCCGACTTCAGAAAGAATCTCCATTGCCTCTTCTTTATCCTCCTCTGGCTGACTGATAAGTACCTCATCAAGAACCGACTCAGTGAATAGCTGGTGATTCACATCCTGCATAACCATGAATATCATGCCTATTCGCTTTTTGTAAGTATACGAAACTCCATTCATTATCATAATACCGTCATTTTTTTTGATACCGCACACTGATTCCAAAAATGTGGTTTTCCCCGCACCATTGGCACCGACAATAGCTGTAACCTTATCTATTTGAATTTTCATTTCCGGGATAGAATATATCTCCTGTTTTTTTCTATAGGAGTAATGAAAATTTTTAAGGCAAATGCATTCTTCCTTGCACATCTCAAATTCAGCGATTTTTTTCACCATATTTGTCGGGGAAATTCTTTGTATTGACCTTAACCCATATTGTGTAGCATCCGCCTCCGTAAAACTGGCTATTTCATTGCGATGCAGTTCTTTTTTTAGAGATCCGTTTTTCAGTATGATTACCCTATCCACCAAATCCCATACATAACTTATTCTATGCTCTGCAATAAGGATTGTCTTTCCCGTATTCTTCCATGCGAGGAGCACCTCACGCAAGTTCTCAGTCGCTTCATAGTCTAAATTTGCAGATGGCTCATCCAAAAGCACGATTCCCGGTTGAAGTGCATTTACAGATGCGCAGGCGATTTTCTGTTTTTCTCCGCCGGAAAGCTCAAAAATACTTCTATTCATCAGTGCTTCAATATTAAAGTCTTTAACTGTTTTAGATATGCGTCCTATGATTTCATCCTCCGGCAAACCTAAGTTCTCTGGTCCAAACGCAAGTTCACTGGTAGTGTCCACATTAAAGAACTGTGCACGGGGATTTTGAAAAACCGTGCCAATTTTTCCTGCCTGATCCTCTATCCTGCGGTACTCAATATCCTGACCATCTATCCGTATCTTTCCCTCGATATCTCCACTATAAAACTCCGGAATCAACCCATTTAAAATCCGAAGAAGCGTGGTCTTTCCACAACCTGAGGGCCCTGTGAACAAAACAAATTCTCCAGTATTCACGGTTAAAGAAAAGTTAGATAAACTTTTTTCTTCAGGGGTTGCATCGTAGGAGAAACTGACTTTTTCGAACTCAATCATGAAAACACCCCCAATCCCCAGTAAATCAGCATCATTGCCGCAAGCAAAAAGAAAAACCAATCAGCACAACCGAAGCCGATATGACAGATATTTGTCCTCTTTTTCTGCATGCCAAGTCCTCTTGTAAGTGCAGAGGCTGATAATTCTTCCCCTATCTTTGCCGTACAGGTGATCATGGGCACAATGCGATATTCCAATATCTGACCCACTTTTCCGCCACCGAAACGGACACCACGCATCTTCATGGCGGCACGAATTGATTCGTTTTCTTCACGAATCGTCGGAAAAAATCTAAACATGACACACATTGGAATTGTCAAAGCATCCGGCATATGCAGCTTATCCATCGCTGCCTTAAACTCGCTAACAGTGGTTGTATCGATTACATATGCACCCATCATATAGGCAGGAAGAAATCGATTAACGACCATAATTATAAGAAGCAAAATGCTTGCCAATGCACCCTGTGTATATGGAAAAACAGTGCTTTCCAAAATGTAAATCACACTAAGAATTAGTAGTCCTACAGTGCAAGTTTTATACCGCTTTGCTGTAAGCAAGAGTAAAAATGGAAGGAAGGCGAATGCGACTCTAAGCCAAAACAATCTTTCTCCTCCGGCTGTAGCTAAAACAAGAACTGCTTCTATAAAAATAAGAATCAGTTTTGTTCTGGGATCAAGCAGACCTTTTTTTCTACGCAGTTTCCATGTACCTTCGATCATGCAATGCCTGCCCTCTCAAAATGCTTTTTTAATAGAGCTTTGCCGATAAAGCCACCGATAATGCCACAGATAAAGGTCGCAATTAGCAAAACAAAAAACATCCAGTTCGGAGTAAGCTTAACGACAGCATCGATATATTCCTGTCCATAGCTGGTTCTATCCGCAAAATACTGTGCCTTTTGCAAAAATAATGGCAGATAGTTCCCACATGCCCAAAGAGGAAATAGTCCAGTTGTCAAAATAGCAGAACGCATACTCTTATACCCACCATTCCGATAAACCAATTCTGCAATAATTCCAGTGACGATGGAAAAAGGAATAGGCATCCATGTCATACCGGTTACGAACATCAAAATACCCATGATAAGACTCATGATAAGAATCATACCAGGCTTCTTAACCTTGGCAAGGAAAAGCATGAATGGAATACCACCAATGATTCCAATCATAGATGAAAGCAGTATTAGAAAAATCGGAATGAGTCCAGTCATAGCCAGTGCCATAACAATAACAAAATAGATTGCCGCATAGATGCCGATATTGATGAGATCTCTACCATTTAATCTGTTTCTTGTTTCTTGTTTACTCATAAATGTTTAGTCCTTTCTAATTTCATTAGGTTAGATATAGCTAACCTATATACTGCATAATATCATGAAGTTTTTAATTTGTATATGCCGTTTAGACATTATTGTTCCATTTAGTTATTTTTTTGCAAATGCCCAATGATAGAAGAGATAACAAAAATGAAATAATATCAAGAACTTAATTTGCAAATCAGACACATATTCTTTTCTTGTATGAAAGTTGGCAAAAAGCAACTTTCCGTTGTTGTATAGATTAAGGAATAAGTGGAATAGCAAGCATAGGAAAGAGGTACCCTTTCCGTAAAAAATCTCTATTTCTCGCAGTTCCGGCGATAGAGATTTTGCTTGTTGGGAAGTGTCCCAAACCCTCTATG
>CAUTYX010000003.1:0-133422 GCA_963542695.1 uncultured Eubacteriales bacterium
TAGCAGCCATATAAACTGCTACGTTAAAAAAGTCTAACTTTGGGGGGTCACATCAAAACACACAGGGGTTTTACGGTTATGGGATGTTTAGAATTGTTAAGGATTTCATGTTGATTGTTTTAAGCCTTCTATTGTTAAATAGAGGATGAGTGGTAAGGAGTGTAGAGAAAAATGTCTAAATCAACGATTTTAATAATAGAAGATGACCCGATGAACAGAGTGGGCATGCGCATTCTTCTGGAAGGAGAAGGATACCAGGTAATGGAAGCAGAAAGTGGTGAGCAGTGTTTAGAACTGCTAAACGACCAGGTGGAGCTGGTATTGCTGGATGTGATGATGCCGGGAATGGGCGGTCTGCGAACCTGTGAGGAAATCCGCAAGGTGTCTAACGTACCGGTGCTGTTTATAACGGCCAAGTCCCAAGAATCTGATAAACTGGTAGGTCTTATGGCAGGTGGCGATGACTACTTGACCAAGCCGTTTTCATATTCCGAACTGCTGGGTCGCGTCAAGGCACTGCTTCGTAGATATACCGTATACCAAGGGAAGGTTACTACGGAAAAAGCAGATAATGAATATATTGAGATTGGTGGAATTTCTCTCCATAAGGAGTTTAACGAAATTTATGTAGATGGCGACGAAGTATCTTTGTCGGATATCGAGTATAAAATGCTGCGCTTGATGATGGAAAATCGCAGAAAGATTTTTTCTGCACAGAATATATATGAGAGCGTTTGGGGGGAACCGTATTTTTATTCTTGCAATGGAACGATTATGGTTCATATCCGGAAGATAAGACAGGCACTGGGGGACGATCCAAAGAATCCAACCTATCTGTTTACTGTCTGGGGAAAGGGATATCGATTTGATTACAAAGCTGATTAAAAAAGGATCCCTTCGAAGCAAGATTGTGGCATGGATTTTTATATCCCTAGTGGCGGCTGTGGTATTCTTCCTGGTGATAGATACTACTTCGTCAAAGCTGCTTGGGGTGTACTATAATTCTTCTGCTAAAACCCTTCAAAACAACGATCAAAGCATTGCAGAATTACAAGCCTACATCGATCAACATCAATTGAAGCAAAGCGATATAGATACGGTGAATACCTGGGTCGATAGCCAGAGTATTATCAACTTGAAGCTGTATAAAAAGCGAAACCTTATCTATGATTCAGACTATCCCAATGTAGAAGGAGAAAAAGACTCCTCCAGATTGACTCGGAAAAAAGGGGTTAAATACTATAACTTGCAGTTTGCGGACGGCTCCTTAACAGCAGAAATTACCGGATTTTACAGTTACCAAATGTATGCGGTAGCAGATATTGTCAATGTAATACTGGCATTTATGGTGTTCTTGCTAATGATTATGGTGGCAGTAGACAGGGTGCTGCGGCGGATGCGGCAGCTATGCAGTGATATGGAGATTCTGGAAGGGGGGAATCTGGAGTACTCGGTGGATACTTCCGGCAACGATGAGATTAGTCATTTGGCCATAAGTCTCAATAATATGAGGCTGTCCTTACGAGAAAAAATGGAAGAAGAGCGATTGTTGCAAGCTTCTCACAAGAGGATGATTAAATCCTTATCTCACGATATTCGGACGCCTTTGACGTCCATTATGATTTATGCAGAAATACTAAAGACTAAAAAATACCAGTCGGAAGAACAGATGGACAAGTATCTGGGGATTATTGACGCCCGAGCAAAATCCATGAAGCAGATGACAGATCACCTGTTTGAATATGCCATGGTAACAGCCGAAGCAGATATAGAACTGACTTCACCGCAGCCGGTAAAGGATATATTTTATGAATTGATTTCGGAAAACTGCGAGTACTTGACCAAAAAAGGGTTTACTTCTGTGTGCAATAGTCAATGGTCGAAGGTCATGGTTCGAGCCAATATGGAGTACCTCCTTAGAATTTTTGACAATATTATTTCCAACATCTGCAAGTATGCCGATCCGGACAAACCGGTTCGGGCGGATTTGAATCGAACTGACCAATGGTTCGTCATTACATACAGCAATGAAATCGACAAAAGGGATAAAGCCGTAGACAGCAACGGTATCGGTATCCAAAATATAGTGCGGATGATGCAGAATCTTAACGGACATTGCAAATATCAGCAAGACAGCAACTTCTTTTCCATTAGTTTGTATTTCCCCGTTGAGGAATAAGACATCTAGGAACAGCATTCTTGGGACAGACATTGTAAAAAAGACAGCGTAGGGGAGAGCCGGGAAAAGATAGGAAGGCCATGGAAATTTGATACCGGATGTAGAGCAACAACAGCTATACGGCAGCCTTTCTCAGCCTGCAAGGATGCTGTTCCTTGCAGGCTGGTTTTATCCTTAATATATATTAAGAAATGATTTTAGATTTTGATAATATTTTTTCTCCATACTGAATAAACAGATGGGGGCATGGGGCCTGTATCGATATGTGCAGCTGAAATTCTCATGAAAACGAAAGAATGCAGCGCTGAGAGCCTAGCAAGACGAAAGGATTTGGCGAAATGGAATTTTTACAAAAGATTGAGGAAATGTCCAAAAAATATGGAACTCGGACGGCATTTCACAGTAATTTTGGCAGCATCAGTTATGAAGAATTATGGCAACAGTCGGGACGAATTGCCCAGGCTCTGGAAGAAGAACTGGGAGACGATAAACATCCGGTAGTGGTATATGGACACAAACGTCCGGAAATGTTAGTGGGTTTTCTTGCTTGTGTACGTTCCGGTCGTGCTTATTGTCCGGTAGATGTTAATATGCCGGCAGATAGAATCGCTACCATTGTTTCCATGACAGAATGCCCGGTAATGTTGGCAACAGAACCGGCAGAAGATATGCCGGCAAGGGTGTTGGATATAGACTGGATGCAAGGTGTTGCAAAAGATGAATCAAGAGCAATCATTGATCCGGCAAAAAGGGCGGTTGCAAAAGATGTACTCTATATAATTTTCACATCCGGCAGCAGTGGTACCCCTAAAGGTGTGCAGATTACACAGGATAATGTAAATGGATACCTTAACTGGTTCCGTAAACTGACGGTAACTGCTGATGGAAACAGTGAAGCCGGTATTTATCTAAACCAGGCACCATACTCTTTTGATTTGTCGGTGATGGATTTGTATAACGCACTGACTACCGGCAGTACCATTTGGTCTGTCGACAAGGAATTGCAGTCGGAAATACCAACGCTGCTGGAGTATCTGAAAGAAGGAAAAATTACCCATTGGGTATCTACACCATCCTTCGCAGATGTGTGCCTCAGTGATAAACGATTCTGTGGAGAGGAATATTCTACCATTGTAAAATTCTTGTTTTGCGGGGAAACATTGGGAAGAAATACAGCGGCACAGCTGCTGGAAAGATTCCCCAAAGCAGAGGTGTACAATACATACGGCCCCACAGAGGCTACCGTTTGTGTCAGCTGGGTAGAGATTTCCAATGAAGTATTGCAGCAAGGTGGTCCCCTTCCTGTAGGTCGTGCCGGGGAAGGGTTGGAAATACGCATCGAACCGGGAGATAATCCGGATATGCAGGAAGGCCATGGAGAAATTGTTCTGTGTGGTCGAACCGTTAGCCCGGGATACTTTAAAGACGTGGAAAAGACAGAAAAGGTATTTGCCGATGTCAATACCGATGATGCCATACTGGAAGGTACCAACGCCGCCAAAGGCCGGATGAGAACGTACCGCACCGGTGACGAGGGTTTCCTGGATGAAAACAATATGTTACATTATGTAGGTCGCTTGGATCAGCAAATTAAACTGGACGGATACCGTATCGAGTTGGGAGACATTGAAAGCAATTTGATGAAGCTGGATGGAGTCAGCTCTGCCGCCGTTGTACCGGTGTACAAAGGTGAAAAAATTCGTCATTTGGCTGCTTTCGTCGTAATGGAAGATAACGATAGAGAATGGGGATACAGCGATCGTCGGAATATTCGCCAAGGACTGCAGGAAACACTGCCGGATTACATGGTTCCAAGAAAAGTCTCCTTCGTGGCACATTTGCCTATGACCAATAATGGAAAAGTTGACAAGAAAAAGCTGGAGGGTATGGTTTAGTGCAATTATTCAGCGACAGCAGTTTCTTCATATGGTTGGTGGTATTGACTATACCGGCTTTCATACTGGGAATACTGGAAAAACGATTACAATGGTATGGATTGGCAGTTTCCTTGCTCTTTATCTGGTTTGCAATGGGAGCCAAGCCGATAGCGCTGGTTTATCTGGGCGTCTTTTGCGTATACCAATGTGTTCTTACCCAAGGGTATTTGGTACTACGGAAAAAGTACAAAAGGGATAAATTCCAATACTATCTGTTTTTAACCTTGGCATTGATGCCGCTGATTATTAACAAAGTACTGGGGGTAACGGGAAATGAGCATCATATATTTGGATTCCTGGGTATTTCCTATCTGACTTTTAAGGCGGTACAGACAGTCATCGAAATTTATGACGGCGTTATTAAAGAAATGCCGGTGGTTCCGTTCCTATATTGTCTGGTATTTTTCCCGGCAATTACATCGGGACCCATTGATCGTACCAGACGGTTTCGGGAAGATGCAGAACGAGTTTGGAAAAGAGAAGAGTATCTGGAGATGGCAGGGGAAGGTCTTCGCCGTATATTTACCGGGGCGGTTATGAAAATCGTGTTGGCCGGTGGCCTGTACATTGCCGTTAGCTTGTTGGAGAAAAACCACTCCGGTACTGTAACTTTGATATATATGTATGCCTATGGATTTTACCTGTATTTCGACTTTGCCGGATATAGCTCCATGGCCATTGGTGCCAGCTACCTCTTTGGAATCAAGACACCGGAGAATTTCAAACATCCCTTTGTTAGTAAGGACATTAACGAGTTTTGGAACAGATGGCACATTACGTTGTCACACTGGCTTAGAGATTTTCTCTTTTCACGAATTACCATGCATCTCATTCGTGGGAAGGCTTTCAATAAGAATCGGTTGGCCATTGCCAGTACATCCTTTATGATCAATATGACGGTAATGGGAATCTGGCACGGACTGACGCCGAACTTTATTATCTACGGTATGTATCATGGGGTGTTGCTGACCCTCCACGAAATCATCCAGTCAAAATGGGGCTTTTACAAAGCCCATAAAAATGACAGATGGTTCCAGGTAGTAGAATGGGTTATAAACTTCCACCTGGTAATGATTGGCTTCCTGATTTTCTCAAATAAAGGAGCACATTTTTTCCGGAATCTGTAGTAGATGAAATAGTATGTAAACTGTGAATAAGAAATAAAAAAGATTGCAAGAAAATCCTTAAAGGAGGAACAAATGGAAAAGACTACAAAAGAAAAGATTTTAGATATGTTGGAAGACATCTGTCAGGACGAGGTTGTCAAAGAAGAAATGGATATTAACTTGATTGACGAACGGTTGATTAACTCCATAGACTATATTGAGCTGTTGGCAGCCATTGAGGATGAATTTGATGTTGTGATTGCTCCATCAGAGTTAACAATGGAAGAGATGGCAACACCGGGGAAAATTGTAGAAACCATTACCGCTCGTCTGTAAAACACCAGAGGAACGGTAGAGAGCTATAGCAGACAGGAGGAATTTACGTGGTCAAAATAAAAGCCTTTTTCATATCTTTGGCAATGTTTCTTGTCTTTGTGATTGCGATACAATTTGCCTGCAGCCATGTGGAGTGGAAATCATCGCAGAAACATTTTGGGACGTGGTCATCCATGTACAAGGACATTTCCCGTAATGGAATCGCTTCCAATTTGCGCAAAGATGATATGTTGGTCATGGGTTCCTCGGAATTCCGTCACTGTGTCACTTCTCCCTACCACATCAGTAAAATTTTTAAGGGGACTAATGTACACGTAATGACCATTGGAGCAGCGGCCAATCAATCGCTGTTTCATACCATTGCTCTGGGTTCTCTGGAGCCGAAGCTGAAAAAACGCAAAGTGGTACTGTTTGTATCACCTACATGGTTTAAAGGCTCCGGTGTCAATCCGAACCAATACGCCGTTCGATTTTCTGAATCAGAATACGACTCCTTCATGTGGAATCAAAAGATTTCTCCTAAGGTGAAAAAATATGTTGCAAAGCGGACAGAGCATTTGCTCAAGAGCAACAAGCCGCTTTCCAGGAAGGTGAAACTGATACATGACGTACAAACCAACACCAACTTGTCCATACCGAGACAAATCGGTTACCTGATAGGGCGAAATATTTCTTACCAAAAGGAGTTTGTATCCTTCCATGTTGCCGATTTTCTGGCGGAAAAGGAAAATGGCGTCAAAATCCGTAAGATGCTTCGCCAGTATAGGCGCAATACTAAGAAAAAGAATAAAGCCGAGGCGGCAGAACGTAAGAAGCCGGTGAAAAAAGATCCTACCAAACTGACGCCGGCGAGAGATCGTGTTGCCGGCGGCAGCAAAAAAGGCAAGTATATTACTTTTAACGATGCGGACTGGAAGGCCTTTGCCGAAGATGCAGCCATGCATAACAAACGCCAGTCTCATAATCCATGTACCATGAGTGATAAGCTCTGGAATCGGAAATATAGAAAGCTGTACGAAACAACCGCCGGTTCTCAACGGAATGTTCACTGGGACAGCCCCCAAGAATACGGAGATTTGAAGGCTTTCTTAGATGTGTGCCAACAGACGGGAATCGAAGCAAATTTGATTATTTTACCGGTAAATGGTGTATGGTTTGATAACCTCGGCATCCCTGCCGATAGAAGAAAAGAATTTGACGATGCCATAACTAAGATGGCAAAGAAACATGGAGCCAAGGTAACCAGTCTTGCAAAATATAACGAGACACCATATGTAAACCATGATGCAACACATCCATGGGAGAAAGGATGGGTACTGATTAATGAAGCAGTTTATAAGGCTTATCAATAAATTGACCGCCTGGAGAAAAAATGAATTATTCAAGTACACCATGATGTTTTTTGGACTCATGTGCGTTCTTTATGTATTTATGTTGTTCTCAACCCAGCTGGCATCGCCGGGGTTTACCTATGCTGACTTTTAAAAAACAAAGTTCGCATTAACAAAATAGTTCCAAATCCTTTATCACATACACACTACACACAGAAATTCTCTGAAGAATCATCCTCCACAACAGATTCTTCAGGGAATTTTGCTTTGCCAAAGAATGAATAAAGTCATTCACAAAAGAGGCTTTTTTTGCTACAATCAATAGATTGAATTGATTATAGATGTGTGGTAAGAGAGGTATTTTTCTATGATTACAACATCAAAGAGAGTTTTGGCATGTGTCACTGCTTTTCTAGTGGCATGTAGTCTTTGTCTTGTTATGGACAGTAGCGCTGCCCAGGCCAAAAGTGCAAGGTATTGGTTAAAAGTAAATAAAAAGACTTGTGTCGTTACTGCGTACAAAATGACCAAGAAAAAATGGAAGCCGGTACGTGCTATGCGTTGTTCTGTAGGGCGGTTTTTCACTCCGACACCATCGGGGAATTTCCATGTTTCTTCCAAATGGAGATGGTTAAATATGAAAGGCTGTTGGGGGCAGTATGTTTCTCAGTTTTATGGAGACTATCTGTTCCACTCTGTTTGGTACTATGGACCCAGCAAATCCCGTCAGAATATCACCGAATTTAACAAGCTGGGAAGACCTGCCAGCCACGGTTGTGTTCGATTGGCAACCATTGACTCAAAATGGATTTATAAAAATTGCAAGCCGGGAACAAAGGTAACTGTTTTTAAAGGTAGTGCGAAGAAAGATCCTCTCGGAAAGCCAAAGAAAATCAGCTCTTCTAGCGGCTGGGATCCAACGGATCCAACAAAGGGGAATCCCAACTTTAAGCTGAGAAGAGCTGTTATCAAAGTAAAAAACACCAATATTGAATATGGCAGCAAAGCTGATTTAAAAGGCAGAGCCACAGCAAAGAATCCTAATGCCAACGAAAACGTCAGCAGCTCCATTAAAGTTTTGTGGGTGAAAAAGGCCGGAAAGAAAGTACCAATCAGTACCAAAAACCTAGGTGCCAAGTATGTTGTAAAGTACAAAGCGGGAACATCCTACTGTAGAAAAGGCTATAAAAAAGCAACCTTCCGGATAGTCGATACATCAATGCCGGTTATTGCAGGTGTTAAAACAGAAACGCAGAATGTTGTTCCCGGATCCTATAATTTAATGAGTGGCGTAAAGGGATACTATAGCCGCAGCAAAAAAGGTCTTACCGGCCAGATAAAAGTAACGGTACAAAAAGAAGGAGCCAAGGCGGTAACTTTTTCCGCTTCTCAGGCAACGGCTTACAAAATGACCGCCGGCAGTTACAGCGTTACATATAAAGTAACGAACCCCTACAACAAAACGAAAGCAATGCGTATTCTTGCTACCTTCCAAGTAGCAGCGGAATAAATGCAGTATTTACCGGATCGTGTTTACTAAAGAGTAAATTTGCAAAAAACAAACAGCTATGTATAGGCAAATTGCCGGTGCATAGCTGTTTTGGTTTTGTTGTTATTATATTCTGACTTTTATATGCCGCTTTTCAACAGCTCCATAAACTGCTTGGCCAGCCGTGGCGTACGACCGTTGTTTCGCAAGGCGTGGGTTTCCGCTTTTTGATGCAATAATTGGGAATCCATATCTATCCGGTATAAACCGGCCAGTTGGTCTACTATGGACAAGTACTCTTCTTTACTGGGTTGCTGGAAGGTGATGGTCAGTCCAAAGCGAGCCGCCATAGAAGTGGTTTCCTGGAGGGTGTCGTTTAGATGCAAATCATCGCCTTCTCGGTCACGGAATTGTTCCTTAATGAGATGACGTCGATTACTGGTTGCAAAGATGGCGATATTCTTGCTGTTGGAAGAAACACCTCCTTCCAAAATAGCTTTTAGAGCTGAAAAATTGTCATCGTTTTTGGAAAAACTCAAATCGTCAATAAACAATATGAACTTTAAAGGCAGGGTGCCCAAAGTGTCGGTAATAGCCGGAATATGGTGGATTTCCTGTTTAGTAACTTCCACCAATCGCAGCCCTTTCTTTGCATATTCATTGGCCACCGCCTTAATGGTGGAACTTTTTCCGGTGCCGGCATCTCCATACAGCAGCATGTTGTTGCAACCGGTACCTTTCAGTAGAGCATTGACATTGGCAATGATTTGCTGTTTTTGCCGTTGGTAGCCGAACAAATCCGAAAGGCGTTGGGGATCCGGATAGAGTACCGGTGTGATTTTTCCGTCTTTAACAGAAAAGGTGTGGTACTTGGCATAGATACCAAAACCTTTTTCCGGCAATGTTTCAAGGCGCGCCATGTACTTGTATTTTAAATCAACCGGGGAATTATCCCACTGGGGTAAAAAGCCGTGGTAGTTAATAGAACGCTGTACTTCTTTGCTGGTTAACTGTGTCAATTCCTGTAATAAATCCAACTCTGCCAAAAGGCTTTCCTTTACAGAATCCGATAAAGGAACACCGGCGGCATACTGGTGAATGTAAAAGTTTTCGTTATCCAGTACCAGATCGGTAATGTATTTAGATAAATCCGGGCAGGATTCATAGAGCATGGACACAAAAGTACTATAGGAACGAATGGCGTCCAGGGTATGCTCTGCCTTATCTGAGGCGTACAGCATATCTCGCAGCGCTTTTATAACAGGATCTTCCAGGAGTCCATGAAAAATCGTCAAAGTCTCCATGCGCATACTTAGCATAAAATTATCTTTTGCCACAGAACATCGCCTCCTGTTTTTTCAAAATGTTTCTCATCTATGTTCAGTGTATGCTTGCAAGAAAACAGTGTCAATATGGAGATACGTTAATGACTACTGAAACAATGGGAATTGTGCTATAATATTTTAATTGCAAAATATCCCGGTAAAAGGTGACAGACTGTAAAGGCAGGAGCCTTTGCCGGAGTGGAGATATAGGAGGGATGATATGAGAAAAATTATGTCGGGGAACGAAGCGGCAGCACGGGGCGCCTTTGAAGCAGGCGTTGCATTTGCCAGCGCCTATCCGGGAACACCTAGTACGGAAATCCTTGAAAACCTTAGTAAGTACAAGGACGATTTATATAGTGAATGGGCACCTAATGAAAAGGTGGCTGTAGAAGCCAGCATCGGGGCATCTGTTGCCGGTGTGCGTTCCATTGCAGCCATGAAACACGTAGGTCTCAATGTGGCGGCAGACCCTGTGTTTACCTTTGCTTATACCGGGGTGACCGGCGGAATGGTAATCGTATCTGCTGATGACCCGGGGATGCACAGCTCCCAAAACGAACAAGACAACAGAAACTATGTCACTGCTGCCAGGTTGTTGATGTTGGAACCCTCCGATAGCCAGGAATCCAAAGATTATATGAAACTGGGACTGGAGCTTTCGGAGAAATTTGACACACCGGTGCTAATGCGGATGACCACTAGAGTCTGTCATTCCAAGGGTCTGGTAGAGTTAGGTGACAGAGTGGAGAAGGCCATTGTTCCCTACCAAAAAAATATAAAAAAATATGTAGCCACACCGGCTAATGCAAAGGTTTTGCGTGTGAAATTGGAAGAACGGCTGGCAGCTATGGAAGAATACGCATGCCAAGCGGAAATCAATCAACCGGAATACAATGATAAGAAAATCGGTGTCGTGACCAGTGGCATTGCTTATCAATACGCAAGAGAAACTTTTGGAGAAGAGGCCAGCTACTTGAAACTGGGGATGACCTTCCCTATGCCAAGAAATTTGCTGAAGGAATTTGCTTCTCAGGTAGATACACTCTACGTAGTGGAAGAAATGGATCCATATATTGAGAATCACCTGAAGATGCTGGGGATTGACTGCATTGGAAAAGATGTAATTCCTCGCTATGATGAACTGAATACAGACATCGTAAAGAAAGCAGTATTCGGAACCGATATTGATGCCGTCACTTCGGAAAAAAAGGCAGTAATGCGTCCGCCTACACTCTGTGCAGGGTGTCCGCATAGAGGCTTTTTCTACACATTGGCACAAAAGAAAAATGTGATGATTTCCGGAGACATCGGCTGCTATACATTGGGTTCTGCAGCGCCGCTGTCTGCCATTGACACTACGTTCTGTATGGGAGCCAGTATTAGTGCCGGCCATGGAGCCAGCATTGCACTAAAGAGAGGCGGTATGGATACCAAGGTGGTCTCTGTTATCGGTGACTCCACCTTTTTCCATAGTGGCATTACTTCCCTGATGGATGCCGTATACAACGGCGGCAGCAATACAACAGTTATTTTAGATAATCGTATTACAGGGATGACAGGGCATCAGCAAAACCCGGGAACAGGATATACACTCATGGGAGAACCGGCGACAGAAGTGGATATTCCGGCTCTTTGCAAGGCTCTGGGGATGAAGGAAGAAAATATTTACATTGTGAATCCTAACCATCTGGATGAAGTGGACAAGGCGCTGGATGAAGCTTTGGAAAAAGAGGAACCGACGGTTATTATTACCAAATGGCCTTGTGTTTTGAAGAAGTTTTCACCTCAGGATCAGGAACGCTTTGATCTGTCTCCAAAGACGTGCGTAATTGACCAGGACAAATGCCGTAACTGCAAGATGTGCGTAAAATGTGGATGCCCGGCTATATACAGCACCAAGGAAAAGGTTACCATTCAGCAGGATCCATGTACAGGCTGCGGTGTTTGTGCACAGATTTGTCCATTTGATGCCATTGAGGAGGTAAAAAGATGAGTGAAGTAAAGAATATTCTTCTGGTTGGTGTTGGTGGACAGGGAACCATACTGGCCAGCAAAATTCTAACCAGCGGGCTAATAGAAGCCGGATACGAAGTAAAAATGAGTGAAATTCACGGTATGAGCCAGCGTGGCGGCAGTGTTTCTACCCAGGTACGCTATGGGAAAAAAGTCTATTCTCCCATTGTTGGGAAAGGTTCTGCAGATGTAATTGTGGCTTTTGAAAAAATGGAAGCGCTTCGTTGGCTTGAGTATCTGAAACCGGATGGAAAAATGGTTATTAACGATTTTGAAATTCCTTCAGCGCCGATTCTCATGGGAACAGCAGAGTATCCGGAAGGAATTTTAGAAGAACTGGATGGAAAAATTCGGATTCGAACCATCAAGGCCGGCGAAATTGCCAATGAACTGGGGAACCCAAAGACTATGAACGTTGTTTTGTTGGGAGCTTTGGTAAAAGCCATGAAAGTAGATGGCGTAGATTGGAAGAAAGCTGTGGAGAACAATGTGAAAAAGGGTTTTGAAGAATTGAATATTAAGGCCTTTGAAGCCGGGTTTTCTCTGTAGTTGAAAAACAAAGACTGAAAGCAAATAGGAAAAGAAAGAAAAAGGGAGTAGAAATACAGTGACAGCAAAATGCATGATGCCTTATGTAGAAGGCAGTTCGGCTATTCGGGAAATGTTCGAAGCAGGTTCCCGTATGGCAGCAGAAATCGGAGCGGAGAACGTATATGATTTTAGCTTGGGGAATCCCAGTTTGCCGGCACCAAAGGCGGTAAACCAGGCCATCAAAGACATTGTGGATCAGGAAGATTCTGTCTTTATTCATGGTTATAATAAAAGTAACAGTGGCTACGAAGACGTTCGCCGGACCGTGGCAGAACACGTCAACAAGCTGCATGGAACATCCTATGATGCCAAGAATATTATTATGACAGTGGGAGCGGCCAGTGGGTTAAACGTAGCCATTAAGACACTGGTGGATCCCGGTGAAGAAATTCTTGCCTTTGCCCCATACTTTGTAGAGTATGGAAATTATGCGGCTAATCATGGCTCTGTTTTGAAGGCTGTGCCGGCAGACACCGAGACCTTCCAGCCCAACCTGCAAAAGATGGAAGAGATGATTACGGAAAAAACCAGGGCGGTAATTATTAACTCCCCCAATAACCCTACGGGTACTGTATATTCCGCAGAGACATTGACGGCTTTGGGTGAAATTTTAACCGGGAAAGCAGCAGAATTCGGAGCTCCTATCTATATCATTGCCGATGAACCGTACCGGGAACTGGCCTATGACGGTGTGGATGTTCCTTTTGTTCCAAACTACTATGATAATACAGTAGTCGGATATTCCTGGAGCAAGTCTCTTTCCCTGCCGGGAGAGAGAATCGGGTATTTGCTGCTGCCGGACACTATGGACGATGTGGACAACGCCAGAGCGGCAGCCAATATATGCAACCGCGTACTGGGCTATGTCAATGCACCTACCCTGATACAGCGTGCCGTGGCCAGGTGTATCGAAGAAAAAACAGATATTGTCAGCTACGACAAGAATCGGCAGGATTTGTACAAGGGATTAACCGATATTGGATATCAATGTGCCAAACCCCAAGGTGCGTTTTATTTGTGGGTAAAAACACCTATTGATGATAAAGAGTTTTGTGCCAAAGCCAAAGAATTTCACATTCTGGCAGTACCGGGAACTTCCTTTGCATGCCCGGGATATGTGCGGTTGGCCTATTGTGTCTCTAACGAAACCATCGTAAATTCATTGCCGGCTTTTGAGCAGTTGTATGAGGCGTTGACTGGCGGAAAGTAAGGAGAATGAAGAAAGTAAGAAACCTGCTAATCGCATTTATTGCCGTTATCTTACTGGTTTTTGTAGGGAGTAATGCAGTGGTGGTAGGTACCACCAAAGGAAATATTAAAGCTAAGGCTTGTACTTTTCAATGTGGATTTTCTAAAAAGGAAATGACAGTCTTAAAAGACTACAAAGCCGATTGCATTTTGGTGCTGGGGGCAGCTGTCAATCCTGACGGGACACCATCTAAGATGCTTAGAGACAGACTGGATGTAGGCCTTGCCTTATATAAGGCCGGCGTGGCTAAAAAGCTGCTGCTGTCGGGAGATAACGAATCGGTAGAATATAATGAAGTCAAAGCCATGAAGAATTATATGGTGTCTCATGGAGCTAAGGGAAAAGATATCTTTTTAGATCACGCCGGATTTTCCACCTATGAAAGCATGTATCGAGCCAAGGCCATTTTCGGCTGCCGTAGACTGATTGTGGTGACACAGACCTACCACCAATACAGAGCCATCTATGGAGCAGAAGGGCGAGGCATTGAAACTGTCGGTGTTAGTGCCGATCAGCAACGATACCGTGGTCAACTGGTGCGAGATTGGCGAGAGTTTTTGGCCAGAACAAAGGACTTTTTCTTGCGGCTGGCGCAGACAAAACCTACTTTTTTAGGAGAGAAGATTCCTATTACAGGCAATGGAAAGACAACGTGGTGATATTCTATGGACAGCAAAAAAAGAAATCCTATGACAGGGCGGAAAAAAGCAATTATTGCCATGCTCCTTTGTGGCTTTGGAGCCATTGAATTTCCGGGTATCCTTTTTATAGGGCACCTGGTAACGCCAAAAATATTCGGATTTCCATTTCTGTATGGTTACTTAATTATCTGCTGGATATACATGGTGCTGGTTCTTTTTTACGCTTGGCGTACCAGATGGGGGAAAGAACCCTTTCGCCTGTTTTAGCTTGTCGCAGCTTATTTTACTTTAGGGCTTAGGATTGAACTTGTAGCCGACACCTCTGACGTTGATAATGAATTTGGAGTGAGAGGGATCGGCTTCTATTTTTTTGCGTAGGTTGCTGATATAAACCATAACTGTTTTGGTGTCATTTTCCATGCAGACGGTTTTCCATACTTGTTCGTAAATTTGCGAAGCGGAATATACCTTCTTTGGATTTTCCATAAGAAGGCGGAGAATATCAAACTCTTTGGAAGTCAGGGATACCGGTTGGTTGTCTACATAAACTTCATAAGCGTCCAAATCTACATGCAGGTTTCCGAAGGTATAGGTAGTCTGGCTTCCTTCTTCTGCGGCATTGCTTTTGTTGCGACGACGAAGGTGAGCCTTGATACGGGCAATTAGTTCCCCGGGCATAAAGGGTTTTGTAATGTAGTCGTCTCCGCCGGCAGCTAAGGCTATGATTTTATCAATTTCCTGGGTTTTGGCACTAAGGAATATAATCGGTGCATCGCTATATTTGCGAATGTCTAAACATAAAGATGTGCCATCGGCATCCGGCAGCATAATGTCCAGAATAATCAAATCCGGATCTTCTTTTTTTACCAGTGCCAAGGCTTCTGCTCCATTATAGGCGGAGTAAGACCGATAGTGCTCGTTGTTTACATAGGAAGCAATCAGTTTATTAATGGGTTTTTCGTCATCAACAATGAGTATTTTTTCTTCAGCCATGATTATGTCTCCTTGTACAATGGAATTGAGAAGGTAAAGGTACAGCCTTTCCCCTTGTTATTATACACGCCAATGTCCCCTTTGTGGGCAGCAATGATTTCTTTTGACAAAGTCAGCCCCAGCCCCCGGCCGCTACGGGTGACTTCTGTTTGTTTGGAACGGTAAAATCGTTCAAAGAGATGGAGGCTATCCTCGTCAGATACTCCCGGACCCTGGTCACGGACGCCTACCGAGAAGATGTTTTCTTTTTCGTTGATTGCAAAGAGCAAGCCGATGGAGGTTTCCGGATAGGAGTATTTTATGGCATTGGAAACCAAATTGGCCATCACCTGTGAAATTCGTTCTTCATCTCCGACAATATAGGTATCTTCCGGTAAAGTGTCCAATCCCCGGACAATGCCCTGATAATAGTTTTGCTGGATTTCCGGCAGGTATTCTTCTACAAGGGTCTGTGACAGCTCTTTTACATCCAGTATCATAAAATCAAAGGAAAACTGATTGGTTTCCATTTTGGAAAGTTGCCCCAGATCATCAATTAGCGTTTTTAAGGTGTTGGTTTTTACAGCAATAATCTCCAAGGCATCTCGAATATCGTCGGGATCTGTTAATACCCCGTCTTGAATGGCAGTGGTAAACCCGGAAATAGAAGTTAGAGGCGTTCGCAGCTCATGAGATACATAAGAAAGCAAGTGGTCGCGTTCTTCTTTATGCTGAATCTGTTCCAGCTGGGAAGATTGAATTTCGTTGATGTCTTGCATTTCGCATTCAATGGCAATGGGGAGACCGTTGTGATCACGAATAACCATAACATTCATCTGGGCCCAGAAGGGATCCTTGTCTCGTGGGACGATGCGTATGGTGTAGACGTTGCCGGCAGGAATCATGCCGTTTAATAAGTCTTTCATATCATCCATGTATTCGGCTTCTACAATATCCACCAATAGTTTTGGGTTATCATAAAAAGCTTGCTGGGAATAGCCGGTTAGATCTTTTACAGAAGGACTGATGTACTGAAAACGTTTTGCCGGATACAAATCGTAGTAGAAAATCAGTTCTCGCAAATTATTTACTACATTCTCATAAATTTGATTCTTCATTTTTTCCGACACAGATGAAGACTGAATGTATACTGCCAAAAGGCAAATACTGCTGATATTAAAGAGAATCAGTTCCGTAGAGTACACCAGATAGGAGCGACCGATATAAATCTCCACAATGGACAAGACCGCACTGCCGTATCCCCACAAAATAAAGGCCAAAGAGGCAATTCCTATCTCGATAGAGCCTAAGAGAGAAGCCTTGCTGAGAAGATAGCACATGACACTGGCCATAACAATTTGGAAGATACTCAGCGGGATATAGAAAGAAATCAACTCAAACTGATAGACGGTGCAAATACATGATAACAGCAGCAGGTAGATGGAAAACCGGTACCAATAAGCCGGAATGGGCAAGTGAACGTATTTGTACATTCCTACCAGCAACAGTAAAACGATTCCCATGTCTACCAGTTTTCGCAGCTGCAGGAAAAAGGCATTGTCGGAGGTTAAATTCAGCAATAAAAAAATCATGCTGACAAAGTACAGCATCCATGCAAATCCCCAAAAGAGCAGGGCTCTTTCCCGGCGTCGATAGTACATATAAAAGTAGACGACGCTAATTAGGGGCAATAATGAAAATGGTATTACTAGAAACTGATACAAAGGTCACCTCGTTTTCATGATTTTATTATATAGTATCCTTGTGATAGAATAAAGAATATCTTTGCTCCAGTGGCATGTATAAAAAAGTAGAAAGGGAGGATGTATGCATACCGGTTCCATTGTTTTTTTAATGATCAGTGCCTTTGCATTTGTTCCTCTTTTTTTGGCTGAAATCGCCAGACGAGATAGCATTAGTACCAGCGAAGATTTTTTTCTCCAGCGGCGAACCGTCAAATTGTTCCCCATGTATGCCACGGTATACGCCACATGGATGAGCGCCTTTGCCTATACGGGAGCCATTACCTATTTTTATGAACAAGGTCCGGTATACATGACCACCATTGGCTGGGACGCCCTCTTTGCTGTGCTGTTCTATGCAGTGGGACGGCGCATTTGGTTTTACGGCAAGTGCTATCACTATGTAACACCGACGGATTTTTTTGATGACATATACCAAAGCAGGCTTCTTAGCAGCATTGTTACCGGTGTAAATTTAGCCTTTACGATGATGTATATAGAACTGCAACTGGTAGGAGGGCTGCTGCTCATTGAGTCGGCTACTGATGGCTTGATTCCCTGGAAGGTTAGCGGAGGGATATTCTTTGTAGTCTTGGTAACGTATCTGTGGGCAGGGGGGCTGAGAGCCGTAGCCATGACAGATGTCTTTTACGGAACCATGATTATTGCCACTATTTTCATTGCCGGCTTTTTCCTTATGTCTGTTGCCGGAGGACCCGGTCAGGTTTTTTCGTATTTGATCCAATATGATCCGGACAAGGTGGCTTTAGTGGGGCCTGATAGAAACGAGAGAGTTTTGTTATGGCTCAGTCTTTTTATTGTGGTACCGGTGGGAGCCTTTATGGGACCCCAAATGTGGATTCGAAATTATGCATCCTCCGGTGAGCGAAACTTCGAAGCACTGCCTTTCTGGTTGTTTCTATCCTCCATTGTATTTATCGGGACACTCCTTGCCGGCAATGCCGGATTGATGCTGTCGCCGGAACACAATCGTTCTATGATGCTTCTTGAAAACATGCTGCTGACTCATGCATCGCCTATTTTAACAACGGTGATATTTTTGGGGATTACGACGGCGATTTTTTCTACGGCAAACTCCTTGATTCACGCACTGTCGGCTGTTTGTGCAGTGGATATTCACAAGCGATATTTTCGCAACAACATTTCGGACCGGGGGACTTTGGTTGTGGCAAAGAGATGTGTTGTGATTATCTCCGTTATCTCCTATGTGTTGTTGGCCTTGGCATCTCGAAATATCATGAATGTAGGGTTTTATGCCATGGGTGGGACAGCGCAGCTAATTGTTCCGGTGCTGGGGGCGTTGTTTTGGCCCAAATCTTCTGCAAGGGCGGCGACAGCGGGAATCGTTACAGGAATAACGATTTTTTTGGCAGCTTCGGTGACCTTTCATGTAGATGTCAGTCTCTGTGCCATGGCCGGATTACTATGTAACGGGGTGGTCTTTGTCATGGTGTCCGCCTACTTTACGGAAAATCCTCTTACATCGCAAAAAATCAAGGTTTATAGAGAATTTTTCCGCAATAGAAAAATCTAAAGATTATCTAAAATAGGGTAAAAAAGAGCCTTAAATCATGCGGGAAAGTAGGGACATTTTTTTCAAAAGTGTTACAATACTGTCATGAAAGCTGATACGGAATTTTCAAACAACGATATTTTGTTGACAAATCCGTTTCTAGTGGAGCCAATATGGCTCAGTTGTAACTCTGGAGAGGAGGAAATCGTATGATACTAGGTTTACAACCAATTGTATTCTTTGCTTTTCTTTCCTGGCCGATTACGTATATCGTAATTGCTCTAATCATGTATGCCTATATGGGACATTCAGAGAAGAGAGAAAAAGCTTGGGAGGAAGCTTACGATGAGTATGTTGCGAAAGGGGGGACAAAAGGTCAATGGAAGGAAAAATCTTAGAATATGTAATATTGATTATCTATATGGCCGGTATGATGGGTATCGGTGTGTACTGGGATAAGAAGTCCAATGACTCCGAGTCCTATCTAATCGGTGGTCGTAAGATCGGTGCCTTTATTACAGCCATGACATTGCAGACTACTTCCATGAGTGGATACATGTTTATGGGTGGTCCGGCACAAGCCTACAAAGAAGGATACTTTACATTATGGTATGCTGTAGGAGATGGCGGCGGCGCAATCTTCAACGTTGGGTTCTTAGGAAAAAGAATGCGGAGACTGTCCTACTTCATGGGTTGTATGTCTCCTATCGAATACTTGGAAAAGAGATACCCGGGCAAAGCAACAAGACTGGTAGCAGGAATTATCGCAATTATTTTCGTATATGGTTATGTATTGGCTCAGTTCTTGTCTGCAGGAAAGACAATGTCTGAACTGCTGGGAATTCCGCTTCCTGTAGCTATCGTTGTAGGTGCCGGTGTTATCGTATTCTACGTATGGGCCGGTGGATACATGGCAGTAGCTTGGACCGACTTCTTCCAGGGTATCGTTATGGTAGTTTCCATGATTCTGATTTTCATCATGTCTCTGGTACAGGTTGGTGGTCTCAGCGGGCTAAATGAAAAGCTGACAGCCGCAGATCCGACATTAACAGGTCTCTGGGGTGTCAACGATATGTATCTCAATCAATGGGGTGTAGTAGCCGGTGCGGTTCTCATCTATCTGATTGGTTACATGGGCCTGCCTCACGTTGTTATTCGTCACATGGCTATGGAAAGCCCATATACAGCTAAGAGAACAGTAGCTATTGCAACTATTTGGAACCAGTTGTTTATCTTTATTCCGTATATCATCGGACTCATGGGTATCCTGATTCTTCCAAATATCAAAGACCCGGAAATGGTAGTACTGACGCTGGCATACACATTGTTGCCAAGAGTCATTGCAGCTATCGTACTGGTAGGTATTATGTCTGCTGTTATGAGTACGGCTGATGCACAGCTGATGCTGATGGGTACTATGCTTGGCAGAGACGTATACCAAAGATATATCAATCCAAAAGCAACTGACGCACAGTTGTTGAAGATTTCCAGAGGATGCATTGCAGCCGTTGGAGTTATCTCCGTAATCATCGCACTGATTCGTCCACCTGGGGTATTCGGTTTGGTTATTTTCTCCTTCAGTTCCCTTGGAGCAGCCTTCCTGCCATCCTACTTCTGTGCAGTTTGGTGGAAGAAAGCCAACACAACAGGTGCTGTTGCCAGCATGATTGGTGGTTGTCTGACAGCTACTATCTGGGTTGCTTTCAACCTGCAGACAGTAACAGGCATGCACCAGTTCTTCGCAGGACTGATTGTATCCGTATTGGCTATGATCATCGGTTCCCAGTTTGGAACTCCTGTATCGGAAGAAATGAAAGATTTAATCGATCGTGCTTCCTGCAAGATGAAGATACCGGCTGGCCTAGCCAGTGCAAACTTCAAGCAGATTGCTCCGGAAACAAACGGTGTTATCAGCTTCTTGAAGGAAAGTGACTATATGAAACAGGCTGGATTTGCTGCCGAAACTCTATAAAGAAAAAGCGGTAAACACGCCGGATTGAAATAGGTTCATACAGCGCCTTGCAAGTTTCTTGCAAGGCGCGTATGCTAACTATGAGGAAATCAAATATGAAACTAAAAATTCTAAAACAAGGATACCAGATGGAAGACGCCTTTGAGCGTCTTTACAAACGAAGCAAACACTTTAAAATCGAACAGATGGGCACGTTGTTCTATCCCTATCTGAAGGCTACCTACGAAGTTATTTTCAGTGAGAAAAAACTCAAGCGATTAAACACTCGTATGATATGTATGGTAGACTTGTATTCGGGACGAATTTCCATGGGTAAGACCCAAGGTAATTACTTTGATATGGAGGTAAAAGACGAATACGTGGTACCCCAGAAGATTACCAGGGAAGAAGCCTTGGAAGGCTGCCCCATTGAGGTAAGCACCGCATTGATTCAGGCGCGGAAAATGCCGAAGATTCCTACGATTCAGTTGGAAGACGATGTGGTCATTTACAAGCCTTTTTACATTGTTGAATGCCTCAACGAAGACGATGAGAATTTCCATATTCTCTTTGACGCTGTAACCGGAGATTTTAGTTTGCTTAACGCTTAGGAGAGATGCACCATGATGAAGGGTCGATATGTGTTCAAAATAAATAAAAAGCTGACAACCGATGAGCTTTTTGAAATTATGGAAGAACACTGGAACACAAAGCGCTTTCAAAAGCCTGTAAAGGGAATGCTGTGGAAGACCGATTACGAGGAATTTATTATTTTACCGGCTACCTACCAGCATGTCATCATTATCTATACAAACAAAAATAAGGTAGTTATGAACAGCGCATGGCCAAAGACCGATTTGCCTAGGGAGATGGCGGAAAAAATCACATATTCCAGTGAGTTTTATCCCATCTTGAAAAAGAGCGAAGGGCTACCGGCCGGACGTGATCGAATGGGGCCCATGAAGGAAGCTCTTGCCCGGTATGCCTCAGAAATGGTTCGCATGTTGGGGGACTGCGGACTGGCAGAATAGAAAAGTTTCACATAGTAAGCACAGAATTGTCGCTCATATACGACGAAAGTACATAGATTCTAAAAAGCAGATGTTCATCCGGTGATGTCCATCTGCTTTTTCAATGTCATACTACAAATTCCTATTTCAGCTGTTGCAGGTATTTTTCCATTTCTTCTAAGGCTTTGCCGTAAGCCTGCCAGTCTCCATTTTCTCTGGCTTTTTTTGCCTCTTCAAAGGCTTTTTGCGCCTTGAGAATCAGTTGTGCTCGGGAGCTGCTGCCTTGGGATTTCTTACCTTTTTTATCCTTGCCTTGCAGCTGGCTGCCGGAGTTACCTTCTCCGGAATACCCGTCTCCGGCACCTTCTCCGAACATAGAGTCTAACGCCTCTGCTAAGGTCGGTTCATAGGCGATTTTATCTTCAAAGGCAACGATTACTCGTTTTACTTCCGGAATGGATGTGTTGGTAGCTTCCAGATAAACCGGTTCCACATAGAGAAGGGATTTGTTAATGGGGATAACGAACATATTTCCTCTGGTATATTTGGAACCGTTGGAATTCCACAAGGAAAACTCTTTGGAGATTTCCGTACTCTGGTCAATCATAGCTTCAATTTGCTCCGGACCGTAGGTGACTTTGCTCTTTGGCAAGGTAAATAGTACCAGTTTGCCGTAATTCTTTCCGTCGTTACGTGCCATGAGCAATCCGGACAAGTTCTGTTTGTCACTAGGAGTAAATGGAATGGAGTTTACAAACTCGGCCTTCTTTTCTCCCGGTAAGTTGAGGATATAGTAGTTGGAGGTCATGGTCTTTTTCTTCGTACCATAGATTTCCTCGGCAATGGCCCATTTGTCCTCGTTTTGGTAAAAGACTTTTGGATCATTCATATGGTAACGCTGGAAGGCTTTTGCCTGCACTTCGAACATGGCACTGGGATAGCGAATATGTGCCCGCAATTCCTCCGGCATATCCTTGTAGTTTTTAAATAATTTTGGATAGATGTTTTGTAAGGTAGTGGCCATTGGATCCTTGGCATCTACTACGTAGTAGTTGGTAGTTCCGTGGTAGGCGTCAATGACAACTTTGACGGAGTTACGAACGTAGTTGGTTCCACGCTGCCCGGTGGCACTGGAAGCATATGGTTCCGAATACGGATACTGACTGCTGGTGGTATAGGCGTCGATAATCCAGTACAACTTGCCATTGGCAGTGACCATGTAGGGCGCTTCCTCGTAAGTTAGATAGGGCATGATTTTCTGTACCCGTTCTCTAACATTTCTGTAAATCAAAATCTTGGAATTGCTTTTTATATTGCTGGATACCAGCAGTTTCAAACTGCGTTCCCTAATGGAGAACATCAGCCGATGGAAGGGATTGAGGCGGATACCGCCGGCACCTTCGTATCGGGCATATTTGTTTTGGTCCCCATCGGGATAATCAAATTCATCATCCTTAGCACCGGTTAAAGCGTAGTCATTGGTCATTTCCCCATAGTAGACTTCCGGCCTTGTAATGGAAATTTCCTTGGCCTTGCTTTCCGGAGGGATGCTGCCGGTGAGCATTTCCGGCTGTCCGCTGGCGGTAATTCTATCCACCTGGGACATGGTAACACCGTACCCGTGGGTGTATTTTATGTGGCGATTGAGCCATGTGTCGGAAATGGCTTTCTCGTTAATTTCTCGTGTAGAAAGATACGTTTGGGCGTATCGACCGTTGACGGTGTAGCGATCCACGTTAATGTGTTCAAAATCGTAGTATTGACGAATGGCCTGTGTCTGGTTATAGAAGGTCAGTGTCGGATCATAGTCATTGATACGAATATTGGAAATGGTGGCTTTGTTGGACTGAATATCTTTTGCACTTAAATTGCTATCGGCAGGAAAAGACATTTTGGAAACATGGTCCAGGTTGTAGGCGTGCTGGGTAAAGTTGATATTGTATTTTAGATACTTTGATTCCTTGTTCAGTTCGTCGGGAGCCACTACCAAACTCTGGGTAACCATGGCAATGACAAAGCCGGCGACACCTACTACCAACATGGCGGTAGGCAGATAGAGAATGGATTTCAGCTTTTGTTTTTTTACAGCGTAAACTACTACAATAGCGCCCACCACAGCTAGAATAGCCAGGATGCGGAAGGTCCAAAGGCGAATGTGCACGTCGGTCCAACCGGCACCGTAAACGGCACCTGTGTGGCGATACAAAATAGTATATTGACGAAGGAAGAAATAGAAAGCGGCGCTGAGGAAAATCAAAATTCCAAGAACCGCGGTTCTGCCGGTTGCCAGGGAGAAAAAGCGGGCGGTGTTAGGGTCGCCGCCGGTGACGCCTTGCCGTGTAAAGGTTTTTCTCTCTACGTTATGAAAAGATTTTGTAAAGGGATCGTTTTCTGCCTCGGTCTCTGCTGTTGCATCTGCCGTGATATCCTCTTTTTCCTGGGAGAAACGATTGCCTCGAATTTCGGCATCTTCTGCATCAGGATCGTATGGGATTTCATTGCTTCTGTTGAGAAGCAAGAAGTAGAAAATCGTAAAAAGCAGCAGCAGGAATAAACCGATAAGAATTGCAAAGTTGAGGGTCTGTAAGAAATCCATACTAAAGATATAAAAGGAAATATCCTTGTTAAATAGCGGATCTTTAATATGGAAGTTGTCCTGGTGGATGAATTTCAGACCGGTGAACCATAGTCTTGACACACTATAGAAGGTTACAAGGGCACCTTCTAAAAGAGCGAAGATACGAGCACTCCAAATAGTGGATTTGGAATTGATGACGGCATTGTCAATATTGCGGTTGTATTTTCTTCGCAAGCTCTTTAGATACAGGAGGGTGAATACGGTTACCAGGATAAAAACCGGGATACCGATTTCCAAACAGGTGATTAGTTTTTTTAAAAATACGGAAACATATCCCAATTCTTTAAACCACAGGAAATCGGTGATGAAATTGGTCAGGCCGAAGATAACGGCGCCAATAATCACAAGGATTACAATAATTTTTAACGGCCATGAAAACCGAATGGGTTTTATGGGACGTCTGTCTCGGTGGGCGTTTAGTTTACTAGTATCAAAAATCATAAAATTTCTTCCCTCTATAAAAATTACCGTGTAAATATCTGCAAACTCTCAAGGCATATTATAGCATATGGCAGCAGCTGCTGCACCTTAACCCTATCTTAAAGACTCGCCATGCCTTTGTTGGCCAGGGCGTCTGCTCGATTGTTCATTTCCGTTGCCAGAACAAAGGTGTCCATGGTCATATTGCTGCCGTTCCACTTTTTGAATTTGGCATAGTGGTCGTCTACGTTGGTTGCCGGATGATGTAAATTTACATGGCCTTTAACCCGGTAAAAGGTGATTTTGTGAACTTCCAGATAAGGCAGTAATTGCTGCCATAGATCTTGGTTTTCTACCGGTTTTTTCTGGGATGTTTTCCATCCGTTTTTTTGCCAGTTGACGTACCATTTTTTTCGAAAGCAATCCATCAGATAGGAACTGTCGGAAAAAACTTCAATGGTAAGCCCTTGCTTTTTCAAAGCGTTAAAGGCTGCCAAGAGAGCCGTCATTTCCATTCGATTGTTGGTGGTGTTTTTTTCTCCGCCCCACAATTCTTTTTCGTGCTGTTGATACTTTAAAATGGCACCCCAACCACCGATATTTTCCTTGTATTGATTACCGGAGCAGGCACCATCTGTGTGAATTTGTACTGTATTCATTTTGATTTCCTTTTGGTATTTATGATGACAGTTCGATTATAGTAAAGATAGAGGGTTTGCACAAGGCAAAGTAGGGCATATAATAGGGCATATGATTTGAAATGTATAGAAAAATAAAAGGGGAACATAGATGAAAGAAAAAGTACTAGTCGCCATGAGTGGAGGTGTAGACAGCAGTGTGGCAGCCTGTCTGTTAAAAGAGCAAGGCTATGCGGCCATGGGCGTTACCCTAAAGCTCTTTGATACTGAAGAAGTGGGAATGACTTCTGAAAAAGCATGTTGCAAAATGTCAGATATAGAAGATGCAAGAAGCGTTGCAGATAATTTGGAAATGCCGTATTACGTCTTTGATTTTTCCGGATCTTTCCGAGAAGAGGTTATTGACCGGTTTATTGCAGCTTATGAAAACGGTATGACGCCCAACCCTTGTATTGACTGTAATCATTACATTAAATTTAAAAAACTGTTTGAAGAAGGGGAGAAAATGCAGCAGCAATACGTTGCCACCGGGCATTATGCCCAGGTGGAATACGATGTTGTTTCCGGTCGGTATCTGTTAAAGAAGGCGGTGGATTCTCACAAAGACCAAAGCTACGTGCTGTATACCTTAACACAGCACCAACTTGCCCACGTACTCTTTCCCCTTGGTTCTATGGAAAAGTCGGAAGCAAGAGAAATTGCCCCAAAATATAACTTAATTAACGCGCAGAAGAAGGACAGCCAGGATATTTGCTTTGCACCGGATGGAGACTATGCCGGATTCATCAAGCGTACGACAGGCAGAGAGTACCTTCCCGGGGATTTTGTTGATCAAAAAGGCAAGGTTTTAGGCCGGCACAAAGGTATTATCAGATACACTGTGGGACAGCGAAAAGGGCTGGGGCTGGCTTTGCCACAGCCTATGTATGTAATGAGAAAAGATTTGGAAAAGAACCAGGTGGTGCTGGGACATAACGAAGACTTATTTACAAAATCCTTTGACATGTATGACGTTAACTGGATTGCTTGTGAGGTGCCGGCTTCTCCCATGCAGCTGTCAGCTAAGATTCGTTACAGTCAAAAGGAATACTCGGCTCGGGTTGTTGCTACCTCAGAAACGGAAGCCCACGTGGAATTTTCAGAACCGCAGCGAGCCATTACATCCGGACAGGCAGCCGTTTTATACGATGGCGACATTGTGGTTGCCGGCGGAACTATACGGTAGAAGATTGCCTGCGAGAATAGTTTGTGTTTCACGGGTTGTATCAGCAGCGAGGTTTGCCAATGTGTTTACATGGGTATATGATAGACAAAGCTAACTGGTGTAAAGGTATCCATTGATAGAAGCAAGATACCAAATAGGAGTGAGACCAAAAAAGATGGGGGCGGACCGGAATGAAACAATATAACGTAACGGGAATGAGCTGTGCGGCCTGCAGTGCCCGAGTGGAAAAGGCGGTTGCTAATGTAGAGGGAGTAGAAGCCTGCTCCGTTAGTTTATTGACCAACTCTATGGGGGTGGAAGGTACTGCCGATGAAGAGGAAATTATTGCGGCGGTAGTCCATGCCGGATACGGAGCCACTGCAAAAGGCGGCAACGGCGAAGCCAGACAAGGGGAAGGTTTTTTTTCGCAGGAAGAAGCCGCCTTAGAGGACAGAGAAACTCCTATACTGAAAAAAAGATTGGTGACTTCCCTGGGCTTCCTGGTGATCTTGATGTATTTTTCCATGGGACACACTATGTGGGGATGGCCGGTACCGGAATTTTTTCATAAAAATATTTTAGCCCTGGGATTATTACAACTGCTATTAGCAGCAACGGTAATGATTATCAATAACAAATTCTTTACAAGCGGTTTTCGCAGTTTGTTTCACGGTGCGCCCAATATGGACACCTTGGTGGCCCTTGGATCGGCGGCAGCTTTTGGCTGGAGTACCGTTAGTCTGTTTGCTATGACCCGGGAGGCTGTGGTTGGAAATTATCAGGCGGTAATGGCCTATGGGCATAACTTGTATTTTGAATCGGCGGCCATGATTGTTACCCTAATCACTATTGGGAAGATGCTGGAAGCCAGATCCAAAGGGAAGACAACAGATGCGCTGAAAAGCCTGATGAAATTGGCACCGCAAAAGGCCACTCTTCTTGTTGAGGGGGTGGAAAAAGCAGTGAACATTGAAGATGTCCATGAAGGCGATATGGTAGCGATAAAGCCGGGAGAAAATATTCCCGTAGACGGCATTGTAGTAGAAGGCGGCAGTGCCGTTAACGAAGCTGCTCTAACCGGTGAAAGTATTCCGGTGGATAAGGAACCCGGAGATATGGTATCAGCAGCAACGGTGAACCAATCCGGCTATATCATCTGTAGAACTACAAAGGTAGGAGAGGACACTGCCTTAGCACAGATCATTCGTATGGTTAGTGATGCGGCAGCAACCAAGGCTCCCATTGCAAAGATTGCCGATACCGTTTCGGGAGTCTTTGTGCCGGCAGTTATGGCAGCGGCTCTTGTTACTGTTGTTGTATGGCTGTTGGTAGGCCAAAGTGCCGGATTCGCCCTTGCTCGTGGTATTGCCGTACTGGTGGTTAGCTGTCCTTGTGCCTTGGGATTGGCAACACCGGTGGCCATTATGGTGGGAAATGGTGTCGGCGCCAAAAGCGGTATTTTGTTTAAGACAGCAGAATCACAGGAAACCACCGGAAAGGTGGCCGTAGTGGCAGTGGACAAGACAGGTACCATCACCCAAGGGGAGCCGAAGGTAACGGATATTTTTCCTGCAGAAGGGATTGATAGGGAAGACTTGCTGGTTGCAGCAACGGCTTTGGAGCAACGCAGTGAACATCCTTTGGCAAAGGCCGTTATGCAGCTGGCAGAAGAAGAGGATATTGCAGCGTATGCCGTAGATGGTTTTGAAATCTTGCCGGGGAACGGACTAAAGGCCGTATTAGACGGTATGGAGTTGGCCGGAGGGAATATTTCCTTTATAGAAAGCATCGGCAATGTGCCGGAAACATTGAAACGACAGGCCGATACCCTGGCAGAAGAAGGGAAAACCTGTTTGTATTTTGCGGCCGGAAATCAAGTCGTTGGGATGATTGCTGTGGCTGATGTTATGAAGAAAGATAGCCCCAAAGCTATCGCCCAAATAAAGGCTATGGGAATCAAGGTAGTCATGGTAACCGGAGATAATGAAAAGACGGCAAAGGCTATTGGAAAAGCAGCCGGTGTGGATCAGGTTATTGCCGGTGTACTGCCGGATGGAAAAGAAAAAGTGGTAAGAGTCCTGCAGAAAACCGGAAGGGTTGCCATGGTAGGAGATGGCATCAACGATGCTCCGGCCTTAACAAGAGCTGATGTAGGCATTGCAGTAGGTGCAGGGACAGACGTGGCCATTGATGCGGCAGACGTGGTGGTTATGAAGAGCAGGCTGTCGGATGTGACGGCAGCCATTGGGCTTTCCAGAGCAACACTTAGAAATATCCATCAGAATTTGTTTTGGGCCTTTTTTTATAACGTTTGCTTGATCCCCTTGGCAGCCGGCGCCTATTTTCATCTCTTTGGCTGGACCATGAATCCAATGGTAGGAGCTGCCGCAATGAGCATATCCAGTTTTTGTGTAGTGATGAATGCCTTGCGGCTGAACTTTTTCCCCATGGGAAAGCCGGAAAAATATCCCGGACACAATGTAAAAGGAAAATAACAGTTAGGAATTTTCATGACTTCTTTTATACAAACTCTGAAATCTCAAGGTTTGCTGCCTTGGGATTTTTGTTTCTAAAGGTATTGACAAATAGGGGTTAGTCATACTAAACTTGATTAGGTTAGTTGTCAGTAATCGAAGTAGTGTATGTATATTTTGTTTATTAGCTACAGAAATGTAGGAAGGAGTTACAGAGCATGAAAACGTTGCGTGATGTTGCAGTAGGAGAAACTGTAACGGTGAAAAAGCTTCATGGAGAAGGCGCAGTAAAAAGACGGATCATGGACATGGGAATTACCAAAGGTGTGGAGATATATGTTCGAAAAGTTGCACCGCTGGGGGATCCCATTGAACTAAATGTTCGTGGTTATGAATTGTCTGTTCGAAAAGCAGAAGCAGAAGAAATCGAAGTACAGTAAGTAACAACACTCAGGTAAGAAGAGAGGAAGCGAATCAGTGCCAACTGATTTGGAAAGGAGAAATAGTAAGGATGGAGTTAAAAATCGCACTTGCCGGAAATCCAAACTGCGGTAAGACAACGCTTTTTAATCAATTGACCGGCAGTAATCAGTATGTCGGTAACTGGCCGGGGGTAACCGTTGAGAAAAAAGACGGTCGCATTTCCGGAAACAAGGACGTTATTATTCAGGACTTGCCGGGAATTTACTCTTTGTCACCGTATACCTTGGAAGAAGTGGTATCAAGGCAGTACCTGGTACACGAAAGACCCGATGCCATTATCAACATCGTTGACGGAACCAATATTGAAAGAAACCTGTATCTGACGACACAAATTCTGGAATTGAACATTCCTACGGTTGTTGCAGTGAACATGGTAGACTTGGTTCGCAAAAAGGGCGACGTTATTGACTACAGAAAGTTAAGCAAAACACTGGGATGTGAAGTGGTACCGATTAGTGCTTTGAAGAAAGAAGGCGGCAAAGAACTGGTACAAAAAGCCATCGAAGCAGCTAAAAGCGGAAAAGTCGCTCAGTCTCCTGAGATTTATCAGGGACCGGTACAGCAGGCAGTTGCACAGATTGAAGAATTAATTAAACCTTTTGTATCAGAAGAAAATAGACACTGGTACGGAGTAAAGCTTTTCGAAAGAGACGAAAAAGTCTTGGAAAGCTTGAAGTTAAACAGTGATGTTGCAGCAGAAATCGACAAGTTGGTGACGGCTTGTGAAACAGAGATGGATGACGATACGGAAAGCATCATCACAGCACAAAGATATGAATACATTACCGGCATCATTGGCGGTACTCTGGTAAAGAAAGCTGCCAAGGGAGCACTTTCTGCTTCTGATAAAATTGACCGGATTGTTACCAACCGGATTTTGGCATTGCCGATTTTCGCTGCCGTTATGTTCCTGGTATACTTTATTTCTATTACCACCATCGGTACAAAGATGACAGACTGGACCAATGATGTGCTCTTTGCAGAGTGGATTCAGCCTAGCGTGCAGAGTCTTTTGGAAAATGCCGGCGCTGCCAATTGGGTAGTATCCTTGGTTGTTGACGGTATCATTGGCGGTATCGGAGCTCCTATTGGCTTTGCACCGCAGATGGCCATGGTATTCTTGTGCTTGTCCATTTTGGAAGACTGCGGATATATGTCTCGTGTTGCCTTTGTCATGGACCGTATTTTCCGTGGATTCGGTGTTTCCGGAAAGAGCTTTATTCCTTTCCTGATTTCCTCCGGATGTGGAGTGCCTGGAATCATGGCTACGCGTACCATTGAAAACGAAAAAGACCGTCGCATGACAATGATGACAACAACATTGATTCCTTGCGGCGCTAAATTACCGGTTATTGCTTCCATTGCAGGCTTCTGTATGGGAGGTGCCTGGTGGGCGGCTCCGGCTTGCTATTTGGCAGGTATCGTATTGGTGATTGTTTCCTGCATCATCTTAAAGAAGATGAAGATGTTTGCCGGAAAGCCGGCACCGTTTGTTATGGAGTTACCACAGTATCACATTCCATCCGTAAAGGGTGTATTGATCCACGTATGGGAACGTATCTGGGCATTCTTAAAGAAAGCCGGAACTATCTTGTTCCTCTGCTGCGTAGTAATGTGGTTACTGTCAAGCTTCGGCTTCCACAACGGTACGTTTGGATTGGTAGAACCTGAACATTCTCTCATGGCTGCCATTGGCGGTGCCATTGCTATAGTCTTTGCACCACTTGGATTCGATACATGGCAGGCAGTTGCTTCCTCCATATCCGGATTCGTAGCCAAGGAGGGTATTATTTCTACCATGGGTGTATTGGCCGGCGTTGGAGAAATTGAAGAAATTTCACATTCTATGAGAGATTCTTTCGTAGCTTTCTTCCCAAGTACCATAGCAGCAGTATCCTTCCTCAGCTTTAACCTGTTTAACTCCCCATGCCTGGCTGCTATTTCCACCACAGCCAAGGAAATCGGCTCCAGAAAATTCTTCTGGTTTGCTATTGCTTTCCAGAATGTATTCTCTTATGCACTGGCATTGATGGTGTATCAGTTTGGCGGACTGGCAACAGGTGTTGTTAGCTTTGGAGCAGGAACCATTGCGGCACTCATTGTACTGGCTATCATTCTATACTTACTCTTTAGACCGGACCCTACCAAAAAGCTGGAAACAGCAGCTGCAGAGAATATGTAAAGCAGGGAGACAGGTAGAGGAGTAACCAAATGAAAATTGATCTTGTGCTGGGGAAAACAGACTGTATTGTTTTGATAATCATTGCCATTCTCATGGTATTTGCAGTACGTCTCGTTATTGGATTCTTCCGGGAAACGCCGAAAAAATCCAACAAGCAGAAGAAAAAACGGTGATATATGTAGGGGATCGTCTGCTTTTGCAGCCGGCCCCTCGATTTTTTGCCAGGGGTTGTGTGAAACATCCTAAGGCGGGTATAATACAACAGTAAGTTAGCAATGAATAATGCAGAAGGAGGTAGCAACCATGGTAGCAACAGTTATTGTTATTGTCGTTATCGCACTACTGGTAGCCTTGGCATTGAGATATTCTGTGGCACACCGCAATGAATGCAGTGGCTGCAGCGGAGAATGCGGCAGCTGCAGCACCAACAAAGGTGTCAAAGAAATGTATGATGAAATTAAGGCAGCGGAAGCAGCTAAAAACAACGTAAAAGCAGCTGACGATAACGTAAACGAGAATCTTAACTAGAAGTTTTAGGTATATAGTATTTTTTTAGATCGCACCTGTCCATGAAGCCAAAGAGGGGGCTTGCAGACAGGTGTTTTCTAACAGAAAGCGAGGACAGGCACTTGGAGTTTTGTTCACTGGCAAGTGGAAGCAGCGGCAACAGCTACGTGGTTCGTCACGGAGATACAGTGCTGTTGGTGGATTGCGGCATCAGCGGAAAGAAGATTTTTGCCGGTTTAAAGGATCATGGTATGGAACCAACCGAGGTTACCGGTGTACTGATTACCCATGAACATGTAGACCACACCAAGAGTATTAAAATCGTCTTAAAAAAGACCCAAGCTCTTGCATATATGAACATAGGAACGTGGCAGTGCCTTTCAGATAAAGTCCCTGAGAAAAACCAAATCCTTATTGGCAGCCGGGAAGAGTTTCAAATTGGTGCAATTACCGTTAGGCCCTTTGTAGTTAGTCACGATGCCACAGAACCCTTGGGGTATTCCTTCGTTGCCGATGGTCGGCAGCTTTCTATTTTAACCGATACCGGAATTGTCACCGAATCCATTGAAAAAGCCGTTAAAGATGCGGATTTGCTGGTACTGGAAGCCAATCATGATAGTAATGTATTGCAAATGAGTTCCTATCCCTACTCTCTAAAAAGACGAATTTTAGGAAATAAAGGCCATTTGTCCAACGAAGCGGCGGCAGACTGCATTATGAAAGTGCATCAAAAAAACAGTAAACCGCGGCAAATTTTGCTGGCTCATCTTTCCCATCAGAATAATACACCGGAGATGGCCAAGATTACTGTGTGCAATATGTTGGAAGAAGCCGGCATTCTTCCGGGGGGAAACATAGAGGTAGATGTGGTAACTCGAGATACCGTCAGTCCCATGTACCGGGTCTGAGACTGCGTGCCGGCCCGGAATGACAATCTGGAATGATAAAATAAAAGGGGAGGAACCGTGAAAATACGACTGGTGTGTATTGGAAAATTGAAAGAAAAATATTGGAAAGAAGCCTGCAGAGAATACAGCAAGCGACTGTCGGCATACTGTAATGTAGAAACGGTGGAGATTAAGGAAAGTCCCTCTGATGATATAGACGAGGAAGGGGAACGAATCCTCTCGAAGATAAAGGATAGCGAATATGTTATCACTTGTGAAATTAAAGGAAATATGATGGATAGTGAAGAGCTGGCAGCATCTATGGAAAAGAGAATGGTAGCAGGTACCAGTGATATTGTCTTTGTCATAGGCGGATCCAATGGCCTTGCAAAAGCCGTTAGCAAACGAAGCAATTTGGCTCTTTCTTTTTCCAAGATGACTTTTCCCCACCAGATGATGCGTGTGATTTTGCTGGAACAAATCTACCGTAGCTTTAAAATTATTCGTCACGAAAAATATCACAAATAGAGGGACTATCCGAATTTTTTCGTAACGTTGACGTATTCCATCAACCGACCGATGTTTACATAGTAATAGGTAAACCGGTCTTCTTTTTTTATTTCTATCAGGTCAGCGGCAACCAGTTTTTTTACGTGTTGGGAAATGGTGGCCTGAGCATAGTCGAAATGATGTACCAAATCCTTGTTGCAGACCTTCTGCAGTTTTTTATTACACGTCATAATATGGCGAAAAATACGGATACGGGCAGGGTGTGCCAACGCGTCGGAGCATGTGGCCATCAGTTGAATTTCTTCATCGGGCATATCGCCGGTTTCTTTACGCAAGCGCATAGCTTCCTCCTTCTCAAAAACAAATAGCCTATTTACGATACTCGGTTTCTAAAAAGAAGTCAAGGTTCTTGTAAGGATGAAAGGGATATGCCATAATGGGAAACGTAAGAGCAATGAAAAAGCGAGGTATTATGGGAACAAAGACATTACAGCTACGACAGTTAAATCGCGTAATCGCCGGACTGGTAATTATCGCCCTTGCTACTATGGCGGTACAAATTACTCGCATTATTGCCATCTACTGGCAAGTGGAATTAGGATATATGGCTGCTTTGCTTGGGGCATGGATTTTTATCTACTGGAATTTACGGTATATCGGTACAGGCTTTCAGGTTTTTAATCGTCTTCGCATAGCCGGTATGGTGGCCATTGCTTGTCAAGTTTTCCGGATTTTGGTAACAGTCTTTGTTACTAAGAGTCACGGCATTGAAATTGCCTATACCGATTTTAAATCTCTGGCTCTTGGATATATTGTACTTCTTTGTGGATTGTATCTATATCATCAACTATTGCGATTTTTGCGGATTGGTGCCGGTAATGTATGCCGAGATCCGGAAAAAAAGATTCCCTCGGCCATGCATGATGGATGGGGATGCTTTATTATTATATTCGCTTGTCTTTTGGCGATTCCCATCGTCACCTTGGCTACTGACCAAGTGGTACAAATGTCTCTAGTCATTGTCATTAGCATTATCGCTATGATCATGCAGATTTTCATGTGCCTTCGTATGATTGCCTACGAGAGCTTTCTCCGCAATTAACTGCAGCTTTTCCTTCCGGGTTAGTTTTTTTATGGCCGCTTCTCGCTGCATGGCCAAAGAGCGAGACGGTTGTGTTTCACAGTACACCAAGCTTACCGGAAGGCGGCAACGAGTGTATTTTGCACCACGACCGGCATTGTGAGCAGCCAGCCTTCTGGAGATATCTTTGGTCCAGCCGGTATATAGAGTGTCATCACTACATTGTAAAATATATACGTAATTCATTTTCTTAGGCTCTTTCTTTTCTTTACCTTTTAGACAGCATCCGATGGAAGATAAATCAGCGGGCTATTTTTAATAGGGGATGTTCAAAGCGCCGGCGCATTTTTTCTATTATCCATCAGTTTCTTTGGTGGTGTCAAGGAAGCTGATGAGTGCTTTTGTGGTATACTGGAACATACCATTAGAAAAAGGAGATGTTGCAGGTGTATTACGGAAGTCTTAAAGAAACTGATATTGCCAATGGTCCCGGAGTCCGTGTGTCTTTGTTTGTGTCGGGATGCCGACATCATTGTAAAGGCTGCTTTCAGCCGGAAACCTGGGATTATAACTATGGGCAGCCATATACAGAGGAAACACGGGAACAGATATTGACCTATTTAGGAGAAGGGTTTATCGAGGGCTTGACATTACTGGGCGGGGAACCGTTTGACCCTTTGAACCAACCGGAATTAACCCGGCTCCTTCGACATGTCCGCAGCCGGTATCCGGAAAAGACCGTGTGGTGCTATACCGGTTACACCTACGATGTGGACTTGGTAGAAGGCGGCATTGCCTATACATCTCATACAAAAGAAATGCTTTCCATGATAGACGTGTTGGTAGATGGAGAGTTTGTTTTAGAAGAAAAGGATATCAGCCTTACTTTTCGGGGAAGCCGGAACCAGCGGATTATACATCTGAAAGAAAAATAGAGACGAGCGGAGCTTGACAGAGGGGATAGAGGTGGTATAATACCACTTGAACACAATAACGCTTTAATGTATTAAATCGATAAAAGGAGTGGATCATGATATACCAACGTGCCAATTTGCGGCCGGAAGAAATTGCCACCTTGGAGTTGCGAGCTCTATATGAAGAAAATGGATACCGGAAATACAGAATGAGCCGGTTTGAAGAATATAGCCTGTATGCCAACAACAGAGACTTTATTGCCGGAGACAAGGTGCTTACCTTTACAGACTTAGATGGACGTCTTATGGCGTTAAAACCGGATGTAACCATGAGCATCATTAAAAATACGGAAAACACCACGGCAGATCCCGAAAAACTGTATTATGTAGAAAACGTATATAGAGAAAGCCGGGAAAGCAACAGTTTTCGTGAAATCGGGCAAATCGGCCTGGAGATGATCGGAACCGTTACAACAGAAGAAATCAGCCAAGTGTTGGGGATGGCCGTAAAAACCCTTGCGACTGTCAGCAAGGATTTTGTGCTGGAAATATCTCACATGGGATTTACCGAAGGATTGCTGCAAACCTTTGAATTGAGCCAACCGGAATACAATCATTTGCTCCGCCTCATTAGCGACAAAAATGTTGACGGAGTAGCAAAGGTGGCAGCAGAAGCAGGTGTTTCCGCTCCTATGGTAGAGGCGTTATGTCACATTACCGGATTGGAAGGGGAGGCGGCCGCCGTGATTGCCCGGGCTGAAAAATTGACTATCAACAACACCATGACAAAGGCGCTGGAACAGCTAAAAAGCCTGTGTCAAAACCTGAAAGCTGCAGGCTTGGGAGAAAATTTGCGTTTGGATATGTCCATGGTAAACGATATTGATTACTACAACGGAGTCATCTTTAAAGGCTACTTGCGCAATTCTTCCAAACGGATTTTGGGCGGCGGGCAATACGACCGCGCCATGGAAAAACTGGGGCGCAAAGCCGGTGCCATTGGATTTGCATTATACTTAGATGAAATTGCACGAGTGGAGGAAGATGAACAATCGCAGCAGGATATGCTTACGGTGGCATTGCCGAAAGGCAGGTTGGGAGATCAGGTGTATGAGATTCTTTCTGCTGCCGGATACCAATGCGACGCCTACAAATCAAAAGACCGAAAGCTGGTGGTGAAAAACCCGGAAAAGAAAATCCGCTATATTCTCGTAAAGCCTAGTGATGTAGCCGTGTATGTAGAACACAAGGCAGCCGACATCGGCATAGTGGGAAAAGATATCTTAATGGAAACCAATCCGGATGTGTATGAATTGAAGGATTTGAATATTGGGAAATGTCGAATGTGTGTAGCCGCTGCCAAAGGATATGAAGATGATCCGGATCGGGTATTGCGAGTGGCTACAAAGTATGTCAATACGGCCAAACGCCATTATCAAGAACAGAACCGGGACATTTCTATTATTAAACTAAACGGCAGCATTGAGCTGGGTCCGCTACTGGGTCTATCGGATGTAATTGTAGATATTGTAGAGACGGGGAGTACAATCCGTGCCAACAACCTGGAAGTTATTGAGGAATTTAAGGATATCAGTGCACGGCTCATTGCTAACAAGAGTAGCTACAAATTCAAATACCAACACATTAACAACATTCTGTCTACTATTGACAGTCCAGCAAAAGGAGACGCCGTTGAGTAGATTTTTCAAAGACACATTACAGTTCCTAGAGCCTTACACGCCGGGAGAGCAACCAAAGGTGGAAGGTGTAATCAAGCTGAACACCAATGAAAATCCGTATCCCCCATCGCCAAAGGTAGTAGCGGCACTGGCAGCACTAAACAATGAAACATACCGGCTATATCCGGATCCGCAAGCCCGGGAGGCAGTGGATGCCATCGCTGCATATTATGGCTTATTGCCCAGTCAGGTAATGCTGGGCAACGGGTCTGACGAAGTTCTGGCCTTTGCCTATATGGCTTATGGTAAAAAGGTGTATTTTCCGGAAGTCAGCTATGGGTTTTATCCCGTTTTTGCCAGTCTTACCGGCTGCCAAATGGAAGCAATGCCTATGAGGGAATTGCACATTGCTCCTGAGGATTACAAAAAGAATGACGGAATGGTGGTACTGGCCAATCCTAACGCGCCGACGGGGATGACACTGTCTCTTGGCGTCATTGAAGAAATCCTACAGGCAAATAAAGACCAAGTGGTGATTATTGACGAAGCGTATGTGGACTTCGGCGGAGACAGTTGTGTTCCTCTCATTGCTAAATACGACAACTTGCTGGTGGTACAGACCTTTAGCAAATCTCGCAGCTTGGCAGGGATGCGTGTAGGCATGGCGTTGGCAAGTGCGGCGATTATTGCGGATTTAAATCGGGTGAAGTTTAGCTTCAATCCATATAACCTTAGTAGAGAGGCTATTGTGGCAGCCAAAGCGGCCATAGAAGATCAAGAATATTTTCGAGAAACTACGGAAAAAATCATAAAAACCAGGCAGTGGTTTGTCGGGGAAATGAAGAGGCTGGGCCTTTTTGTACTGCCATCGGAGACAAACTTTGTTTTTGTTAAGACAGGAGCCTCTTGGTTTGATAAAATTAGGGAGAGGAACATTCTTCTTCGTCATTTTGACACACCGCTTCTTAAGGATTTTGTTCGAATCACCATTGGTGTGCAAGAAGATATGGAAAAACTGGTACAGGTTATGGAGGAACTCTATGCGGACAGCAGCCATTAGTCGAAAAACAACAGAAACAGAAATTTCTTTGCAGCTAAATATCGATGGTCAAGGACGGTATGCCGTCGATACGGATTGTGGCTTTATTAACCACATGTTGGAGCTGCTTACCCGCCATGGTCGTTTTGATTTGAAGATCGATGCTGCAGGGGATTCCTGGGTAGACGATCACCACCTGGTGGAGGACCTTGGCATTGCCCTTGGAGCAGCCTTTAGAAAGGCGCTGGGGGAAAAGAAAGGCATTTGTCGTTATGGAGATATGACGCTTCCTATGGATGAAGCCTTGGTAATGGTGGTTCTTGATATTAGCGGCCGGGTTTCGGTGAATCTGGACTATCAGGTGAAAGACACCGTGGGACGATTTGATACAGAGTTGGTGGATGAATTCTTAAAGGGCTTTTCTCGTCATCTGGGATTGACTCTTCATGTCCGCCAACTGGCCGGCGAAAACACCCACCACATTATTGAAGCTATATTTAAAGGTCTCGGCAGAGCCCTGGCAAAAGCTTGTGCAGTGGATGAAAAGGCACCGCAGGAAGTACCGTCTACCAAAGGAGTGTTGTAGATGATTGCAGTGATTGACTATGGAGTGGGAAACCTGTTTTCCTTAACGGCTTCTTTGAAATATTTAGGTGCCGATGTAAAAGTAACAGGCAATCCGGCCGATTTAGAAGATGCCGGTCAGATTATTCTGCCGGGAGTAGGAGCCTTTTCCGATGCTCGTCAAAAGTTGGAGGAAAGCGGGTTGGTGGATGTGATTTATCACCAAGTGGAAAAAGGTAAGCCTATGCTGGGAATATGCCTTGGGATGCAACTGCTGTTTGAGACCAGTTATGAGTATGGTCATCACAAAGGGTTGGGGCTGGTTGCAGGGGATATCGTCTCCATTGAAAAAGACTTAACAACACCGCTGAAAGTTCCGCACATAGGTTGGAACCAACTGGAAATTCTTGTAGACGATCCGCTTTTCAAATACATTAAAAACGGAGAGTATGTGTATTACGTTCACAGTTACTACGGAAAGAACTGTGAAAAAGACACCATTGCCGTATCGGAGTATGATGTTTCCATTACCGGTGCTGTACGCCATGGGAACGTTTACGGCACCCAGTTTCATCCGGAAAAAAGCGGTGCTGCCGGCATGAATATTTTACGAGCATTTAAGGAGGTGAAGGGATGAAGATATTTCCTGCCATTGATATTATTGACGGAAAGGCCGTCCGTTTGCTGCAAGGCGACTATGGGAAAAAGACAGTATATAGCGACAGTCCTGTTTCTGTTGCCAGCGACTTTCAGGCGGCCGGTGCTGCTTATCTTCATGTGGTAGACTTGGATGGTGCCAAAGACGGAACCTTATCCAATTTCAAGACGGTAGAGGAGATTTGCAGCCGAGGAAATATGTTTGTGGAAATTGGTGGCGGCATTCGTGATGAAGAGAGAATCAAACAGTATCTTGATGCCGGCGTCGGCAGAGTTATTTTAGGGACCATTGCGGTCAAGGATCGGAACTTTTTAGAGAGAGTTGTTGGGAAATACGGAGAACGTATTGCCGTAGGAGTGGACGCCAAAGATGGTAAAGTAGCCGTCAGCGGCTGGCAGGAAGTGACTGATATGGATGCTTTCGCGTTTTGCCAATATTTGGCTTCTATTGGGGTGATATCGGTTATTTATACGGACATTAGCCGAGACGGTGCCATGATGGGAACCAATCTTGCGGCATATAGGGATTTGGCATCCATTAAGGGGCTACAGATTACAGCTAGTGGCGGCATTAGTTTTGAAGAGGAAATTACAGCGTTAAAGGACATTGTCGATGGAGCGATTTTGGGAAAAGCCCTGTATACAGGTGCCTTGGATTTAGGTCGCTGCATTGAACTGGGACAGGAGTAGTGCGATGATAACAAAGCGAATCATTCCATGTTTAGACGTACGCAACGGAAAAGTTGTAAAGGGCGTAAACTTTGAAGGTATCCGTGACGTGGCGGATCCGGTGGAAATGGCTCGTATATACAATGATAGTGGTGCTGATGAGCTGGTGTTTTATGATATTACAGCCAGTGCCGAAGGCAGAGGCTTGTTTACCGATGTTTTGCGAGAGGTAGCCGGCAGTATTTTTATTCCATTGACAGTCGGCGGCGGCATCAATACGCTGGATGATTTTGACAGAGTGCTAAAATGCGGTGCAGATAAAGTCAGTGTCAACAGTGGTGCCATTAAAAATCCACAGCTGATAGAAGACGGTGCCAAACGGTATGGCGACCAGTGTGTGGTGTTATCTATGGACGTAAAACGGGTCGATGGTTCTTTTCACGTATTTCTTCATGGTGGCAGAGAGGATACCGGCATCGATGCAGTGCAGTGGGCACTAGATGGAGAAAACAGAGGTGCCGGTGAACTGGTAGTAAATAGCATCGACACCGACGGTGTAAAAGAGGGGTTTGACCTGGAAATGCTGGATATTATTGTCGCTCATGTTAAGATTCCTATTATTGCCAGCGGAGGGGCCGGAAAAAAAGAAGATTTTTCTCAGTTGTTTCAGCACAAAGGGATTGATGCAGGACTGGCAGCCAGTATCTTCCACTTTGGAGAACTGTCCATTTCCGGTTTAAAGCAGCACTTGTCAGAACAGGGCATACCGGTTAGGCTATAATAAGGAAGAAGCAGATAATGGAGAATGTGAAATGAAAGAAAAGATAGAGGCTTTTGGAATTTCTTTTGATGAAAAAGGGCTGGTTCCGGCCATTGTGCAGGATTATTATACGAAGGAAGTCTTGACGTTGGCGTACATGAATAAAGAGAGCCTGGCCATTACTTTGGAGGAAGGCTATACTTGCTTTTGGTCTCGCAGTCGCCAGGAGTTGTGGCGAAAAGGAGAAACCAGCGGAAATACACAAAAGATCATGAACATAACCGCAGATTGCGACAAGGATGCCCTGGTTATCCAAGTAGAAAAAAAAGGACCGGCTTGCCATACCGGTGCCGAAAGCTGTTTCTTTAACAGGATTTTTTCACAAGACCGGTAAAGGGTCTGTGAAGAATTGTGTGCAAAAAAACAATAAATTCTAAATATCGATTCATCAAATCAACATTTCCTACGTCTAGGATATATATGAAGTGACAAAATGAATAACGAGAGGAGAGACCATGAAGAAATTTTTAGTGCTGCTGTTGGCAGCAGTAATGATTTTTACCATGACATTAGTGCCGGCTTCGGCAGAGCCGTCAAAAGATGATAGCCAAGAGGGCATTGCAGAAAAAGTGGCAGAGGTGCCAAGAGACGAAGATTCCTACAAAGAAGGGGAACTGCTGGTGGTTATGAAGGATTCTGTCAGTGACAGAAAAGCAGAAAAGGTTGCAGCCACCAAAGGGGATCAGCTGAAAGAAGCGGTAGATGTCGGTACCGGTGGAGATGAACAGATGGTGGCTGTGGTAGACACCGATAGCAGTACTGCTAATCAACTGGAAGACTCCATGGAAGAGTATGCCAAACGGGACGATGTGGAATTCGTGCAGCCCAACTTCATTTACAAAGCTTCAGATGAAGAGGCAACGGAGGCTGCAGAAACCGCCGGCGATGAAAGCGCTGCCTTGGAACCAAAAAATAATCAACCTAATCTTGAAGAAAGCCAGTGGGTTCTTAAAAAAGATGCCATTGATGCAAGAGAAGGTTGGGATATTTTAGAAGCCAATAAAAAAAGAACTGTCAAAGTAGCAGTCTTAGATACCGGTCTTGATGTGAACCATCCGGATTTTACTTATACAGATGCACAAGGTAAAAAACAGTGTGTTATCGACAAAGACCATTCAGTGGAAACCTACTCTTCTAAAACAAGTAAAATCACTAAAGATCAAGTAGGTCATGGAACCCATGTAGCCGGTATTATTGCAGCTGCCAATAATGGCTATGGTGTAACCGGCGTCGGAGCGGGGAAAACCAATAGTGCCATTAAAGTTATGGGCATTCGTGTGTTTAACGCTTCCGGGAAATACGGAACTACTATTTCTGTGGCGCGTGGTATCGATTATGCGGTTAAAAACGGTGCAAAGATAATAAACATGAGTCTTGGTTCTATAAAAGGGGATGAGGATAAGGCCATGCGAAAATCCGTTTCTTCTGCATATGGCAAGGGCGTAACGTTGATTTGTGCGGCAGGAAATGATCAGACAGATGGAGTTGCCGAGATTCCTGCCTACTATGGTAAGACCATTAGCGTTGCTAACTCCGGGAAACATCATTTGCTCCACGAAACATCTACATACGGAACAGCCATTGATATTGCAGCTCCCGGAGTCGCGATGTTTAGCACCTGGTCGCGACAGAGCAGCTACGGAAGAAACGAATACATGGAGCTTAGCGGTACATCTATGGCGACACCTGTTGTTAGCGGGATTGCAGCCATGATGTATGCGGTTGATACCGGAGCGCATCCTAAGAAAGTTCGAGATATTCTTTGCAAAACAACTACAGATATGTATTCTCCCGGAAAGGATCGGTATTCCGGATACGGTATGGTTAATTCTCGTCGCGCCTTGACAGCGGTCACCGGTGGAGGCTATGCAAAAGCCAGCAGAACCATCAAACCTGTTAAAATTCATAGCGTTACCCATCAGGCGGCTACCATTTCATGGAATCGTTTCCCCACTGCCGGCGACTACATGATTGAAATACGCCCGAAAGGGAGCAGATATTATTCTCCTGTAAAGCTGCAAAAAAATACCACCTACCGGAAATATAAAATGACTACCGGTAAGACTTATAATATTCGAGTGCTGGTCAGAGATAGAGTTGGACCGGGTCGCAATGAATACTATGTTCTTGGCCAAGGGCAAGTGACGCCGAAACCGCCTCGGGTGAAAGTCTATGGGAAAGCTATAAACAAAAGAAAAATCCGTATTTCGTGGACAAAATCTCTGGGTGCAACCGGCTATGCGGTATATCGTTCCACCGGTAAAAACAGAAAGTACAAGCGGATTGCCACCACCAGAAGCAACCATCGCTACTATGTAGATAAGTACCGGATGAGAGGCCGTGCCTACTATTATAAAGTGCGAGGATTTCGTAAAATGAAGAAAAAGAACGTCTATGGAAAGGCATCTGATGTACGGAGAATACGGGCGAAATAGTCATGAAAACCGGGCAGGTATACCGGCAGCATCATAGTGGTATCATTGAAAATATCCTTGCATCACGGTATACTATAGGTGCAGCAGTTGTGACCAACAGAATGAGGCAAAGAGTATGGAAAACTATATCCAGGAAACCCTTCGTTACTACGATCAGCAGACGGTTGCCTTTGCAAACCAGTCCAAGTATGCGGATATGTCCCGGTTTTACCGTGTCTTTGAACGGTATTTGAACGCCGGCGATGTAATTTTAGACTTGGGTTGTGGTACCGGTCGTGACAGCAAACACTTTCTGTCAGAAGGATACCAGGTCATCCCCATTGACGGCAGTCTCAAAATGTGTGGCTACGCAGAATGTGTTCTGGGACAGCCGGTACGCCACCTGTTGTTTTCGGAACTGGACTATGATAACAGTTTAGATGGCGTTTGGGCTTCTGATTCACTGGTTCATGTATCGTCCGGAGATATTGTGGATATCTTGCGAAAAATCCATCGCGGTTTGCGACCGGGAGGAGCCTTGTATATGGGATTTCGTCTCGGCGAGTTTGAAGGGATGCGAGAGGGTCGTTACTATTGCGACTGGACTCTGGAGCGTTTAAACCAAGTCATTGCACAAGCCGGCGGCTTTTCTGTAGCGGAGTACATGGAAACAGAAGACGTTCGTGATGGCTTTGATGAGCAGTGGATTAACGTAATGCTGAAAAAAGAAATAGAAGAATAAAGAAACAAAAAGGACATTGAGGAGGCTGTGACTTCGGCAAAATCACTGTCTTTTTTTTGAGAAAAATATTCGCACAAAGATGTTTCATTTGCAATGGCGCTATGTTGAACACAAAAACCGTTTTTTAGATGATATTATGAGAACTGTAATACCTCACATATGTTTGACAACCCTAGAAAAGCAGGTGTCGATTTGTGCTACACGATATTGAAAAAAGAGACTGTAAATTGTATAATAAATTAGCTTAGGCATCAGGGAAAAGGCGTTAGAGAGGATTCTATGGATATGAACATTGGCAATATTTATTTAATCATTACATGTGCCGCAGTAACTGTAACATTACTGGTTATTGTCGGCTTATTTATATATAACCATTTTGCCGGGATGCAGAGCCGGACACTGGATAGAATGGATCAACGGCTTCACGAAACAAAACGCAAAGAGTTGAAGGAAATCGTTACCGAGGCCATTAAGGAATCCGGCAGGGAACCTGCAGTCGCCACTGCTGTAGTTAAGAGTCAGCCGGTGATGTCCGTGGAACCGGAACCGGCGGGGCAACCGGTAGTTGAACCCATTGCTAAAGAGGAACCTTCTATGGCGACTCCCGTAGAAGAGCAGGCTGCCAATAAGGATCCCATTGAAGAAATCCTGCAGGCTATGAGTAGCCCGGCGCCGGAAAAAGAGGCGGAATTCGGGTACATGCCTTATCAACGGGGTCGCAGTGGCAAGGTGTATACCAAAGAAGAATTGCAGATGCAGATAAAGGACTAAGTGGGAGGAATTAATGAAGTGCAGGAAGTGTGGAAATCCGGTTCGAGAGACAGAACAGCGCTGCAGTGTGTGTGGTGCTCGCGTCATTAAAGAACCACTTTCTCTTTCTAAAAAAAGAAAAAGCACCTCTCCCATGGATACTGATGGAGCTGATGATTCAGTATTTCAGGGGTATATTCCGCCGGAAGAACAGTTTAGCTGGAATACCGATGGATTCCCGAGAGAGAAAAAACCAACCAAAGATATTCAATTTAATTGGAATACCTTTGACCAGTTTCATGAAAGTAAAGGGGAAAAGGATTCCTGTAAAGAAGGAGACGAAATCGCCTTTGGCGAAGATCTTTTGCCCGATGTAGAGGCGGATTTGGATGAGGAAAAGGTTGTTTGGAATGAACCTTTTGAAATTCCCATTGCACCCGAAGATGTAATAGAAACATCTAAGGAATCGCACGAAATACTGCCAAAGGGAGAAGCGGCGAAAGCAATACCGGAAGAGATGCCTGCGGCAGAAGAGGAGCAAGAGCCGACTTCTGCAGAGGAGCCTATAGCCGGCGAAAATGATGTAACGGGGCAGCAGCTGGAAGAGGAACTCTTTGAAGAAATTCGAAAAGAACAGTGCAGTGTGCCGACTTCGGTTTCAATGACAGATGCTATGGTTGCCCATACAGTATCTACCAACGAAACCGACCACGGTCAAGTGGATCAATTTTATACCTTTAATCGTAAAAACGAAGAATTCCAGCGATTGTTGGACAAAGAATATGAAAAATACCGTTCCGGTAGAGGCGAGTCAGACCTGGAACAGGAGGCGGAAGAATATTCTTCGGCAACCTATGACCAAGACCGGATAGAGCCGCCGGAGACCGGGATGCCGGCCTATTTAGCCGCCTTGATAAAAGAACAGGAAGCTGAAAGCCAGGCGGTAAGTAGATTCCGAGAAGAAAAGCTGCAGGAAGAAAAAACGATAGAGGGTGGTTCGGAAAAAGAAGAAGCCTTTGAAGAACCCGGGCAGCAGGAAGAGGTAGAGGTCCAAAAGACGGAAGAACAAAAACCGGAGAAGCAGCCGGACAAACGGACACCGGAAGCTGTTAACCGGAAAGAAGACGCTGTAAAGTCGGAGCCTTCTTTGGAATCTTCCATGGAGATTCCTAAGGAAGAAGTGCCGGAAAGGGTAGAGAAAAAGACCCTGCCGGCAGAAAATTCCAAGGAGGAAATAGTTGCAAGAGAAAATACTCCTGACAAAAAAGGCAAAAGGTCACGGCGATGGGTGATGGTAATCCTCATCATTTTGCTGGCACTGTTGGTGTTGGCAGCAACAGCACTGATTGCCCCAAATAGTCCGCCGGGAACATGGCTTCATTCTGTTTTAGGCACATCTCAAGTGGAAAAACAAGAACCGGTTCCGCAAAAGACCGACTCTACAGAGGCAGCCAAAGATAAGACCGGAATAATACAGCTGGTGGTAAAAGAACAGAAAAACTTGAGTCTGACAAAAGTCGCTTATAGCGACAAGTTACAGTACCGAGATGACCGAACATACAAGGACAAAGCCATTAAAACCAGTAAGGTCTTAGAGGAAAACGAGAAACACGTAGATTCCCGGGGGAAGAAGATACCTCTGGATCAGGCGCTGGTAGAAGCGGCCATGGTCTATGCTGATTCCCATATGACACCGAAAGGGAAAGAAAAAGAACTGAAAATCGGACAAATCCGATACACAGATAAAGCCTATTACGTCTGGGTGTCGGAAAATAACATAAAGAAGATATATAGAATAGACAATTCCAAGGGGATATTGCAGGTTTCCGGAATTGTCCAAGTGTAAGCAATCGCTGGAACGGAGGACGTTGTGGAAAAGGAAAAGAAAACGCCAAAAAAGAAAGAGCGACATACCGGGCGTAATGTAGCCATTGGTGTGGTTATTGCCCTGATTATATTTTTGGCACTAATTAACTTCTTGACGGATTTTCTATGGTTTAAAGAATTAGGATACGTTAGCGTATTCCTAAAGAAGCTGTTTATCCAGCTGAAAATAGGAATTCCCGTGTTCATCATTATGACCATGGTGGTCTATGTGTACTTTAAATTCCTGAAGAAATCATATTTCAAACATGTTTTCTCAGAAGACCCTGATAGAGGGAAAACCATTAACGTTACCAGCTGGATTATGGCGGCCATCTTTGGCGGCATCGTAACGTATTTGGCAGTGACACGTCTTTGGTTCCGTTCCTTGGAATTTTTCAATAGCACAGACTTTGGAATAAAAGAGGCATTGTTTAATAACGATGCGTCTTTCTATGTTTTCAAAATGGAATTCCTGACTACCTTGGTAAACATGGTATTAGGTGTTGTTCTGGTACTGCTGGTAATGACACTGATTTACTATGCAATCCTGCTGAGCCTTCACTCTCCTGAAAAACGAGAAAAGGTAACAGAAGAGGCTACCGGTGCCGACTTTGGAGACCAAGATGAATTTGACCAGGAACGCCAATTTGAAAAAGAAAGAGAAGCTTTCCGCAAAAAGAACGCTTCCAACCCCTTTGAAGAAATTCTGGGCAAGTTTACAAAAGGCTTTGACTTCTCCTCTTTTACTTCCACTAAAGTAAAAGCTCCCAAGCCAACGGGAGATATTCGTGGGGAAGCAGAAAGACTATTTGCCATTGCAAGAACCCAGCTGATTATTGTAGCCATTATCTTTTTTGCAGCAGTGGCGGTTCACTTTTTCCTGAATCAGTACTCCTTGCTGTATAACCACACCGGCGCTGTTTACGGAGCCGGATACACCGATATCAAGGTGACTTTGTGGATGTACCGTATTCTCATCGGTTTGGCCATTGTAGGCGCTGCAGCCAGTGTCTTCTGTATTTTACGTCAAAAAGTAAAACCGGTATTGACGGTTCCTATCATCATGATCATTGTTTTCGCTGTGGGAACAGCCGGCGCAATGGTGGTACAGAACTTTATCGTATCTCCTGATGAAATCAATAAGGAAAGCAAATACCTGGAAAGAAACATCAAATGCACCCAGTATGCATATAACCTGGGAGATGTTGATGTAAAACCTTTTGCTGCAAACAACAAACTCACCGGCGAGGACATTAAGAAAAACGAAGCAACTATTTCCAACATTCGTATCAATGACTACAAACCGGCGAAAACCTTCTACAACCAGACACAAAGTATTCGTCAGTACTATACGTTTAATGACGTAGATGTAGATCGATACGATATGGATGGGGAATATACACAGACCTTCCTTTCCAGCCGAGAAATTGACGAGTCTAAGATTTCCAACACCTGGATCAATAGACACATTAAATATACCCACGGATATGGTGCCACTATGTCTCGTGTAGATGAAATCACTGCCAGCGGACAACCGGATATGCTGGTGAAAGATATTCCACCGGAATCCGATGTAAAAAACATCCAGATTAAGCGGCCGGAAATCTATTTCGGAGAGTCTACCAATGACTACATTTTAGTTAACACCGACGAATCGGAATTTGACTATCCTGATGGCGACAGCAATAAATACACCAAATATAAGGGAACGGCCGGAATCAAAATGAACCCGGTTTCTCGCTTGATGTTTGCCATTCGCCAGCATAGCTTAAAGCTATTGGTGTCCTCCAACGTAAAAGCGGACTCCAGAATTGTTATTAACAGAAACATCACCGATCGTGTACGGCAGATTATGCCTTACCTCAGTTACGACAGTGATCCGTATATGTGTACTGCCAATGGAAAACTCTACTGGATTATTGATGCGTATACGCAGAGCAACAAGTTCCCGTATTCCGAACCGTACGATGCTAACCGCAGCAGCAACAACTACATTCGTAACTCTGTAAAGGTAGTAATCGATGCGTATAACGGAACAACAGATTACTACATCGTTGATGAGACCGATGCCGTTGCAAAGACTATGCAGAAGATTTATCCGAAGCTCTTCAAAAATATGAAGGAAATGCCGGAAGGAATCCGAGCACATATCCGTTACCCCAATACCATGTTTGATATTCAGGCAAAGGTATACCAGCGGTATCACATGAACGATGTAAAGGTTTTCTATCAAAACGAAGATATGTGGGCTATTTCCAACGAAATTTACGGAACGGAAAAGAAGGAAATGGAACCTAACTACTACATTCTCAATTTGCCCGGAGAAAAAGATGCAGAGTTTGTAAACTCCATTCCGTATACACCAAAGGATAAGGACAACATGACCGGTTTGTTGGTGGCACATAACGATGGAGAACGATACGGCAAGCTGGTATTGTATAAACTGCCAAAGAGTCGTGTTGTATACGGTCCTGCACAAATTGAGGCACAAATTGACCAAAGTACGGAAATTTCCAAGGAATTCTCCTTGTGGTCACAGGCCGGATCTTCCTACAGCCGTGGGAATATGTTTGTCATTCCAATTGAAGATTCCATTATGTATGTAGAACCGGTATATTTGGAAGCAAAGAATTCCTCTATTCCGGAAGTAAAACGAGTAATTGTAGCTTATGGCGACAAGATTGCCTATGAACCGACCTTGGCCGAAGCACTGAACTCTATGTTCGGGGAAGGTTCCGGCGACAACTACAAAAACGATGCTGATAAAGGCAATAAATCCGGTGGTTCCGGCAAGGCTTTGTCCCAGGCACAGATTATTCAAAAGGCCCAAGCTGCGTATGAAGCGGCATTGGCAGCCCAGAAATCCGGTGATTGGACAGAATACGGCAAGCAGATGGAAAAATTGGAAGAACTTCTAAAGCAGCTGAAATAGTGAAACAACAATAGCTGTCACCTATATAGTTGATTGGAAACCAACGAGAAAGGAAGCAACAAATTGCTGGATTATGATTTAGATAAATTGCTATATACCATTAAGCCGGAGGACCACAACAAGGAAGCGCTAACCAGGATCCTGAAAGCTCACCCGGAGGTACTGTTTGTATCATTTGTAGGTATTGACATTGGCGGGAATGACACCGATGAGAAGATTCCCATTGGCGTATTCCTAGAAGACATGGATAAGATGTTGACAAAAGGTGTGCAGACAGACGGTTCTTCTGTTGTTTTGCCGCGGATTGCCAACCTGAATAATGCCAAGGTGGATATTATCCCGGACTTGTCCGTAAACTGGTACGTGGATCACAACTTAAAGCACCCGGATTTTGTAATGGGACTGCCTATGGGGACTCTGCGAATTCCTTCTTTCCTCCTACACAACGATACTATGGAGGTAGGTTCCAGAGTAGCCTTACGAAACAGTGTCGAGGCCTTTAAGGCAGAGCTGATGAAGGAGCTGAAAGAACATCCGTATGTGTTTGATGATCTGGATGTAGACGGTGTTGATGATATTGATAAAATCGTTCTTACCAGTGCAACGGAATTGGAGTTCTGGGTAAAGACTCCCGATGACCAGTCAGAACGTGACCGTCTGACAACGGCCGAAGAGTTGAAAGAGCAATATTGGAAGAGAACCATAGGACCTGTTCGTACAGCTCTTGAAAAGACCATGATTATCCTGGATAAATATGGATTCGACATGGAAATGGGGCACAAAGAAGTCGGTGGAGTTAAGGCCAGACTAGGCAACTCCGGCCACTATGATCATATTATGGAGCAGCTGGAAATCGACTGGAAGTATTCCACGGCTATGCAAGCTGCCGACAATGAAAACCAAGTAAAATATGTTGTGCGTGACGTATTCCGTCTTTATGGTCTGGATGTTACTTTCATTGCAAAGCCTATGCCGGGGATTGCCGGAAACGGGGAACATACCCATTTGGGTGTAGCCGTAAAGACGAAATCCGGTCGTCATGTCAACCTGTTCAGTCCAAAAGATATGCGAGAAGAATACCTGTCATCGATAGGATTCGGGGCATTACTGGGTATCTTGAAACACTACGACCTGATCAATCCTTTCGTATCGGCTACCAACGATGCCTTTGACCGGTTAAAGCCGGGGTACGAAGCGCCGGTTTGTGTCGTAACCTCACTGGGGCATAGCAGCAACGTACCATCTCGTAACAGAACGGTTTTGGTTGGTCTGGTGCGGGAAATCGACAATCCGGCCAGTACGCGCTTTGAACTGCGGTCACCGAATCCACAGAGTAATACCTATTTGGTAATTGCCGCTTCGTATATGGCTATGCTGGATGGTATTCGTGCTGCCTGCAAAGCCGGAAAGACCAGCAGGGAATTGGAGCAATCCATATCTAAAGAATATGGACAAGAAGACTTTTATCTGGAAACAAATCGCATTTACCGTAGTGAACGCAATGTATTTGATTCCTATACGGCGGAGGAAAGAGACAAATACTTTGGGCACGCCCCTAGGACAGTATGGGAAAACATTCGCGTCTTTGAGGAGCATCCTGAAGACCTGGAGATTTTCCAGGTGGATGGTGTCATGGAAGAGATTTCGTTGCTGTCCTATCAGGAAGCCGTTGTGGCGCAGTGGGCAACGGAGCTGAAGAATCGTATCCTTCCCAATGTACATCAGGTTATTCGCAAAACCGTTCGTCTCCACGATGAAATGGACTGCACAGATTATGACCGGGAATACTGGGAAAAGATACAGACGTTGAGAAATGAAATGGGACGAAACACCCTTTCAAGTAGATGTCTTTTGGCTCGCATTGTAGATGCGTTGCAGGAAGAAGACTACGATACAGCCTCTGACTTGCAGGTGGAAATGGACGAAAAAGTGGAAGAACTTCGCAGGCTGTACAAAATTTATAATACAAACCTATTCTAATCAAGGAGTGATATAAGTGCTGGATATCAAACGTATCAGAGAGGATTTTGACGGTGTCAAAAAAGCCGTCGAATCCAGACAGAAAGGCGATTTTGAAATCGACCGAGTACGCCAACTGGATCAACAGAGAAGAGACCTGCTAAAGGTAGTAGAAGCAAAGAAGAACCAACAGAGAATCGCCAGCAAGGAGATTCCGCGTCTAAAGAAGGAAGGACAAGATGCCGGCCGGGTAATGGCGGAGATGAAGGTGCTTTCTGATGAAATCAAAGCAATGGATGGCCAGGTGGCAGAAATCGAAGAACAGCTGCAGGGTGCTATTTTAAACGTGCCTAATACACCATCACCGGATGCGCCCATTGGAAACGACGATGCGGAAAATGTAGAAGTGCGGCGTTTTAGGGAGCCTACCACCTTTGACTTTGAGGCAAAACCTCACTGGGATGTAGGGGGAGATTTGGATATTTTAGATGTGGATCGTGCTACAAAGATTGCCGGAACCAGGTTTACAGTATACAAAGGTCTAGGTGCCAGACTGGAGAGAGCATGTATTAACTTTATGCTGGATTTGCACACCGAAGAGCAGGGATACACGGAGATTCTTCCTCCCTTTATGGTAAATCGGCAGGCTATGACAGGGACAGGCCAGCTTCCTAAATTCGAAGAGGATATGTTCCATGTACCGGCAAAGGACTTTTTCCTGATTCCCACAGCAGAAGTTCCTGTAACTAATTTACTGGATAAGGAAATTATTCCGGCAGAAGAGCTTCCTATTTATTACACAGCCTATACTCCTTGTTTTAGAAAGGAAGCCGGTAGTTCCGGAAGAGATACACGAGGTCTCATTCGTCAGCATCAATTCCAAAAGGTCGAAATGGTCAAGTTCGTTCATCCGGAAAACTCTTATGAGGAATTGGAAAAACTCACAAAGAATGCCGAAGATGTATTGCAGCTTCTTGGGATTCCTTACCGTGTTGTTTGTCTATGTACCGGAGATCTTGGATTTTCTTCTGCAAAGACATACGATATCGAAGTCTGGATGCCCAGCTACAATAGATATGTGGAGATTTCTTCTTGCAGTAACTTTGAAGATTACCAGGCAAGACGAGCCAATATTCGTTTCCGGGAAGGAAAAGACAAGCCACAGTTTGTCCATACACTAAATGGAAGCGGACTGGCAGTGGGAAGAACCGTAGCGGCTATTTTGGAAAACTTCCAGCAGGAAGATGGTACGGTGGTAATTCCCCCGGCGTTGCGTCCGTACATGGGAACAGACCGTATTGAAAAGCGCAGAGGGTATTAAAAAAGTATCAAAAATAGAACATACTTGTTAGCAAACAGGTAGTGTTTCTCCCGGATTTCCAGTTGATAATTGTCTGAATTATGTTATTATAACGGTGACAACTGAAAACCGGATGACTACAGTCCGAGACGATCTAGAGCAGCTAGGAGGCCGAAGCGGAAAGATGAAAAACACAGCTAGTTTTTTGTCGCAACTGACAGGCAAAAGGAAGACTGTACGACGGAACTCTGGAAAGACCGCCTTTTGGCGGCGCCAACGAGGCAATAACCAACAGGCAAATAGACAGAGGTGAGCAGACAGCTGCTTACTTCTGTTTTTTTAAATAGTAGATAGTATATAGTTTTAAGTAGTAGTTTGTTTTTTAAGGAGGAACACTATGAAAAAAGTAATGGTATGCGGTTGCGGAGCACAGGGCTCTACCATTTGCAGAAAGTTGGATCAGGAACCGAATATTGGAGAAGTTGTTTGCGCGGACTACAGCATGGATGCTGCAGAGGCTGTTTGCAAATTGATGACAAAGGGAACCCCAAAGCAGGTGGATGCTTCTAAAGTAGAAGAAATTAAAAAGGCAGCAGAAGGCTGTGAGTTGATTGTGGGTGTAATGCCTCTTGAATTGTTGACTAATGTTTTGATTGCCGCTAAGGAAATGGGCATTTGCTACCAGGACTTGTCCGCTTGTGAAGGGCTGGTTGATGATGTAGATGAATACAACAGCTGGATTGCAGGTGTTAACTACATGTACAAGGTAATCGGTAAAGAATTTGCTGCAAAAGACAGCACGGCATTAATTGGTACAGGTTCTGCTCCGGGGGTTATGTGCGTAATGGCTCGTCGTGCCGTACAGGAACTGGATGAATGCGATACCATTAACATGATGGTATACGAAGGAGTAGAAGCAAAGAGATTCCTTCCTTACTGGTGGTCTCCGGATGTAGCTTTGGCTGACATGTCTGAAGATGCCTTGGCTTTTGAAGACGGAAAGCACGTTCGTACACCGGCTTTCAGCAGCCCGGTTTACAGAGCTTGGCCGGAAACAGACGGCAAACCGGTTAGAATGGTAGAACACTCCCACGATGAACCGACTTACGTTGGTTTCCACAGCGAAAAATACTTTAAGGGTGTAAAGAACGCATACTTTAAATACGGTGGTGTAGGTATCGAGTTTGCAGAACCTCTTTCAAGAGCCGGTCTGCTTTCCTACGAAGAAGAAGAAATCAACGGTCGCAAGGTGATTCCTCACGAAGTAATTCGTGCTCACGTGCCGGCTGCACCAAAGGATCCGAAAGAAATCAAGGAAATCATCGACGAAGGTCTTGTTTCTGACGGCGGTGCTTTTGTAGTAGAAGCCTATGGTAAGAAAGATGGCAAAGACGTTATGGTGGACCTGCACGTTTCCGCACCGGGCCTGGTAGAATCCTATGAGTTGGCAAAGATGACAGGAGAAATGTACCTGACAGGACAGGGCGCCTTCTTGTTCACAAAGCTCTTTGTAAATGATATGATTACCCAGAAAGGTCTTATTTCCTCTGACGAAATGAATGATCAGCAGGTAGAACAGTATCTGAAGTTTGCTGCCGACCTGGGTATCACTTATGATATTAACATTGTAGAAGGAAAGACATGGAATGAAAAGCTGGAAGTAATTGCCGCTGAATCTGTATTCCCTGACTACGAATAATATACCGATGCTTGTAGAGCCTAAAAGGCGATATAAATAAGACATCTTGAAGAAAGCTGCCTCCGGAGTCTTCCGGTGGCGGTTTTTTTTGTTGTGCAGAATTGCACACCGTGATATAATTAAAAAGAATGAGAAAAAATTGCCGGAATCTTCGGAGGTAGAAAGAAACCTATGAAACGTGCATTGGAAAATGATCTTAGTCTCTCTATTTCTGAAAAAAACAGAGAGCACATTCTAGCTATGTTTAATATTGCCAAGACCATTCAGCTTCCTGTTTTGGAAAACGGGGATATTGTTGGAATCTTGGATTTATTTGACTATTTAAAAGCTCCGGAGCAACCGATTAATAAATTAATGGAAACGGATTTTGTAGTGGCCGGTCGCACTATCTCCGTGTTCAGTTTTCAGAATCAGAACCAGCTGATACTGCCTTTTGTGGACAGCAAGGGACGATATGTTGGTTTTGTTAATGCGCTGATGCAAAAGTGTTATTTGCCCAGTAACGAGTATTTGCAGGTGATTGAGGAATCTCTGGAGCACATTGCCGATAAAAAAGGTCGTGTTAACATTGAAGAAATCGGTAATCGCTTTAACTCTATTTTAGAAGCCAACTACGACGGTATCTATGTTACGGTGGGAAAAGGCACTACTTTGAGCATTAACCAAAACAGCCACTTGGTGGAAAATATGCATGCCGGAGCTGTTGAACGAGATGAAGACATTTCTGTGAAATTGCAAGGACACATGGCAGAAAACATGGTCAATGTGGTACAGAATGTTCAAAAACGCAGTGAAGTCAGCGTGATGAATGCGGAGAATACCAATAGCGGCATCGTCCGCATGGTCAGCAATTTAAAAGAGTTCCGCGACCTGAAAGAAGAACTGAAGGAATCTAAAGAACTCATTGATAAATACGAAGAAGAATTATCCTTTATGCGTGGCAACGAACTGCACAATGGAGAAATTGTAGCGGTCAGTCCTGCCATGCAGGAAGTGTTGCAACTGGCATTAAAGATTGCCAGAGTAGACTCTACCGTTTTAATTCAAGGGGAATCCGGAACCGGAAAAGAAGTAATCAGCAAATTGATACAAACCCATGGTCATCGTGCCGATGCACCCTTTATTAAAATTGATTGCGGTGCAATTCCGGAAAATCTGATTGAATCGGAATTATTCGGGTATGAATCAGGTGCCTTTACCGGAGCGGAAAAAGGCGGACGCCGTGGTTTGGTAGAGTTGGCCAATAAGGGAACCCTGTTTTTAGATGAAATCGGAGAGATGCCTCTCAGCTTGCAGGCGAAGCTTCTTCGAATGCTGCAAGAACGTGAGTTTATGCGAGTTGGAGGCAGTACCTTGATAAAAGTGGATGTTCGAATCATCGCCGCAACAAACCGAAACCTGGAAGAGATGGTCAAGGAAGGCAAGTTCCGTAAGGATTTGTACTATCGGCTCAATGTAGTACCCATTAAAATTCCGCCATTGTCACAGCGAAAGGCCGATGTAGAAGTATTGATAGAAAAGTGTATCGACCGCTTTAACAAGGCCTACCAAAGTGATGTAAAACTGACGCCTCGTGCCCAGGAGTATTTAATGGATTACAACTGGCCGGGAAATGTCCGGGAACTGGAAAACATCATGGAATATTTGGTAGTTACCTCTCGGAGCGGATGGATTGAAGCAGACGATTTACCCAATACGGTGCTGGCCTCGCAGAACGCATCTACCGGAGCCATTAATTTGTCCACCGTTAACTCCTTAAAGGAAGCGGTGGCAACCTTAGAGGAACGGCTGTTGCGAGATGCCCGAAACAGAACCGGATCCATGGAAGAAATGGGGCGGCTACTGAAGATTGACCGAACCACCGTCATGCGAAAAATGAAGAAATATAACATAGAATACTAGTTTAGGCAAATACTGGATATTGCGTAAACGCACGAGTCGTGCAGAAATGCACGATTTTTTTATTGATTTGTTCACTAAGTTGCTGTAAGAAAATGGAAATCTGTAAAAGGTAAAAAGACAGCAATGTGACAAAAATATAACTATTTGTTAATCATAAGGGTAAAAAGGTTAGGCAAAACAAACAATTTCCATGCAAAGAGAGTTGGCACGAGGTTTGCAATTAAATAGGAACATTGAGGGAAATGATATAACCCACACTTCACTTCAAGGTATGAGGATGACCTGAAACAATCCAAATTCAGTAAGGAGGTCCAATTAATGGAGCGTAGAGTAGAAAATCACGTCATATTGGGAGAACTGCCGGAAGCAAAAACGGTTACGTTCACCTTTGATGGAGAGGAAGTTGAGGCAAGAGAAGGCGAAATGATCCTTTCAGCACTGCTGAGCCAGGGGAAAATCGTCAGCCGCTACACCACAAAACGTCATGAGCCAAGAGGATTGTTCTGCGGCATCGGACAGTGCACAGACTGTGCCATGATCGTAGACGGCAAACCAAACACAAGAACTTGTGTAACTCCTGTAAGACAGGGAATGGTAGTAGAAACTCAGGTTGGATATGAAAGCAAGGGGGCTGCAAAATGATTAAAAAGGATGTAATCGTAGTCGGCGCCGGCCCGGCCGGAATGGCAGCTTCCATTGAAGCCGCAAAGCGGGGATGTCAGGTAACCATGATTGACTCCAATCGCGTAGCCGGTGGACAGCTGTACAAACAGATTCACAAATTCTTCGGATCCAGTGCACATAAGGCAGGAACCAGAGGAATCGATATTGGAGCAGACATGGTACAGCAGGCCAAGGATCTGGGCGTAGAAGTAATTCTTAACAGTTCCGTTATCGGTTTGTTTAACTCCCTGTTCCCTGTTTTGGCAGGAACAAAACCGGAGTTGCCTACAGATGTTCCTTCCACAATGTCCGGAAGCACCATCGTTATGCTGATTATCGTAGTTGTCGGTGTATTCGGCGGAGCATTGGCTCTAATGATCAAGTCTGTAACAACAAAGCATGAAGACTAGGCAACAACAATAGAAAAAACTCACTATTGTACAGTAAAAGTATAAGAAATTATCTGCACAGTATCGGCAACCGGTACTGTGCAGATGTATAACCACGAAGTAAAAGGGAAAGGAGTTTTCATGGCATATAAAAAGAATAGACAGTATGGATATTTGAACCGTTCCAATGATGGCGTATTCTTTGACGGCATCCAGGGACAGCAGGTTGGTGGATATTCTGTTGGTATCGTATATATCGAACAGATTAACTATCCTATCTTGCCGGGTAACGTTGTTAACGCCAACACCTATGATTTTCCGGTTCGTATGCAGGCTGTAAAAAACCTGACCAACGATAGATTGTTTAATAACGATAAAACCATCGCCAATGATGTTATCGATGCAGCCAAGTCCATGGTTGAAAACGATGGATGTCGTGCCATTTGTTCTGCTTGTGGCTTCTTTGGGAATTTCCAGAAGGAAGTGGCCAGTGCATTAGATGTACCGGTTGCCATGTCCTCTTTGGTACAGCTTCCATGGATTAAGAGCCTCATTACGCCGGGTAAAAAAGTCGGAATTCTGACAGCCAACGGCGGAGCATTGAATTCCACATTGTTTGAAAACTGTGGAATTCATGAAAGCGTATACAAAGACATTGTTGTAAGAGACATGCTGCAGTCTAAGGAATTTGCAGCTGTTGTTGATATGCGTGGCCACATGGATAATGCCATTGCCAGAGAAGAAATCATCGCTGCTACCAAGAGTTTGGTAGAAGAAAATGATGATCTTGGCGCTATCTTGCTGGAATGCAGTGATATGCCTCCATATGCAGCAGAGATCCAGGCGGTAACACAGCTTCCTGTATTCGACTTCATTACATTGATTCGTTGGATGCACAGCGCAGTAAACCAAAAGCCATACAGCGGCTGGATATAAACCGAGTAGATAACCACATGTATGCATGTAAGTGAGGGCTATTCAGTTATATGAGCAAGGGGAAAGGCAGAGCATACACTGCCTTTCTTTTTTTACAGTTTTAATGATGTGTAGAAAAGACGGATGTTTTTACCGGGATTGCTTCTTTGAGCAGTTGACTTTCAAGGATACAAAGGTTTATAATCTAATACAGTTTTATAAACATACACACCTTATATAGAGTGGTGGAGGGATAGGCCCTGTGAAGCCCGGCAACCTTGCGACGGATACCCTTTTGTATCGGCAAAGGTGCCAATTCCTACAGCTGATTGCAGCTGAAAGATGAGGTCATTTTGAAATTATGCCTCTTCTTTGTTGAAGAGGTTTTTTAGTAAAAGGGAGGTTTAATATGAAAAAGCTGTTTTCTTCAGAGTCAGTAACAGAAGGTCATCCGGATAAGGTTTGCGACCAAATATCCGATGCCATCGTCGATGCTATTTTGGCCGAAGACCCGACCGGTCGAGTTGCTGCAGAAACAACTGTCAACACAGGATATGCTATGGTTATGGGAGAAGTAACCACCTCTGCCTATATTGACATTGCAAAGATTGCAAGAGATGTTATTTGTGACATCGGCTACGATAATGCCGCCTATGGATACGACGGGAATACTTGTGCCGTAGTAACTTCCATTGATGAGCAGTCTTCTGATATTGCTATGGGTGTAGACAATGCTTTGGAACACAAAGAAGGCACCATGAAAGACGAAGAGCTGGAAGCCATTGGCGCCGGAGACCAGGGTATAATGTTTGGATATGCCTGCAAGGAAACACCGGAACTGATGCCGATGCCTATTGCACTGGCTCACAAGCTGGCTATTCAATTGACCAAAGTAAGAAAAGATGGAACGCTGAAATACTTGCGCCCCGATGGAAAGACTCAGGTTACCGTGGAATACGATGGGGATAAGGTAAAGAGAGTGGATACCGTTCTCATTTCCACACAGCATGATCCGGATGCAACTTTGGAACAAATTAGAGAAGATTTGAAAAAATACGTTATTGCACCCATCGTGCCGGCAGAACTATTGGATGAGGAAACAAAATACTTTGTCAACCCGACCGGTCGCTTTGTCATTGGTGGACCTCATGGAGACTCGGGACTGACAGGGAGAAAGATTATTGTAGATACCTATGGTGGATATGCAAAACATGGCGGTGGTGCTTTCTCCGGAAAGGATCCAACAAAGGTAGACCGCTCTGCAACATATGCCGCCAGATGGGTAGCCAAGAACGTGGTTGCGGCAGATTTGGCTGACAAATGCGAAGTGCAGCTTGCTTATGCCATCGGTGTAGCTCAGCCTGTTTCCATTTTGGTAGATACTTACGGAACGGGAAAGGTTAGCGACGAAACTTTGGCAGATGCTGTAAATAAGGTGTTTGACCTTCGTCCGGCAGCCATCATTAAGGAACTGGATCTTCGCAGACCGATTTACAGACAGGTTGCTTCCTACGGTCATTTTGGAAGAACAGATATCGATGTTCCATGGGAACACACAAACAAAGTTGAGGAATTGAAAAAAGAGGTACAATAGATGGGGTTAAAGGTGGCAAAGTTCGGCGGATCTTCCGTTGCCGACGCAATCCAAATTGAAAAAATACATAAAATCGTCGATGCAGATGACGCGATTCGCTACGTTGTTGTATCTGCACCGGGAAAACGATTTGACAAGGACAGCAAGGTAACTGACTTGTTGTACTCTGTAAAGACCCACATGGAATACGACTTGCCTTACGATCAGTTGTGGCAGGTTATTGTGGATCGGTTTACGGCTGTGGCTTACAAGCTGGGAGTAAAGGTAGACCTTTCCAAAGAGTTTGACACTATTCTGGAAGAGATGCGTAATGATGCTTCTCTTGATTATATTGCCAGCCGTGGAGAATACTTGAATGCCATGCTGATTGCTGACTATTTGGAGTACGACTTTGTAGATTCTGCAGACATGGTCATCTTTGATGAACGAGGAAGATTTCTTCCTGATGAAACCAATGAAGCCATTGCAAAGGAACTGAAAAAGCATCCTTGCGCTGTTATTCCCGGATTCTATGGGGCAGGTCCCGATGGATATGTAAAGACCTTTTCTCGTGGCGGATCTGACATTAGTGGTGCTTTGGTGGCGCGTGCCGTCAATGCAGACATGTATGAAAACTGGACCGATGTATCCGGCTTTCTAATGGCGGATCCACAAATTGTAAAGGATTCCAAACCCATTGAACGGATTTCCTATTTGGAATTGCGGGAGCTTTCTTACATGGGTGCCAGCGTTCTTCATGAAGATGCTATTTATCCTGTTCGAGCCAGCGGTATTCCCATTAATATTCGTAATACCAACAAGCCGGATGATCCGGGGACGATTATTACAGCAGAACCCGATGACAGCAAAGAGTTGATTAAGGGAATTGCCGGCAGCAGGGACTTTATGACCTTTGGCATTCACAAGCATCACATGAGTACGGAAATCGGATTTATTCGTCGACTGGCAGGAATCTTTGAAGATTTTGATGTGCCTATTGAACACATTCCCAGTGGTATTGATACTGTGTCTGTCGTGGTTGCCAGCAAATACGTAGAAAGCATGGCCGATGAAATTGTAGCCACTATTGAAGCGCAGCTGCGGCCGGATACTGTAAAGGTTTCTGAGGATATTGCTGTCATCGCCACGGTAGGCTGCAGCATGAACCGAACACCGGGTACGGCAGCCAGACTCTTTAGTGCCTTGGCCGAAAACGATATTAACGTTCGCATGATTGACCAAGGATCCAGCGAAATGAATATTATCGTTGGTGTCAGCAACGGAGACTTTGAAAGGGCTGTCAAAGCCATCTACAACGCCTTTGTAGAATAACTTGAAATTCCAACCCGAACACGAAGAAGGGCTGTCTCTTTTATTTTGAGACAGCCCCTTCCGTTTCATATTACATAGTATGGACCTATTGTAAGCTTATTGTTTATCTTCGTTTTTAAAGCGATAGCCGAAGTTGACTACTTTGTCCGGGGAATGGCCGTATTTGTATTGCAGCAATTCCTGCACCGTTACCAATTGGTAGCCTTTATCCAGGAGATAAGGAACCAGCTCCGTAGAAGCATCTACAGTAGCCTTGTACAGACTATGCATTAGAACCACTTCTCCATCAAAGTTCTTGGCTCCTTTTACCTGTTTGATAATGCTTTGGGTATTTCTTGTCTTCCAATCCAGGGAGTCAATGGTCCAGTTGATTTCCGAAAGACCAAAGGTCTTTGCAATCTTGTCACTGGTTTCTCCATAGGGAGCACGGAAGATAGTGGGTTCTGCACCGGCAGCCTTGGTAATGGATTCACGGGCTTTGTCCGCCTCCTGTTTTACTTGGCTGTCGGATAGAGTCCGCAGGTTTGGATGGGTATCGGAATGAGATCCCAGCTGGCAACCTAAATCCAGTTCTCGTTTGAGAATTTCCGGTGCCGTCCTTATGCTGCGAACGTTGCGCCCCAGCTCGAAGAAGGTGGCAACCTGACCGTATTTTTCAAAGATATCCAGCAGCTGCGGGGTGTACTTCATATCCGGACCGTCGTCATAGGTTAGCGCCACCATTGGCTTGTTGGGATCGATGACGCGTTTCCCAAGATCTTTTCGAAGTAGTCCGGAGAGTTCTTTATAGGTGAGGCTGACGCTCAATGCGCCGGCATCTTTTTTTGCTACTTTGCCGGCATCAAAGTAAAAGGTGATGCCTTCTTTTGTCAGGATGTACTGCTCCAACTGGTTACTGTCGGCAGATACCTTTTTCAAATCAATTTTATCTTTTCCGTATTCACTTTGGAGAGATTCATTGACCTTTGGTGTCAGCTTTTGCAAATAACCGGCTTTGAAGATTTGCTGGGACGTAAGAATAATGCCTGATTTGCCCCAAAAGTTATAGGTCATAACCTTGTCACCGGCGATGGATTCTTTCCCGCTTTTTTCCAGGTATTCTCTTTGGTGAACCGCCATTCCCTTAATGTGATAGGGAGACTGATGGCTTTCGTGGCCTACCATAAAGGCGGCTTTATCATGGTCGCTGAGATTGTTATAGCGTTCTTTAAACGCTGCCAGATCCTTGGTTACAGAGTCCTCGTACGGTTTAACTTTGTAAAGCTTTGGCAGCTTTGGCAAATCCACTGATGTGGAGACGGGCTTTCCAAACTCTGCCTTTGCGGCTTGCTCTTTGGCCGATTTTTTGTCGGTAAAATCGCTGTAGTACTTTTCAACGTATTTCGTAAAACTTCGTTGATTGTGGTAAGATTTGTTGTCCAGTACTTTATGAACAACGACTACGGCTAATACAATGACAACTAAAAGCACCAGCACTAACAGCCGGGTTTTTCTTTTCTCTTTTTTGAATCGATATTTCATAAGTCTATATGTGGGAATTATATAAGATTAACGTACTGTAATTAGTATACCATGTAACAAAAAAACATCAACAAAGCAATGGGATTTTATCCGGAGTCTTTGTTGATGTTCTTTGTAAAGTGGTAAAGCGTATTATGATCGGTTGCCGAAGATTGCCAAAAGGCGAATAAACAATCCGATAATGTCTACGAAAATATCTGCTGCAGAGTCGATGGCATTGTCGATGGTTTTAGGATATTGTTGAGCTTTGCTCCAATCATAGCCGATGTAACCGGCAAAGAGAAGTGCTACAACGTAGTCCATCCATGCCATTTCCACATGGAGAATGATGCGAAAGACGATTTCGATAACAACCGTGGCAAGGAGTGCCATAAATAAGGTTCGACCCAGTTCCAGGAAAAACCGTGGGAATGCCGTGGATAACAGCAACATTAGTGCCGTTGCCAATCCCGTCATCAAAAATGCCAAGGTGACATCTCCCCATTGATAGTGGGCGACAATGTAGGTGACAGCGATTCCCATAGAGACAGATAATCCGGTAAAGCCGACAAAGCTAACGGCAGGATTATCGCTTTTGTACACTACAAATAGGGAAACAAGGCTTCCTCCAAAATAGATAACCAGCATCAGAATGGGATGCATCTGGGAAATGGAATTTTGTAAATACAGCGCCATAGCCATATTGACACCGATTCCAAAGAGTAGCACGGCACCGATTAACAGATTGTAAATACGTGGGGTGACCATGGTTCCTTCTTGCTTTGACAAACGTATCTGTTTGTATTCTCGATTGTCATACATACGATAAAGCTCCTTTATTTTACAGTAATTTCGTGAATCCAGCCTTCCGGTGCCTCAACCGTTCCTTTCTGGATGCCCAGCAATGTGTCATATAGCTCTTTTGTTACAGGACCCATATTGTCCATGCCGCTGGGGAAGACAACTTCCTTGCCGTGATCGTAAATCTTTCCAACAGGAGAGATAACAGCAGCGGTGCCACAAAGACCACATTCGGCAAATTCATGTACTTCCTCCAAAGCTACAGGTCGTTCCTCCGTTTTAAGACCTAGAATTTCCTTGGCAACATACATAAGAGACCGTCTTGTAACGGAAGGCAAAATAGTGTCAGACTTAGGTGTTACTACGGTGTTGTCTTTGGTAATAAAGATAATATTGGCGCCACCGGTTTCCTCTACAAAGGTGCGAGTCTTGGAATCCAGATACATGTTTTCCGCAAACCCTTCATTGTGAGCCGTCATAATGGCGTGCAAACTCATGGCATAGTTTAGACCTGCCTTAATATGACCTGTTCCATTTGGAGCTGCTCTGTCAAAGTCGGACACCTTGATAACAATCGGCTTTGCACCTTCCTTAAAATAGGGTCCTACCGGTGTGGCAAAGAGGCGGAACTGGTACTGATGATCCGGAGCTACGCCGATAACAGAGCCGCTGCCAAAGAGGAAGGGACGCAGGTACAAGGAAGCACCGGAACTGTATGGCGGTACAAAGTCGGCATTGGCAGCAACAACTTTGTCTACGGCGTCCATAAACATTTCCTTTGTAATAGGCGGAATTTCAAGACGTTTTGCAGAGTCGATCATTCTTTCTGCGTTTAGATCAGGGCGGAATGTTACAATTCGTCCATCGACGGTTTCGTATGCCTTTAGCCCTTCGAAACAGGTTTGAGCATACTGAAATACCCCGGCACATTCGTTAATGGCAATGGTGCCCTGGTCGCTAAGGACGCCTTCACTCCATTTTCCGTCTTTCCAATTTGCAACGTATCGCCAGTCTGTTTGTTGGTATTCAAACCCCATGGTGCCCCAATCGATGTCTTTCTTAGCCATTTTCAAAATACTCCCTTCTATGTAAAAAAATTATAAACTTATTAGAGTATACTCCTTTTAATTCCATTTGTTAACAATTTCAATAGGGATTTCAGGGGGAAGTATGCTATACTGATACCAGTTACCCGCAATTATTGTATAGAGAGGTGCGAGCAATGAAAAACACGCAAGCAAAACAAACGAGAATTATTTCCATGGTAGTAGCGGTTATGATGCTGCTGGCCAGTTTAGCAATGCTATCCGGTTGTGGCAAGGCAAAAACCCTGGAAGACTACGTTAACGCTGAAAAAGATGCCAAGAGTCAGTTGGAACAGTTGGAAAAATCCATCAGCAACAGCACCATGGACGTAAATTTGGAAATTAAAGAAAACACCATGACCATGACTCTCAAAATGAAGGAAAAGCTTTCCAAGGATATGGTGGCAACCTACAAGAAAACCTTTGAAGATTCTTTTGCAAAGAGTGACAGTAACCCGATCTCTTCTATGGTTCAGCAGCTGCAAAAGGAATCGGGCATTAAAGATGCCTCTATGAAAGTGCTGGTATTAAACGGAGATGATTCGGAAATATTCAGTCACGAATACAAATAAAGAAAAAAAAGACTAGCAACAAGATTAGGGTAATGACAAAAGAAAAACTGCCGGGGTGTAACAGCTGCCGGTAGTTTTATTTTTTGCCTTTTAAATACCAATCATGTATAATAATGTATTGCACGAAAAGGCGATGAAATAAGGAGGGGTACATGGAGCATGGTATGACAACATCCGTTGTGGCAATTCTTGTGCTAGTTGTATTTTCCGGCTACTTTTCGGCTACGGAAACAGCCTTTACTTCATTAAATAGAATCAAAATAAAAAACAGGGCAGCAGATGGTGACAAAGGGTCGATACGTGTCCTTCGTCTTTCCGACAATTATGACAACCTGCTGTCTACTATTTTAATTGGAAATAACATTGTAAATATTGCGGTAACAGCCATTGCAACGGCTTTGTTTATGCAGTTGTACGGAGAAATGGGACCTACCATCTCCACTATTGTAATGACCGTGGTTGTATTGATCTTCGGGGAAATTACGCCAAAGAGCCTGGCAAAAGAATTCCCTGAGGATTTTTCCCGATTTTCTTCCGGGTTAATCGGTATTCTGTTGGTGATTTTGACACCTATCAACTGTATATTCTCCTATTGGAAAAAACTGATTCTGAAAATCTTCAAAGTAACGGCGGCGCCCAATATTACAGAAGAAGAATTGAAAACCCTGGTGGAAGAAGCCGAAACAGAAGGCAGCATTGAGGCTGAGCAAAAGGAGCTTATTCAAAATGCCATTGAGTTTAATGATTTGACGGCAGAGGAGGTTATGACACCACGGCCGGAGATCGAAGGCATTGAAATTGATACCGATGAAGATTTGGTAGCGGCGCTATTTCGTAACAGCGGATTTTCCAGGATTCTGGTTTACGAAGATGATATGGATAAGATTCTAGGGGTATTAAACCAAAAGGATTTTCATAACTATATATATGGAGGAGAATACCAAATCTCCGACTTTGTAAAGCCGGTGGTCTTTGTGGCCGAAACCATGAAGATTGCCGTTTTGCTAAAAAAACTCCAGACCCTAAAGACCCACATGTCTGTAGTGGTGGATGAGTACGGCGGAACCCAGGGACTGGTAACCATGGAGGATATTATTGAGGAATTGGTTGGGGAGATTTATGATGAGCATGATGCCATTATGAGCCAGGAAGTAACCCAGCTGCAAAACGGCAGCTACCGGGTTATGGGAAATGCGTCCCTTGCCAAAGTCTTTGACTTTTTTGAAATTCCCGATGATGATATAAAAGCCAATACCATTAACGGATGGGTGATGATTTGTCTCGATCGATTGCCTGCCAGAGGAGATACGTTTACCTATGAGACGGGGAATGTGAAATTGGATGTGAGGGTGACCAAGGTTGCTTCTCGAAAAGCATTGGAAATTAACGTTGTGCGTACAGAGATAGATGACGATCAAACAGAAGACGTGAAAGGAGATTAGAAATATGGGATTGCTGCAAAAAATATTTGGTGATCTGAATGCAAAAGAAGTTAAAAAAATCGAAAAAATTGTCGATAAGATTGAATCTTTTGATGAAGAAATGAAAAACTTGTCTGATGAGGAACTACAGGCAAAGACGCCGTATTTTAAAGAGCGACTGGCCAATGGGGAAACCTTAGACGATATTTTGCCGGAGGCCTTTGCGGCCTGCCGAGAAGCTGATTATCGTGTCCTTGGAATGAAGCCGTTTCGGGTACAGCTGATTGGTGGTGTCGTTCTTCACCAAGGTCGTATTGCCGAGATGAAAACCGGGGAAGGTAAAACTTTGGTGGCTACCTTGCCGGTATACCTAAATGCTCTGGAGGGCAAAGGTGTCCATGTGGTTACTGTCAACGACTACCTGGCAAAGCGTGACGCCGAGTGGATGGGAAAGACATATAGCTTTCTGGGACTCACTGTTGGCGTAGTCATTCATGGCATCGAAGAGGAAGAGCGGCGGGCAGCCTATGAAGCTGATGTTACCTATGGTACCAACAACGAATACGGTTTTGACTACCTGCGGGACAACATGGTGACATACCAAGAAGATATGATGCAGCGCCCTCTTAACTTTGCCATTGTCGACGAGGTGGACTCCATCCTTATTGACGAAGCAAGAACGCCGTTGATTATTTCCGGTCAGGGGGACGAATCTACGGAGTTGTACCAGACCGCAGACCGGTTTGCCAAGGGGCTGGATAAATCCGACTACATTATAGAAGAAAAAGACAAGCAAATTTCCCTGTCGGAAAGCGGTGTGAAAAAATGCGAGGGATTCTTTGAAATCGACAATTTCTCTGACCCGGAACACATGGAAATCAACCACCATGTAATGCAGGCGCTAAAAGCCCGCTATATTATGATTCGCGATGTTGACTACATTGTCAAAGATGGCGAAGTCGTTATTGTTGATGAATTTACCGGGCGTCTTATGTTTGGCCGTCGTTACAGCGACGGATTGCACCAGGCTATCGAAGCCAAGGAAGCGGTAACGGTAAATTCCGAGTCAAAGACCTTGGCGACCATTACCTTGCAAAACTATTTCAGAATGTACAATAAACTGTCGGGAATGACAGGTACAGCCAAGACAGAGGAAGATGAATTCCGTGATATTTACAATATGGATGTTGTGGTTGTTCCCACCAATAAACCGGTAGTCCGTGAAGATATGCCTGATGCTGTCTTTGCCACCGAAAAAGGAAAGTACCAGGCGATTGTGGATCGAGTGGTAGCGGCTCACGAAAAAGGCCAGCCGGTTTTGGTCGGTACCATTTCTGTAGAAAAGTCTGAGCTGATTGCAGAGCTTTTGAAGCGAAAAGGCGTTGGGCACTTTAACGTATTAAACGCCAAATACCATGAAAAGGAAGCCGCCATTGTTGCCGAAGCCGGTAGAGAAGGTGCCATTACCATTGCTACCAACATGGCCGGTCGAGGAACCGACATTATTCTCGGGGGAAACCCGGAATTTTCTGCCAGAAAAGAGCTGATGAAGGAAGAAGAATACGATGAAGACGTATTGTCTTATGCGGTATCCTCCATTCCTACTGACGATAAAGTGATTCTGGATGCCAGAAAGCGATTCCGTCAGCTGCAGGAAAAATATAAGGCGGAGATGGCAGACGAACAGCAACGAGTAAAGGATGCCGGAGGGTTGCTGATCATCGGTACAGAGCGTCACGAATCACGGCGAATTGACAACCAGCTGCGTGGTCGTTCCGGTCGTCAAGGAGATCCGGGTATGACCCAGTTCTGCGTTGCTCTGGAAGATGATTTGATGCGTCTTTTCGGCGGGGACAGAATGCGTGGTATCGTAGACCGTCTCGGTGTGGAAGAAGACGAAGCTATTGAATCGGGAATGGTATCGCGTTCCATCGAAAACGCCCAGAAGAAAGTGGAAGGCCGTAATTTTTCCATTCGTAAATACGTACTGCAGTACGACAACGTAATGAATAAACAGCGAGAAATTATTTACGGAGAGAGAAAGAAAGTATTGATGGGTGAAAACCTAAAGGAATACATTCTTCACATGGCACAGGAGCTGGCTGATCACGAAGTCAATGCGGTAGTAGTCGAATCCAAATTCCCCGAAGAATGGGATTTCTCACGATTGAACAAAAAACTGAAAGAAATCTGTCCTCGCTTTAAGGGACTATCTTATGACGACGAAGAAATCGCCGCGATGGATGAGAACTGGTTGCAAGACGATGTTAACGAAGCCTTTTCCAAACTATACGATGAAAAAGAAGTGGAAATTGGTGCAGAGCAAATGCGTGAACTGGAACGTATGATTCTCATTCGCGTAGTAGATAATAAATGGATGGATCATATTGATGCCATGGATCAGCTGCGAACAGGAATCGGTCTCAGGGGATTAGGAGGCCAAGACCCGGCCGGTGCCTATGCACAGGAAGGCTTTGACATGTTTGAAGCCATGGTGCAGTCCATTAAGGAAGAAACGGTTATGTTCTGCTATAACGCAACCATCGAAACCAATGTGGAAAGAAAGCAGGTTATGATTGGTGGCGAAGGTCGTAAAGATGAATACGATGCCTCTATGTTTGCTTCTTCTGAGGAAGAGTCCATGCCGGAGCAGGAAGAAATTCCCGAAAGAGAAAGAAAGCAGGAAACGGTACGGCGAAAGACTCCCAAGGTAGGAAGAAACGATCCTTGCCCTTGTGGAAGCGGTAAAAAATACAAGTATTGTCACGGCAGAGAGGAATGATGATAAATGTCTCTTGACGAAATTAGAATGGATGTACAGCGGCTGCAGAGCAGTCTTAAAGAGGTAGGTGAGTCCCTTTGACCCGGAGGGACTCCGACTAAGAATAGAAGAACTGACTAAAGAATCGGAAAAAGATGGGTTTTGGAATGACCAGCGTGGCGCACAGAAAGTCTTAAAAGAGAGAAAATCCTTGGAAGACAAGATGAAAGAGTACGAAAGTCTGCAGATGCAGCTGTCTGACCTGGAAGTTCTTTTAGAAATGGCCGACGAAGGGGATGCAGAGGGGCTGGAAGAGGAAATAGTCCAGAGCTATGAAGCGTATCAAAGGGATTTTGACAGCTTTCGTATTAAAACCCTATTGTCGGGGGAATACGATAAAAACAATGCCATTGTTTCCATGCATGGAGGCAGTGGCGGTACTGATGCCAAGGACTGGGCGGAAATGCTCTATCGCATGTACGTTCGCTGGGCAGAGAGTAAGGGGTACAAAGTCAAGGTGATGGATTACCAGGATGATGACGAAGGAGGCATTAACAGTGCCACGATTCTTGTGGAAGGGGAAAATGCCTATGGGTACCTGAAAAACGAGAAGGGGGTTCATCGACTGGTTCGCATTTCTCCTTTTGACTCCTCCGGAAGGCGCCACACATCCTTTGCGTCTATCGATGTGACACCGGAAATGGATGATGACATCGAAGTGGATATCAACCCGGACGATTTGCGTATTGACACATTCCGTTCCAGCGGTGCCGGCGGCCAGCACGTTAACAAGACAGATTCGGCCATTCGGATTACCCACCTTCCCACCAACATTGTGGTGTCTTGCCAAAATGAACGGTCCCAGCACCAGAATAAAGACACAGCCATGAAGCTTCTAAAAAGTAAGCTGATGGAGCTGGCAGAGCAGGAACATAAGGCCAATTTGGCAGAGTTGAAAGGGGACTATTCCCAAATTACATGGGGAAGTCAGATCAGATCCTATGTATTCCATCCCTACACCATGGTAAAGGACCATCGAACCAACGCAGAGGTAGGCAATGTCCAGGCCGTTATGGATGGAGATTTGGATATATTTATTAACGAAATGCTAAAGCATAAGGAATAGACCGAAGTAACTGAAAGCTGCTGTAATAGAGACAGAGGAAGTATTCAATTCATTTTAGAATGTTCATATTGTATACAGTATTTATATTTATGAGCCATTGAGTTTGTCACTTTCTTGTGCTAGTATTTAGGCGTCGTTTTTTTGAGACAGGTTTTGATATAAACCTGCAGGTATGATGTGAAAGACAAGGAGGGTTCTAAATGATAGGCGAAACAATTAGAAATTTTGTCAACGACACAGGAATCGTGCATTTGGACTATAAATCCGCCATTATGATTGTTGTTGCTTGTGTGTTTCTCTATCTGGCAATTAACAAAGGCTTTGAACCGTTGCTGTTAATACCCATTGGGTTTGGAATGTTGCTGTCAAACTTGCCGCTAACCGGAATGTTTGTAGAACACGTCGCCAGTGGAGCAGAGCTATCTCAGTGGGGTATATTTACTATATTCTATACGCTAAAGCCGATATTGCCATCGTTGATATTCTTAGGTGTCGGTGCCATGACAGATTTTGGGCCGTTAATAGCCAATCCGAAATCTCTGGTTATGGGTGCAGCGGCACAGCTGGGTATTTTCTTTGCCTTCATTGTAGCCATTATCATGGGATTTGATGCGCAGGGAGCGGCCTCCATCGGTATCATTGGTGGTGCTGACGGTCCAACGGCTATCTTCCTGACTCAGCAATTAAAGCCGGAATTACTGGGAGCCATTGCCGTAGCGGCATATTCCTACATGGCATTGGTACCGGTTATTCAGCCTCCTATTATGAAGGCGCTTACTACCAAGGCGGAGCGAATGGTAAAGATGGATCAGTTGCGGCCGGTTACACAACGAGAGAAAATCCTCTTTCCTATTATGGTTACCATTATCGTAGTATTGATGCTGCCGGCAGCTGCACCGTTAATTGGATGCCTGATGCTGGGCAACTTGCTAAAGGAATCAGGAAGAACACTGCGTCTTTCCGATACCGCTTCCAACTCCATGATGAATATTGTTACTATCATGTTGGGATTGGCAGTGGGAGCCAGTGCCCAGGGGACAACCTTCTTGGTACTGGATACCATTAAGATTGTAATCTTAGGTGTGCTTGCTTTCTGTGTCGGAACAGCAGGTGGTGTCCTCATCGGTAAACTGATGTATGCCCTAACCGGTGGAAAGATTAATCCGCTGCTGGGATCTGCCGGTGTATCGGCAGTGCCGATGGCTGCCCGTGTCAGCCAAAAAGTGGGACAGGCAGAAAACCCTTCCAACTTCCTTTTGATGCATGCCATGGGACCGAACGTTGCCGGGGTAATCGGTTCAGCCGTTGCTGCTTCTGTAATGCTGTCCATGTTCGGTAGCTAAGGCAGTTGATAGAGTCAATAACCAAGCCGTCACAAGTGTATTGTGACGGCTTTTCACATTGCAAAATACAGTATAGAATGGTAGTATTAGAACAGTTTGAATCGGAGTTTTCAAGAGCGAAAACAAAAGACAGAATAAGAAAGAAGCGAATAAATGAACACCATTGACACGGTACTATTTGATTTTGACGGTACGGTGATGGATACCAATGATTTGATTTACAATTCCTGGCAATACACATACCGGACGGTGACGGGAGAGGAAGGCGACCCGGAATTTATCTATTCCACTTACGGAGAGATACTGCAAAGCTCCATGGCCAAGGCCTTTCCCGACATTGATGTAGACAAGACGGTTTCCATTTATCGGGAATACCAAAAGGATAACTACGCAAAACAGATTCGTCTGTTTCCCAAGATAAAAGAAACCATTGCCGCAATTAAACAGCAAGGATATAAACAAGCTTTGGTTACATCCAGATTACGGGAGAAAACCATGGAAGGGGTTACCCTTTTTGGCATTGACCGGTACTTTGACACCATCGTTACCATGGAGGACACCAAGGCTCACAAGCCGAATCCGGACCCTATCTTAAAGGCACTGGAGCGGCTGGACTCGAAAGGCGATCAGGCCATTATGGTAGGTGACTCCCAATACGATTTACTCTGCGCGCACAATGCCGGTGTGGAATATGCCATGGTGGCATGGACCAAGGCAGGTGAAGCCGTAAAAAAGCAAGGGTTGAAACCGGACTATGTAATGAAAGAGGCGGCGGATATTTTGGACATCCTGGCAAGGAGGGAAAATGGTAGGCATTAGTAAGACATATATAGATGAAGTAGTAGATGGAAAAGGCGTATTGCAGGAAATTTCTTTCAAAAATGCGGAGAATTTCAACTTTGCTTATGACATAGTGGACGTGATGGCAGAAAGAGATCCGGACAAAATGTGTATGCTCTGGGTTGATCCTTCTCGCAATGAACGGCGCTTTACTTTTAAGGAAATCAGCGACTACTCTACGAAGACTGCCAATTACTTTATGGATTTGGGAATCAAAAAAGGCGACCGGGTAATGCTGGTACTAAAACGTCATTACCAGTTTTGGTTCTCTATTTTGGCGTTGCACAAAATCGGTGCCGTCGTTATTCCGGCTACCCACCAGCTAAAGGAAGAGGATTTGGCGTATCGCTTTGAAAGCGGGAAAATTAACGGCATTGTTTGTACTTGCCAGGATGATATCGGCGAAGAAGTGGACAAAGCCATTGCACATAACAACTTGGAAATGGTTCGCTGTATGACCGGCACCCCAAGGGAAGGCTGGCGGGATTTTGATGCAGACATCGAAACATACCCGGCCACTATGGAACGAGTGGCAACTACCGGCAGTGACCCTATGTTAATGTTCTTTACATCAGGGACCACCGGTTATCCGAAAATTGTGGTTCATGATTTTACCTATCCTCTGGGACATTACATTACAGCCAAATACTGGCACCATGTAAACCCGGAGGGCATTCATTTTACCTTGTCTGATACCGGATGGGGAAAAGCCTTGTGGGGCAAGCTGTATGGACAGTGGATGTGCGAAACAGCTGTTTTTGTTTACGATATGGACACCTTTGTGCCTCACGATTTTTTATCATTGTTCAGCGAATACCCCATTACCACATTCTGTGCACCGGCAACCGCGTATCGCGTCTTTGCGAAAAAAGACTTGGCCAAATACGGTATCAGCAAGCTGGAACATGTGACCACGGCAGGAGAGGCTCTCAGTCCGGAAATTTGGAAGCAGTTTTATGACAAAACCGGTCTGAAAATCATGGAAGGATTTGGGCAGACAGAAACTACGTTGACTCTATGCAATCTCTACGGCACAGAGCCAAAGCCGGGATCCATGGGAAAACCCAGTCCCATGTACCATATTGACTTAGTGGACGAAGATGGGAATTCCGTTGCCGATGAAGTTACAGGCGAAGTGGTGGTACGTGTAGATAAAGAGATTCCCTTCGGTCTTTTTGTAGACTACTTTGGGGGAACCGGTCGCAAAGAAGATGTTCTTTACGACGGGATGTATCACTCCGGCGATACGGCTTATCGTGACAAAGACGGATTCTTCTGGTTTGTAGGTCGAAATGATGATTTGATTAAATCCACCGGTTATCGCGTGGGACCATCAGAGGTAGAAGCCATTTTAATGGAACTGCCGTTCATTATGGAATGTGCCGTCATCGGGATTCCTGACCCCAGACGTGGCCAGCGAGTAATGGCCTTTGTTGTGTTGACCGAGGAGGCAGCCGGTGACTTAGAGGCCGGTAAAGTCGGAGAACGAGAAATCAAAGCTGACATTATGCACCATTGCAAAAACAATATGGCCAATTACAAATGCCCACGAAAGCTGCAGTTTATGGAAGAACTGCCAAAGACAATCAGCGGAAAAGTTCGCCGTTCAGAACTGCGTAAGCTGGTAGGATTGCGCTAAAGCATAGCGTAACGAATGTATAGAAATGAAAGTGAAAGAAGAACTTGCCCCAAAGTGATCTTCTGCTAATGAGGATGCTTTCGGCAAAGTCCTTCTTTTTGTAATGGTCAAAAAATACAATATCTTGACAATGACCACAATCGTGTATACAATATAGAAAAATACTTTGACAATCAAAATATTTTAAGGAGGAAATAAATATGGTTAACGTCAGTGAACTGCTGGGAACAGAGTACCCTATTATTCAGGGGGCCATGGCAAGAATTGCCGAATACAACTTGGCTGCAGCGGTAAGTGAAGCAGGGGGTCTGGGGATCATTGCTTCCGGTGGTGCTTCTGCCGATTGGCTCCGGGATCAAATCAGCAAAGTAAGAGAACGGACAGACAAACCCTTTGGTGTCAATTTGATGCTGATGGCTGAAAATATTGATGAACTGGTAGAAGTAATCTGTGAGGAAAAAGTTCCTGTCGTTACTACAGGTGCCGGCAATCCGGGGAAATACATTGCCACTCTAAAAGAAGCCGGATGTAAAGTCATCCCTGTTGTGTCCAATGTAGCCCTGGCAAAACGTGTTGAAAGAAACGGTGCGGATGCCGTGGTTGCAGAAGGCAGCGAAGCCGGTGGTCACATTGGCGAAACCACCACCATGGCGCTGGTTCCTCAGATGGTGGATGCGCTGGATATTCCCGTATTGGCAGCCGGTGGCATTGCAGACGGTCGCGGTGTTGCCGCCGCCTATATGCTGGGAGCCCAGGGGATTCAGGTGGGAACTCGCTTTTTAGTAGCCGAAGAATGTATCGTACCTCCGGCGTATAAAGAAATTATCATTAAGGCCAAAGACTCCAGTACCGTTGCGACAGGACGCTGCTCCGGTCATCCGGTGCGGGTTATTAAAAACAAGTTGGCTAAGAAGATGTTGATGATTGAAAACGGTCCCGGCACAGCAACAGAACAGACAGAAGAAATAAACAAGCTGGGAACGGGTGCTCTTCGGAAAGCCGTATTAGATGGAGATATGGAATATGGATCGGTTATGTCCGGAGAGATTGCAGGGTTGGTTTCTAAAGAGCAGACCGCTAGAGAAATCATTGTAGAATTGTTCAAGGAGGCAGAGAAAATCTATGAAGATCGGAATCGTATTTGCAGGGCAGGGAGCGCAGTATCCGGGAATGGGGCAGGATCTCTATAGCCACAACGCCGCTGCAAAAGAAATATTTGATACTGCCGGAGAACAGATAAAAGGATGGTGCTTTGAGGGGACCAAGGAGATGCTGCGGCAGACTCACATTACCCAGCCTAGTATCTATACTGTTACCATGGCAGCTTACAGTGCTTTGCGTCAGGCCGTTGCGGAGCATCCGGACCTTTCTGAAACCATTGAAATAGAAGGGATTGCCGGATTTAGCCTGGGGGAATATTGTGCCCTTACTGCTGCCAATGTCATTACAGATATTGGTCTTGGCCAGGAAATTGTGTCACGCCGTGGTCAGTTGATGTTTGATGCCGGCAAAGACAAAGAGGGAAATCAACGGGGAGGCATGGTGGCTGCCTTTGGAAAGAGAAAGGATATTTGTCAGGCAGCAGAAGAAGCTAAAAAAGATCGCATCTTGGCGCCTGTAAACTTTAACTCCTCTATTCAGACAGTAGTTGCGGGGGAAAAGGCGGCCTTAGATGATTTTTTGGCTCTTTGTGAAGAACGCCGTATCAAAGCTAAAAAGTTGTCTGTCAGCACAGCCTTTCATAGTCAGCTGATGATTCCTGCAGCAGAAGCCTTAAAGCCGATTTTGCAGGAAGCAAATCTGCAACCCCCAACCATGAAAATTTACGCCAATGTTACCGGCAGAGATATGATGGCGGACTTTGCGGAAAGCGGAGAGACGACAGCAGAATATTTGGCGGATCTTATGGCAAAACAGGCTATGAGTCCGGTGTACTGGCAAGAAACCATCGAAAATATGATCGCAGACGGAGTGGAAGCCTTTATTGAAGTCGGCCCGGGACATACGTTATCCGGTTTAATTAAGAAGGTTAGCCGCAAAGCTGTAACCATGAATGTGGAAAACATGGAAACATTGGAAAAAACCATGGAGAAATTATCAGAACTGGTAAATGCCGGAGAAACAACGACAACAAAGGAGGCGTAATGTTACAGGGAAAGACAGCCTTAATTACCGGTGGTGTCCGGGGAATTGGAAAAGGCATTGCTATAGCATTTGCAAAACAAGGTGCAAATTTGCTGCTGGTGTATCGCAGCAACGATGAGGAAGCTGACAAGACAAAGGCTTTGCTGGAGGCAGAAGGGGCAAAAGTACAGCTGGTTAAGGGTGATGTAGCAGATCCTGCTTGTGCCCGGGAAGCATGCACCAAAGCAAAAGAAGCCTTTGGCAGTTTGGATATTTTAGTGAATAATGCGGGCATTACCAATGACAAACTGATGGCTCGTATGACACCGGAAGACTTTATCAAGGTAATTGACGTTAATTTGAATGGCAGCTTTCACTTCTTAAAGTATGCATCTGCTATTATGATGAAACAAAAGAGCGGATCCATTATAAATATGTCATCAATTTCCGGCATTGCAGGTAATCCGGGCCAGATCAATTACAGTGCCAGCAAGGCCGGTATTATCGGTATGACCAAGTCGGCAGCCAAGGAAATGGGACGGCGCGGCATTCGTGTCAACGCCATTGCACCGGGATTCATCGAAACGGATATGACCGGGGCATTGACAGAAGAACAGAAAAAACAGGCGGCAGCCAATATTAGCCTGAAGAGAATGGGAAAACCCGAAGATATTGCAGGGGCTGCACTGTTCTTGGCTTCTGATTTAGGAGCTTATGTAACGGGACAAGTTATCGGAGTAGACGGAGGATTAACAATATGAGTCATCGAGTAGTAATTACCGGCATAGGAGCCGTAACACCACTGGGACACACAGCAGAAGAAACGTGGCAGGGGATTAAAGATGGAAAGAATGGAATCGACAAGATTACCTCTTTTGATACAGAAGCCTTAGGCGGTCACAAATGCATTATGGGAGGCGAAGTAAAAGACTTTGTTTTCCCTGATAAAAGAGCCGCAAAGCGACTGGATAAAACTTCTCAGTTTTCCATTGTTGCAGCCGGAGAAGCTTTGCAGCAGGCCGGTATCGTCAGTGGAGAAAACGTAGAACCGGAACGTTTCGGCATTATGGCAGCCAGCGGCATTGGCGGTATTGAAACATTGGAGCAGCAAATTACAAAGGCCGCCCTTCGTGATAAGGTTCGTTCCGTATCCGCCTTGATGATTCCTATGAGTATCATTAACCTGGTGGCAGGCAATTTGGCCATTGAATTTCAGGCAAAAGGAAGTTGCCTTGGCATTGTTACGGCCTGTGCTTCGGGAACCCATGCCATTGGAGAAGCTTTCAGAAACGTAAAACATGGCTACTCTGATGTTATGCTTGCCGGCGGAGCCGAAGCAGCCTTTGCACCTATTTGTTTTTCCGGATTTGAAAACATGACAGCCACTACCACTCGAACTGATAAAGATAGATGCTCTACACCTTTTGATAAGGAAAGAGATGGATTTGTTATGGGCGAAGGGGCTGCGTATTTTGTCATGGAAAGCCTGGAACACGCCGAGGCAAGAGGCGCTGAGATTCTCAGCGAAGTGGTGGGCTATGGCAGCACTTGTGACGCATATCATATTACATCACCGGCACCGGATGGTTCCGGCGCAGCCGGCGCTATGAAACTGGCACTGGAAGAGGCTGCAATCACACCGGATTCCATTGACTATATCAACGCCCATGGAACAGGAACACCTCTTAATGATTTGTATGAAACACGGTCTATGAAGACGGTCTTTGGTGAAAACATGACCACTCCAATCAGTTCTACCAAGGGAAATATCGGCCATTTGCTAGGAGCGGCCGGTGCCATTGAGGGAATCTTCTGTTTGCAGGCTATGAGAGACAGTTTCATTCCACCGACAATTAACTTGCAGGTTCCCGATCCGGAACTGGATTTAGACTATGTGCCTAACCAAGGCCGCAATGCAGAGTTGACATATAGTATGTCCAACAACCTGGGATTTGGCGGTCACAATGGCAGCTTGGTACTAAAGAAATTTGAAAAATAGGGAAAAGTTTCTGAGATGCCGGCAAACGCCGGCAATAGGAGTGCAGCAATATGCTAATGAATAAAGAACAAATTATGGAGATTATTCCCCATAGAGATCCATTTCTTCTTATCGATGAAGTAGAGGAAATGGTAGTGGGAAAGAGTATCACGGCAATTAAACATGTTTCTCCGGAAGAATACTACTTCAAAGGACATTTCCCAAAAGAGCCTGTTATGCCGGGGGTTCTCATTGTAGAGACCTTGGCTCAGGCTGGGGCGGTAGCCGTTCTTTCCATGGAGGAATACCGTGGCAAAACAGCGTATTTCGGCGGCATTAAAAATGCCAAATTTCGTCAAAAAGTAAAACCGGGAGACACATTGAAACTAGTAGTGGAACTGGATAGAATGCGACGCCAGGCAGGTACCGGAATTTGTACCGCCTACGTTGACGGCAAGGTAGCCTGCAAGTGCGAGATTTTGTTTGCAATAGGATAACCAAGGGATGCCATGGATAGAATCGACAAAGTAAGCGATATTTTTGCGGATATGGTCAATATGGCCATGAAAATGGAAGACCGGGCAGTCAAAACATTGTCTGCCCGGGATCTTTCCGTTGCCGAAATTCGCACTTTGGAAGCCATCGGCCTTGACTCTGCCAAAAGCATGAGTCAAGTGGTACAATCCTTAAATGTCAGCATGGGAACACTGACAGCAGCCGTCAACAAGCTGGTGGGGAAAGACTATGTGGAACGGTTTCGTATACCCCAAGACCGGCGTGTGGTGAAGATAAAACTGACAGACAAAGGACGTCGTGCAGTGGAAGAACATAACCAGCTGCGGCGGCGCATGGTGCGGCAGGCAGTGGAAGATATGGACGCAGAAGAAGTGGATATGTTCATTGACGGCATGGTGAACATTTCGCAGTTCGTAGCCATGAGTCAGTACCGTCCTCTACGAGATCGAAAAGACTATTCCCTATCACCGATAAAACTCGGAAACCTCACCTTGCCTGTGCCACTGGTACAAGGAGGTATGGGCATAGGTGTCTCCCTAGGGGGCCTGGCAGGCGCCGTGGCTGCCCAAGGCGGACTGGGATTGGTATCGGGTGTGGAACCGGGATTTTCAGAAGCGGATTTTTCCATTGACCCGCTGGGTGCCAACCGCAGAGTCCTGCAGCGAGAAATCAAAAAAGCCCTACACATTGCCGAAACCACGGCCGGTTCAAAAGGAAAAGGTCTGGTGGGAGTCAACGTAACGGCATCCAGACCCTATTACGGAGAAATGGTAAAGACGGCTATTGCATCCGGTGCACAGGTGATCGTTTCCGGCGGTGGATTGCCTATGAGCCTGCCGGCTCTTTGCCAAGGATCAGATATAGCTTTGATTCCCATTGTTTCCTCTGCAAGAGCAGCCGGTCTCATTACGCGCAGTTGGAAGAAAAAGCACAATTGTCGGCCTGCTGCCTTTATCTTTGAAAGTTCTCAGGCAGGAGGCTATTTAGGATATAAAGAGAGCCAATTGGAATCGGTACGTGATGATTTTTATAAAAACCTCCTTGAAATTCGTGAGGAAATCAAAGAACTTCCTATGATTGTGGCAGGGGGAATCGTCAGCCGAAAAGATGCCGTCAGATCGTATGCCTACGGAGCCGATGGAATCCAAATCGGAACAGGTTTTATCCCTACGAAAGAGTGCGATGCCTCGCCGGGGTTCAAAGAAGCGTATTTGAACCTGGATGAAAATGATGTTACAATTATTAGAAATCCGCAAGGGATGCCTTGTCGCGTCATCAATAATCCCTACGTAAAAAAGCTGAAGGAAGATCCGGAGAGAGAGATTTCTGCTAAGGAAGAGCGAAAGGCGCTATTGCGTGCCCTTGCAGGTGATAAAGAAAGAGGTTTGTTCTTCTGTGGCAGCCGAGCTTACCGCATGAAGCCGGTAACGACAGTGGAGCAGGTTTTCAAGGAGTTTATCTGAAAGGACGACGGCAATGCTCTATATTCACACCAGCCGTGAAAACTACAACAAGGAAAAATTCGTTTTTGAAACCATAAAAGGCAATGCCATTGTGCTGGTTCCGGATCAATATACGGTTCAGGCTGAGGGGGATGCCTTTTTTTATACCAAAAAAAAGGCTTTAATGGACTTGGAAGTGCTTAGTTTTTCCAGACTCATAGACCGAGTGTTCCAGCAAGCCGGAGGCGATAGAATCCCGATGATTGATCGGCAAGGGCGTCATATGTTGCTGACCAGAATCATGGGAAAGATGAAAGAGCAGTTGACGGTGTACAAAAATTATGTAACCAACTCTGCCTTTATTGAGTTGGCCAATGATTTTATTGCAGAAACAAAACAGTTTGGTCGTAACAGTCAAGACCTGCGCCGGTTGGCTCAAAAAGTGCCGAAAGAGCGCTATTTATATGGAAAATTGCAAGATATGAGCTTGCTCTTTGAAGAGTACCAACAGGAGATAGAAGGGAAATATTTAGATACAGAAGACCGTATTAACTTTATGATGGAGCGGATGGAAAAAGCCCCGGTGATTACCGGCAATGAATTTTGGATTTACGGCTTTGACTATTTTGCTCCACGGAGTCGAGAAATTCTCTGCAGACTGGCTCAGCTGGCACCGGCGGTTCATGTGGTGATGACATATGATATCGGCAGCGGTGATGAAGAATTATTCCATGTGACAGAAAGAGCTATTGGAGATTTAGTGAGTCACTGCGAAAAAAGAAATATTGCAACATCTGTTGAGGCTATTGATGTAATATACCAAAAGGAAATGGCACCTACTATGGCGGCCATTGAAAAAAATCTATTTCGATTGCCCATCACATCCTGTGGTAACAGCGAAAATTTGAAACTGGTTCGCGCTTCCGGTTTATATAAAGAAGCCGAAGCAGCGGCAGCCGAAGTTCGTCGGTTGGTAGAAGAGGAAGGGATGCGATATAGGGATATTGCCCTTATTTGCAACGATACCGGGAAATTAGGAAAAATATCTAAAAGAATCTTTGCCCGCTACGACATGGAGCTGATTTTGGATGAAAAGAGGAAAATTACGGCGCACCCGGCAGTGACATTTGTGTTAGCTTTGCTGAATAGTATTGCCGGGGCTTATCGTCCCCAGGATGTGATTGCCTATATTAAAACCGGGTTTGCGGACATTCTCAGAGAAGAAGCAGAACTCTTTGAAGACTACGTGGTGCGGTATCGTATTAGTGGACCCAGATTTAGACAGTCTTTTACAAAGGGAGAGGCGTACTACGGTAAGGATAATCTGGAAAAAATAGAAGATGTTCGGCAAAGGATTATTGGGAGAATGCAAGCCTTTGGACAGGAATATAAAAAAGAAAAAACCGTAAGCAGTCGTGTTAAGGCTCTCTATGGATTTTTGCAGGAAGAATGTAGGCTGCCGGAAAAGATTGACCTGCAAATGGGAGAGGACGCCCAAAACGGATTCGTGGAAGCCGCCGGTGAAAGTGCCCAGGTGTACAATGTTATTGTCAAATTGCTGGAGCAAATGGTAGATGTTTTCGGCGATGAGACGATTTCTCAAAAGGATTTTGCCCAGGTATTTCGTTCCGGGTGTGAGGCGGTGGAGATCGGCTTAATTCCTCCGGTGGCAGACGGACTGTTAATGGGGTCTATGGAACGAACCAGGTTGGGACGGATCAAAGCTTTGTTGGTGCTAGGTGTCAACGAAGGCGTTTTGCCATCGGGTTCTCAGGGGACCAGCATTTTTAGCGAAGAAGAACGAACGGAGCTTTTGCAAATTGCCGGAGACCGGGAAGAACGGGTGATCTGTAAGGAAGAGGCCTATAAAATAAACGAAGAAAATCTGGCCATTTATAGAAATTTCTGCAAGCCTACCAAGGAACTGTGGGTCAGCTGTTCACAAACAGATGGAGAAGGAAAAGCCATACGTCCGTCGACTATTTTTGATGTGCTGAAAGAAATTTGCCCGGAAATTCCTGTAGAGGGGGATTTGTCCATAGATCATCGGTGGCTGTCGCAGATTTCCTCAAAAGAAGCGGCTGCAGTTGGATTGTCTGTTGCCATACAGCAGGCCAAAGAGGGCGGTCATATCAGAGAAAATAATGAAACGGCGGAAATCGATCCTCGTTGGCAGTTAGTTGCCAAGTGGTTTCAGAAAAATCAGCCGCAACGACTGGAGAAATTAAAGGAAGGCATGGAGTATACAGTTAGAGAAGACCCTATCTCGCCACAACTTGCCGGCAAACTCTATGCAGAGGAAAAAGATTTTTCACTTAGTCCTTCCCGGTTGGAGCTCTTTGGAAGATGCCCGTTTGCACATTTTGTGCGGTATGGAATTCGCCCCAAAACCTTTCGCAGCTATGAGACGGGAGCCTTGGAGCAAGGCGATTTGTATCACCGTTGTCTCCAGCAGCTGGCATCCCTTTTGAGTCAAGAAAACATTCCTATTTCCGATCCCGATTCTTTGTGGCAGACTATCACAAGACAAAAATGTGATGCGGCAGTAGAGGGAATTTTGAATAAAGAATTACAAGGATATCAGGAAGGTGTTTTTTCTTATTCACAGCGTGACGCTTTTCGTGGTCGGCAGCTAAAAGAAAACTGCAAAGAAATATGCTGGAATATGATTTTGCATGTTCGCCACGGGCAAATTGAAGATATGAAACAGGAAATTTCCTTCGGCAGGGGTAAGGCAATTCCTCCTATTACGGTGGATACCCCCCAAGGAACCGTCTATATTGAAGGGACTATTGACCGGGTAGACTATTTGCAGGAAAATCGTGTCAAAGTCATTGATTACAAATCAGGCAAAGACAGTTACAATCCAAAGGAAGCAACCGGTGGGTGGAAGCTGCAGCTGTTCCTGTATTTAGATGCAGCCTGCGAAGGACATAAAAGAAAGCCGGTAGGTGCCTACTATTTTCCGGTTCGTCGGGATATGATTTCTGCCGACGGCTTATCCTACAATACAATTAAAGAGGACGTTGAGAGTATCCTTGCCAGGAGCTTTCGGATGGATGGATTTACCTTGCAGCAAGAAGATGCCATTGCCGATATGGATAAAGAATTTGAAGATGCTTCTGCGGTGCTGCCAATTTCTCGCAATAAAAGTGGAGAGTTGAAGAAATCCGCTAACAAGCTTCTTAGTCAAAAAGAGATGGATACATTATTGGAAAATGTAGAAGATCGCATTGCCGATCTTTGCCGGGAATTGCGAGAGGGTTCCATTGCTGTCGAACCGCGTAAAACCAAGAGTATCACCGCCTGTACCTATTGTGAGTACAATGGTGTATGCAAGTTTGACGTGCGACTGGACGGATGTCGGTATACACCTATAGAATAAAATTTTTTAAGGGAGTATTCTTTGAGGTATCCTTTGCGCTATTCTTTAGGGCATTCTTTTTTGTGGTCATGGGCGGAAAGCCGATTCGTTGGCAAGGGAATTTGAGCCAAAATGACGCCGGTAAAGACAAGAGCGCAGCCAAATAACTCCTTGGCTGTCATGGCTTCTTGCAGCAAAAGCCAGCCGGTTACGGCAGCAAAGACTGCCTCCAGGCTCATAATCAATGTAGCAATGGTAGGTTCGGTATATTTTTGACCGACAATCTGCAACGTATAGGCGACACCGCTGGAGAGAACACCGGCATATAGAATGGGCCATTTGGCTGCCCAGAGTCCGGAAAGGGTGGGCGTTTCCAAAGTCATGGTTACGACAAAGGCAAGGATGCCGGCAACACAAAATTGCAGACAGGACATCTTGACACTATCGGCGCCTTTTTCCAGAAAATAATCAATAACCATAATGTGCAATGCAAAGAATACGGCACAAAACAGTTCCAGCAAATCCCCTTTGGAGATGGATAGCTTTTCATTGATGCAAAGTAAATAAAATCCCACAATGGAAAGGACGACGCATAGCCAGATGATTTTTCGAATGCGTTTTCCAATGACGACCCCCATAAAGGGTACAATGATAATATATAAGGTTGTAATAAAACCGGCTTTTCCGGCAGTAGTATAGACGATGCCGACTTGTTGGAATCCATCGGCCACCACTAATACAATGCCGCACCAGATTCCTCCTATAAGGGTGATTTTATCCGGCATGAAAGTGTTCTTCGGTTTTTTTAATGCAATCGGTCGGTGATGCAAAACCCAAATAACCGGCAATAGGGTTATCACCCCAAAGACATTACGAGCTGCCATAAAGGTAAAGGGCTCTACGTAATCCATGCCGGCACTTTGCGCCACAAAGGCGGCCCCCCATATAAATGCTGTTATCAGCAGAATTAAATTTCCTTTTGTGTTACTACTCATAAAATTTATTATAGGCATAGGCAGGAAATCTTGCAATACAAAGATGAGTATAAGACCTTTGGTGCAACTACACACGGAATTCACACAATCACCTTGTTAATAAAAGAAACACTGTGGTAGTATAACTATAATTGGGTGAAAGAGGATGATTTTCTGTTCTTAAAATCAATTTTAAAGATAAGAGATAGAAAACCTGTTGATAGATAGAAGAAGAGGAAAGTATAAAAATGAGCGAGATACGAAAGCGAGGACGATTCCTAATCATTATGGCTCTAACCTTTTTTGTAGGGCTCCTGGGAACGGCTTCTGCACAGGCAGCAACGAAAACCGTTACAGGAACCTATGAAGAGGCTACCTATACCATTTCGGTTCCATTGACGGATCCGGAGAGCGTTATCGTGGAACCGGAAGATTATATTAACATTCTGGGAGAAGCAGATTTAGGAAATGGTTTATCCTTGTTAGTGGAAAGCAAGAAGGATTACTTGCAGGTAGAAAAGACCCAGACCGCCGAGGCCAAACTGAAAAACGAAAAGAAAATCAAAGAGTACAAGGCAAAGCAGCTGGACAAACAGCATTTGCAGGAGGCGCAGGAAAAAGCTGATGCCAAGGCCGAAGCGAAATATAATAATGTGTGGGAACTTCCCAGCGAAACCATGCAACTACCGGAAGGGACCGATGGCTCCACCAAGACCTACATGGATTACACCACGGTAACCAGTCAAGGCAGCAATCAGTACCATCTGTTAAATAGTGAAAAAGCCTATTCAAAAGACGGTTTCCGCATGTATGACGGATATTACTGTATTGCTCTAGGTAGTTACTACGGAAATCAAATTGGAACCAAGTACTACATTACCTTATCCAACGGAAATACGCTTCGCTGTATTTTAGGAGACCAAAAGTCGGATCGCCATACCAACGATACTCACCAGTACGCGGTGAAAAATCACGATGTTGTGGAGTTTATCGTAGACAAGCTGGCATTGTCCGGCGGGGATGTATCTGAAATTGAAGGCTTTGATGGCAGCATTGTTTCCATCAAGCGCATCACCGATGATCATACTAATACCTATCCTTACGGGTATGATTGGTATTAACGAGTATTGATGCTAAAAACAAGATGATGAAGGAGCCGGGGAAGTGTTATCTCTCGACTCCTTTTGCGGGTTTTTGTGGTATCATAAAACTATGAACAGCAATGTATCCAAATTAAAACTCTATATCGTTGCTTTTGCCTTTACCTTTTCTATTGGGTTTTCCTTTTTTGGTATTAAAAAATGTATTCCCTATGGAGACACCTTGACGATTTTGTCCTACCGATACGTAGCTGCCCTACTAGGGGTTATCGTCTGGATTGGGATTTGCAAAGCTATGAAAATATACCCGGAAACGCCACCGGGGCGTCCTAAGGGAAAGCTGTATCAAACAGCGATTTTTTACATTCTTTTTATGATTTTACAGATTTTTGCCATGTACTTTGCCACATCGGTGGAAGGTGCCATTGTCTATGCCATGGTACCTATTTTCGCCAAAGTTATCGGACGAATTGTTCTGGGGGAACGATCCACCCGGCTGCAAATGTTTTTTATGGTGATGACCGTATCGGCGCTGGTGCTGTTGATTATATTAAATGCTGCATCCCTTGATTTAAACGCTACCGGTTTAATCATAATGATTTTCAGTTGCTTTTTCATGGCCTGTCAAAATGTTTCGGCTCGCTATATCCGGGGCGTCTTTGCACCCGTTGAAATTACCAAAACCATTGCCGTACTGGGTGCCATCGTATTCATTGGTGTTTCGTTGGTGCGGGCGGCGTACCGTGGCAGCATAGGTTGGCTGCTGGAACCGCTTTACCATCTGGATTTTGTGTTTTGGGCCGGCTTTCTAGGCGTTTTTTGTATCTTGCTTTCGGCACAATTTATGGCGTATATGTTGGCCCACATGGAAATCATCCAATCCTCCATTTTCAACAGTGCTTCTACATTGGTTTCCATTATTGCCGGCATCTTGATTTTAGGGGAACCTCTCTATTGGTACCACTACGTTTGCGGAGCGATTATTTTCTGTGGTGTTATCGGCATGATTCTGGCTCCGGCAGATGCAAAAAATGCCGGAAAATCCTTATCAGACGACATTAGAAAGAAAAAGTGATCAGATGGCCTTGACTGCCAGGATAACAATCTTTTTAGCGTAAAACCGGCTCTTGCAATCCGAGTCCCGGGGTGATAAAATATCTTTCTAAAGCGATGATGAGAAGAGTAAGTTTGCCAAGGCTTGCAAGAGAGAGATGGGTAGCTGGAAAGATCTTAGGCAATGGCTTTCTGAAGACCACCTCGGAGCGGCACCAATCCTGCCCGCCTGGCCGCGTCAAAAGCCGACAAAGAGTGCCGGAATATATATTCCGGAAGATGGGTGGAACCACGAATACGAACTGTATGCGTCCCTTCTGACAGTATAGCTGCCGAAGGGTTTTTTGTATTTTCCCTTTGGTGCTTCGGAAAAAATGGAGGAAAGTTATGATTATTACACTGAAAGACGGCAGCCAAAAAGAATATGGGCAGCCAATGTCTGTTTACGACATTGCAAGAGATATTAGCGATGGCCTGGCAAGAGTGGCTTGCGTGGGGGAAGTAAACGATGAAGTGGTAGACTTGCGAACTGTAGTAGATACAGATGCTACCGTAAACATTTTAACCTTTGATACAGAAGAGGGTAGGAAGGCCTACCGTCACACATGTTCTCATGTGTTGGCCGAAGCTGTGAAAAACCTGTATCCGGAAGCCAAACTGGCCATTGGTCCTACCATTGACAACGGATTTTACTATGACTTTGATTTGCCACCTCTTTCCCGAGAGGATCTTGACAAAATCGAAAAAGAAATGAAGAAGATTATCAAGAAAGGGGACTCCCTGGAAATGTTTACCTTGCCTCGCAAGGAAGCCATTGCCTTGATGACAGAGCGCCGGGAACCATACAAAGTGGAGTTGATCGAAGAATTACCTGAAGATGCCACTATCTCCTTTTATCGGCAGGGTGACTTTGTGGAACTATGTGCCGGACCACACTTGATGAAGACAAAGCAGATTAAAGCCTTTGCCTTGACATCTTCTTCGGGAGCCTACTGGAAAGGCGATGAAAACAACAAGATGCTTACCAGAATTTATGGTACAGCCTATACCAAGAAAACCGATTTGGAAGAATACCTGGAATACTTGGCGGATATTAAAAACAGAGACCACAATAAACTGGGTAGGGAAATGGACTTGTTTACAACCGTTGATGTTATTGGCCAAGGTTTGCCGCTATTTATGCCAAAGGGCACCAAGATTATCCAGAAACTCCAGAGATGGATAGAGGACCTGGAAGATTATGAGTGGGGATATGTCCGTACCAGAACACCGTTGATGGCGAAATCTACTTTGTATAAGATTTCCGACCACTGGTACCACTACAAAGACGGCATGTTTACCTTCGGATATGAAAATCCCGATGAGGATACAGCTGCCGATGCCGGTCGAGATATTCATGGCGTAGAGGATTTGTCCATTATCGAGCATGATGCCGATGCCAACGTATATGCACTGCGTCCTATGACATGTCCTTTCCAGTACTATGTATATAAAGCCAATCAGAAAAGCTACCGTGATCTTCCCTACAGAATGGGGGAAACGTCCACCTTATTCCGTAACGAAGACTCCGGAGAAATGCATGGACTAACGAGAGTTCGTCAGTTTACCATCTCCGAAGGGCATTTGGTTTGTACACCGGAACAGGTTGACGAAGAGTTCAAGGGCTGTGTTGAATTGGCAAAATACTGTTTGACAACCCTTGGACTGGAAGATGATGTAACGTATCGTTTTTCCAAATGGGATCCGGAAAACCCGGGAAAATATTTGGGAAGCGCCGAAGAATGGGATAAGGTAGAGTCTGCTATGCGCCAGATTCTGGATGAAATCGGTTTGGAATATACCGAAGAAGCAGGCGAGGCCGCCTTCTACGGACCGAAACTGGACATCCAGGCAAAGAATGTGTATGGAAAGGAAGATACCATGATTACCATTCAGCTGGATATGTTCCTTGCACAACGGTACGACATGTACTACATTGACAAAGATGGCGAAAAGAAACGACCCTATATTATTCATAGAACATCCCTTGGTTGCTATGAGCGTACTTTGGCTTGGCTTATTGAAAAGCACGAAGGCAAGTTCCCCACATGGCTTTGTTCGGAACAGGTTCGTGTATTGCCGGTTTCTGAAAAATTCCAGGACTGTGCCGATGCTGTGTACAAAGAATTGCGTAAAAACGGAATTGATGCAACCGTTGACAGTCGTTCTGAAAGACTGGGCTACAAATTGCGTCAGGCTCAGCTGGATCGTCTACCGTACATGTTGGTTGTCGGAAATAAGGAACAGGAGGAAAATACCGTTTCTGTTCGCAGCCGATTTGCAGGGGATGAAGGCAGCCGTCCATTGGCTGATTTTATCGCAGATATTTGTGAAGAAATTCGCACTAAGACCATTCGGAAAGAAGAACCAAAAGACGATGGTAAAGATGGTGCAAAATAGCTAAGGCAACAGAAGCCGGCTAAAACATAGTGCCGGCAATGAAACAAAAAAAGCTTTTCATTTATTAGGAAGCAGGGCGGCAGGAATCGGTAGATGACTGCCGTCTTTTGGTGGAATCAAGGGCTGTATCTGGGGCATCCGTATCGGTTTCGGTAGTGAGCATAGACTTGCTGCTACAAAGGATGCCGGCTAGAATAAGTGCTGCACCGATAATCCCTAGGAGCTCTAGTTTTTCGCCTAATATTATCCAACCGAAAAAAGCGGCACACAGTGGGTTTAGTGCACACAGTTGGCTTACTCGTTCAGCGGAAAGGGGTCTTGAGCAACGGTTTGCAGTGAAAAGCCAACGCAGGTACATAAAAGCGCAAGACCCAGCAATAATCCCCATTGGATCTCGTTAGTCGGCAATGTAGGGGTTTCTGTAACAAAGGACGTAATCATAGCCATGACGCCGGTAATACCAACGTAGATAATCCCCAAGCTCAATGGGTCGTAACGTTTAGAGAGTCGATCAGTGGCAATAATGGCACCGGTGTACAAAACAGCAGCTATAATGCACAGAGTCTCCCCTGCGCCCAGAGAAAGGCCTGTTCCGCCGGGAAGAGCAAGGAAGCCGATTCCCGTCATGGTAATTAAGGCACTGACGATAATAATAGGTGTCGGCTTTTTGCGAAGCAAGATAGCTTCGGCAATGGGAACCATTACAATGGCAGTATTTTCTAAAAACGCACAGGCGGAGGAAGAGGTTTGCCGTAGTCCCAGTAACTCGGCAGTCATGGTAAAGAAATTTATGGCACCTAAAACAAGGGCTGCTTTGAGTATTTGAGGATTGTCCTTGATGCTGCGTAGTACCCGCGGCAAAAAAGCAACAAATAAAATAAGGAAGGCCATAAGAAAGCGTATCCCCAGCAAATTCAGCGGTTCCATGGTAACCAGCATTTGTTTGGACATTAGAAACGATGTACTGCGAGCCAAAGTGATGATGATAAACAGAATCGTTCCTGTGGTGACGGTTAGTTGTTTAGCTTCTTTTGTCATGGCAATCTCCTTTTCCTTGACAAAAGTATACGATTTTTATATCTTTGAGTAAAACGAGAATTAATCATTATATCTTTGACTAAAATGCAAAGAAAAAATAAAAGTAATAAGAAGCAAGTAATGAAGAGGGAAATAAGAAAGACTACTTAAAAAGAAAGAGAAAAGAAACATGGATATGGAAAAATATCGAACGTTGGTTTCAGTAATAGAGGAGGGGAGCTTTTCGGCCTTGGCAGAAAAACAGGGCTACACTCCCTCCGGTATTAGCCGTATGATGGCGTCCATGGAGGCGGAACTTGGGTTCCCTCTTTTAATTCGCAGTAAAAAAGGGGTGACACCTACAGCGGATTGCCTGGAAATTTTGCCCCAGATAAAGAATGCTCTCGCCGCATGGGAACGAGTGCGTCAATCTGCAGATCAATTATTGGGGCTCAGCACCGGAACACTACACATAGGAACATCGTATTATGCCGGATACCCGTGGTTGGCGCAGGTAATTGCTGCTTTTCAAAAGCAGTACCCGGGGATTGCGGTAAAGCTAATAGAGGGAACCAGCAGCCAACTGGCAACCGCCATTGAGGAGAATAGAGCGGATCTTTGCCTTATTAGTCAGCGAGCCGGTAACCATCAGTGGATTTTGCTGAAAAAAGATTTTATGGTAGCGTGGGTTCCGAAGGACCATCCAATGGCCGGAGGTGCCGGCTTCCCCATCAGCCAATTTCGTAAAGAGCCATTTATTGAACTGTACCCGGGACTGGAGACTGACAACTCCAGAATGTTTCATCGCAATTCCATACAGCCGCAAACGGTTTATACAACCACTGACAATTTTGCCGTATATGCCATGGTGGAGGCCGGTCTTGGTATATCCAGCGCCAATAGTCTCATTGCAGAATCCTTTGCAGGGGATGTAGTTGCGCTGCCGATTGAGCCATTACAGTCGGTGGATATCGGCATGGCTATTCCGGCGGAATCGGTTATCTCACCGGCAGCCAGAAAATTTGCCGATTTTGCCATATCAAGAGCCGGTCAGTGGAGCGAGACTCGGTAACCGGTGGCAAAATGCAGTTGGAGCAATAAAATTTGCCAAGAAAAAATGGTAGAAACCGTATAGAAACTCGTCTGATATGGGTATAATGAAACCATAGTATTTGTTTGTAAAGGTTTATAGTAAGGAGACGTTATGAGAAAAGATTTTGGACCACAGTCATTGATTTATCCGGAACCGGTATTGATGATTGCATCGTATGACGAAGAGGGGAATGTAGATGTAATGAATGCCGCTTGGGGTGGTGTCAGCGGCTCCAACGAGATTACCATGTGCCTTTCTCCGACACATAAATCCGTAGAAAATATTGTGAAAATTAAAGAGTTCACCGTTGCATTCGGAGATGCCGATCACGTGGAAGAATGCGACTATTTGGGGCTGGTTTCGGCTAAAGATGTTCCTGACAAAGTCGCAAGAACGGGATTGACCGTAGGACAATCCAAGCATGTTAATGCGCCGATTTTGGAAGAGTTGCCGGTATATCTTGATTGCAAGCTAAAAAGCTACGACGAAGCTACCCACTACATGCGGGCAGAAATTGTTAATGTGGCAGCCGATGAATCGGTACTGGATGAAGAGGGCAACATTGATTTGGCAAAGGTGCGTCCTATTGCATATGATGGACTAAATCACAATTACAACGTACTGGGAGAAATCGTTGGAAAAGCATTCTCCGATGGCAAGAACATAAAATAGTCAATACCACAATATAGGATACATTTATCTGGCTAAATTAAATCATTGGATCAAAGTGCCATTGAATTTAAAAGTTGTGTTTAACCATCAAAATGTCGACCTCCAATTGTTTTTGGAGGTCGGCACATTTCTACTCTTGTATGATTGTTATTTCTTTTGTCATCCTCTACATAGCAGATGGACGCAGCGACCGGCTACAGGACTTTACTGAAAAAGCTTTTGGCTCGCTGGCTCTTGGTGTGATCAAAGAGCTCTTCCGGGGTTCCTTGCTCCATAATAACACCTTCGTCAATAAAGAAAATGCGATCGGCAACTTCCCGGGCGAATCTCATTTCGTGGGTCACGATGACCATAGTCATGCCCCCTTCGGCCAAGCTTTTCATAACATCCAGAACTTCGCCGACCATTTCCGGATCAAGAGCCGAAGTAGGCTCGTCAAAGAGCATAACTTCCGGATTTATAGCCAAAGCTCTGGCAATGGCAGCTCGCTGCTTTTGCCCGCCGGAGAGAGAGGCCGGGTACACGTTTACCTTGTCAGACAACCCTACACGCTGCAACAGTTCCTTTGCCTTCTTCTCCGCTTCTTCTTTGGTCATGCGACCGGTTTGAATGGGAGCTAAAGTAATATTCTCCAAAGTGGTCATGTGAGGGAATAAATTAAAGTTCTGGAATACCATTCCCAGCTTCTCACGAACTTTGTTTAGATCAACGCCCTTGGCATTGATTTGCTGGCCGTCAACCAGAACTTCGCCTTTGGTAGGTTCTTCCAGTAGGTTTAGGCATCGCAGGAAGGTGCTTTTTCCGGAACCGGAAGGTCCGATGACGCAGACGACTTCTCCGTCTTTAATGGTTTCGGAAATTCCTTTTAGAACTTCCAATTCTCCGAAATATTTATGTAAGTCTTTAACTTCTATCACTGACTGCCATCCTCCTTTCTGCATAAGCAACGATGCGGGAAAGTGGAATGGTCAAGCACAGGTACACAACGGCAACGCCGATGTACGCATACCAGAAAGTGTAAGACTGACTGGCCCACAAAATTCCTTTTCTCGTAATTTCTTCAATGGCAACAATAGACAATACGGCTGTTTCCTTAATCAAGGTGATAAATTCGTTGCCCAGTGCCGGCATAATAATCCGGATGGCCTGGGGAATGACGATGAAGCGCATTGTTTTTCCGTGTGTCAGACCAAGGGAACGGGCGGCTTCGATTTGTCCGGTATCAATAGCCTGTAAACCGGCACGGATAATTTCGGCAACGTAGGCAGAACTGTTGATCCCGCAAGCCAAAATACCACAACCGACTTCGATGCCTCGCCAGGTAAAGGATCCGCCTAATGATCCAACCAATTGCGGCAGACCGGCGTACCAAATGAGAGCCTGCACCAAGAGAGGTGTTCCCCGCAGGATTTCTACATACACAGAGCCGATGATACGCAAAACTTTCAGTTTGGAAAGCTTCATCAATGCAATAAGCAAGCCCAGCAATACACCTAAGATAACGGCAAACACCGTGATTTCCAAGGTCGTTCCAATGCCCGCAAAGGCTTTTTGTATTCCGGTAAGGTATTCCATTACCAGTTTCCTCCTTACAAATAGGAAAAGGTTTGTAGTGTCACAAACCTTTTCGCAGATGATATTTTACTGCTGTGGTAGCTTACTTGCCGGAACCCAGTTTCCACTGTTTGTACAGTTTGTCATAAGTGCCGTTATCCTTGATGTTTTTCAAACCGGTGTTAATCTTTTCCAGTAGTTCGGAGTTTCCTTTTTTAACAGCGATTCCATAGGATTCAGCGTTAATAGTCTCTCCAACGATTTTGATTTTGTCCGGCTGTTTTTCCATATAACTCTGAGTTACAGGCAGGTCGTTGATAACGGCGTTGATGGTTCCGTTGGCCAGATCGTTAAAAGTTACATCCAGACCGTTGTAGGTCTTTACATCTTTAATCTTGCCTTCTTTTTTCAGCTCTTCGGCCTTCTTTGCACCGGAAGTTCCGATTTGTGCGCCTACAATCATGTCTTTAGTCAAGTCATCCAGCTTTTTTACTGTTGTATTGTCTTTTGCAACAGCCAGTGCCAGACCGGATTTGTAGTATTCGTCAGAGAAGTCTACCTTTTCTTTTCTTGCTTTTGTAATGGTAACACCACTGGCAACAATGTCCACGTTGCCGGAATCCAGTGCCGGAATCAATCCGTCGAACTCCATGTTTTTCCATTCTACCTGGATATTTTGGTCTTTTGCAATGGCATTGATTAGATCAACGTCAAAGCCTGTCAAATTACCATCATCATCGGTGGTATCAAAGGGAGGGAAGGTGGGTTCCATGGCGGCGGTCAACGGTTTGTCTTTGCTGCCGGAGTTGCTTCCCGAATCCCCACATGCGGTGAAAGCCAATGTAAAAACCAGTGCCATTGTCAGAACAAGGGCGCCTTTCAGAATTTTTTTCATGAGTATGTCCTCTCTGTAAATATAATAATATGTTATTAAACGTAGCTTGTTTGATAATAATACGCCAAAATGTATATCTTTGCAACAACAAGATGTATTTTTATGCAATTCTTTTTGTATACTTTTATTCAAAGCCTAAGAATGATATAATAATTTAATTAGTGTAGAAAATCATTGTATAAAATCACTGTATAAATAGACAAGCAATTTCAGGAGATGAGGATATGATATTCAATAATATACTGGAAGCCGTAGGCCATACCCCTATTATCCGGTTAAACCACTTGACAGAACCCGGCGATGCGGAGATTTTGGTAAAATATGAGGGTCTTAACGTAGGTGGTTCTATTAAAACCAGGACGGCTTTGAACATGATTCGCAAGGCGGAAGAAGAGGGGCTTTTGACTCCGGACTCCATCATTGTAGAGCCGACCAGTGGCAATCAGGGCATTGGTCTGGCATTGGTGGGTGCTGTAAAGGGATATAAAACCACCATTATAATGCCGCACTCGGTAAGTCGGGAACGGCGGCTTTTGGTGGAAGCCTATGGAGCAGAGCTAAAGCTGATTCACGATGATGATGACATTGGCGAATGCATCGACAACTGCATCAAATTATCGAAGCAGATGGCAGAAGAAAACCCGAACGTTTTTGTTCCGGATCAATTTAACAACATGAACAACCCACTGACCCACGAGAGCAGCACCGCCAGAGAAATCCTGGAGCAGGTGGACGGACCCATCGACGGGTTTTGTTCCGGTGTCGGCACCGGCGGTACCATTAGCGGTATTGGGCACGTTTTAAAGGACGCCAATCCGGATATGAAAATTTATGCAGTAGAACCGGAAAACGCGGCCATTCTCTCCGGTGGAAACGTTGGAACGCATCTGCAAATGGGAATAGGTGACGGCTTGATTCCTGCAACTTTGGATCAACAAATTTTTTCAAAGACTTGTCTGGTTAGCGATAGAGAAGCCATGGAAATCACCCGGCGTCTTTCCCGGGAAGAAGGTATTCTTTGCGGCATTTCCAGTGGTTCCAACGTATGCGTTGCACTGAAGATGGCAAAAGAACTAGGCGCCGGAAAACGAGTGCTCACCGTTTTACCGGATACCGGTGAACGGTATTTCTCTACACCGCTGTTTGAATAAGCTGTTTGAACAAGATCCAGGAGTAGCTGAACAAACGGTATTAGGTTAATAAATGTAAATAGATCTAGATTTAGGAAATGGAAGGGCACGGAACGAATCCGTGCTTTTCAAATTTAAAGAACAGTGGGGAAGGATTCCGTGTTTTTTTGAATTCGAAGAAAAGTACGGAATAAGTCCGCACTTTTCTTCAAAACGACTTTTAGTGCGGATTTGTTCCGCACTTTTTATATATTCAGAAATTGTGCGGAACAAGATTTCGATTTATTGGATGAAAAAAGCTTATTAAAGGTAGATTTGTAATAAATTTATCTTGCATTAAGAGAATTTCTCTGCAACAGTAACATTAAAATATATATCGGGTAACTTATTACTCTTATTCTAGCACTACGCATAAAATGTGGTTCCGCATTTTTTTCTGTTTTGTTGGAAGTGCGGAAAATTTCCGTACTTTATGCAATTAAACGAAAAGTGCGGAAGAAGTGGAAGAAAGGGGCAAAAAAGAAAGGCGCAACAATAAATGGTAAAGACACAGGAAACAGACAGATGCTAACGTAAAATAAAAAAATGTAAGAAGCGTCCCCTAGCGGGAACGCTTCTTTTCTATATACTCCGCCTACAGAACGGGGTCTCTAAATGGCAAGGGATACCAGTGACAACGGGAGGTGACAACTGGTACCCGCCGCAGGGTTTTGCAAACTTTTGCCGGCTAAGACTGTTGACAAACCAGACGTTGCAGATACAGGGGTTCGGTACAGGATTTGCAGGTACAGGGGTTCGGTATAGAACTTGATAGTACAGAACTTGCCGGGTGTGGACTTATCAAACCGGTTGTATCGGTGGGTATTGGTCTTCCAACTTTTCTAGCAGTTCCAGGTATTTGCCGTTTACCTGTGCGTTTTCCGGCCGGCAATCAAAGGCTTTTACTTCCTCGGTTACTTGGTCCAACACGTCAGCCGGCAAGGTGTTTTCTGCGAAGGTATAGACCGCTTGGTTTTCCTTGTCCATGTGACGACGCAGCGTTCCGGCGTATCCCAGCGCTGCAGATAAAATCTTTAAGGAATTGCCGGTACAAGGATCTTTGTCATAGGCATCGCAAGCGTCCAATAGTTGTTGTACATACATTCTGCCTAGATCATGTTCTACCAGCATGCCATGGCGGATTAAGTTTTCGGCTACGGGACCGAGGCGACCAGTCATTTCGCGAAACAAAATTTCCTCTTCCTTTCCATGGTGATAGTGGTCGGCGTAATGGCGGGCAAACATTGCCATAGTACGGAAATCTTCGGTGTTGGGGTAGCCGCCGTCAAGAATAAGGCAGCCGGCGCTGTCAATGACTCCCAGCAAGCGGGCTATGTTGTTATGCTCCTCTACTAAGGTTTCAATACTTGTCATTTTTATATACCTTTCTATATTTATACTTCCTTATTTTATTTGTGCTTTTCTTTATTTTAGTCGTTTAGTTGCTATTTCTACCTTTTGCAATGGTGGCTTCTTACGAAGACAATCTATTGCATTAAGCAGCTTTGCGGATTTCAAAATGCTGCTTTTCTGTCTCGGCAAAGACAAGGCCGCTGTTTTCCAAAAGTCCGGCAATTAGCTGGTTGCGCAGAGCATAGTAGTTGGCAACATCGCCATCTACGTGATCCCAAAAGGCTTGGTGCAAACAAGTGCGCTGTATCCAGGTGATTTTTTTCGGTGTTTCTTCCGTTACCTGGTTTACCTGGTCGCAAGGCATACCGTCAAGAAGGCTGTCGGTTAGAAGCTTGAAGGCTTCTGATGGCGTGCTGCCACTGGCCAGCTGTTTTTCCTTGCCAAACTCACGTCCCAGGTCAAAAGCAAGAACCGTCATTGGCTGCAATCGCCCGGTATCTTCCTTTAATAATGTGGTTGTTAGCAGAGCCAGTCTGGATTCGGAGATGGTAATTCGTTCTTGCAGCCATCCGTGGATGTTGTCGGTATCGATAATCTCCTCTAGAGGTTGTCTTTCTGCAATGCCACAACTTTCTGCCAGCAGTTCTTCCAATCCCTCATGCCAGTGCTGTTCCTTATTGACCGTAAGGATACGGTCAATAAGGCGCTCTTGCAGCTGGATTTTTTCGTATAGCCAATAATGAATCGGCCCTAAAAACTTACTCATTATAGTACTTCTCTTTCTTTCATTCTTTCTATATTCCGATATGATTCCAGACGGTTTTCGGTTCGCCTGGAATCATATCGTTTTTACTGCATTTTGGCTTACAGAGCAGCGATACGGTCGTTTAACTGAGCAACGACTTCTTCCACATCCTTGCCGTGAACCATGCAAGCATCGGACAAGCTTTCCATCTGTGAGGATGGGCAACCTAGGCAGTGCATACCCACTTCCAGAAGAGCCGGAGCAAGATCCGGGTACTTTCTCAGAATATCGCCGATGAGCATATCCTTTGTAATAGCCGGAGCCGGTGCATCGTTAATTAGCAATTCGATATCATCCTCTACAGAACCGATTCCGGCGATACCGAAGTTTTCAACCAGTACCTTGGCAACATTTTCAGACAGGAAAGCCGGAAGAGTCGGTCCCAGGTGAATGTTTTTTACTCCTAAGGACAATAGAGCCAGGAGAACGATAACGGCTTTCTGTTCGTACCAAGCAATGTTATATACGATTGGCAGATCGTTGATGTCGTCCAGACCAAATACTTCCTGCAGCTTCATAGCGATAATTGCCAAAGAGTAAGAGTCGTTACATTGACCGGCATCCAGTACACGAGGAATTCCGTTGATATCGCCCAGATCCAGCTTGTTGTATTTGTACTTTGCACAACCGGCAGTGAGAATGACGGTATCCTTTGGCAGAGCCTTGGCAAAATCGGTGTAGTAGTTTCTGGACTTGGCACGACCGTCACAGCCTGCCATTACTACGAATTTTTTGATGGCACCGGATTTCACAGCGTCTACCACCTGGTCAGTAAGAGCCAGAACCTGTGTGTGGGCAAAGCCGCCAACGATTTCACCGGACTCGATTTCGATAGGAGCCGGGCAGGATTTTGCCTGCTTAATGATAGCAGAGAAATCCTTTTCTTCGCCGATTTCACCGGCAATATGCTTGCATCCCGGATAAGCGGCAGCACCTGTTGTCCAAAGACGGTCTTTATAACTGTCTTTTGGCGGTACGATGCAGTTGGTAGTCATAAGAATCGGTCCCTGGAAGGATTCGAATTCCTCCTTTTGCTTCCACCAAGCGTTTCCGTAGTTGCCGACGAAATTGTCGTATTTCTTCAATTTTGGATAGTAGTGAGCAGCCAGCATTTCAGAGTGGGTGTACACATCTACGCCGGTTCCTTTAGTCTGTTCCAGCAGCATTTCGATATCCCGCAGGTCGTGGCCGGAAATCAAGATTCCCGGATTGGTGCCGACACCGATGTTTACCTTGGTCAACTCCGGATTTCCATAAGCTTCTGTGTTGGCTTTATCTAAGAGAGCCATACCGTTGACACCATATTTGCCCACTTCCAAAGTCAGATTTACCAGTTCTTCTACCGACAGATCCATCATGGTCAAAGACAGAGCTTTCTGAAGGAAAGCATCGGTTTCTTCGTCATCCTGCAGCAATACGTTGGCATGCTTGGAGTATGCAGACAATCCTTTCAGACCATATACAATAAGTTCCCGCAAGCTGCGAATATCTTCGTTTTCGGTAGAAAGAACACCGACGGTAGTTGCCTTTTCCAACAACTCTTCTTTGTCGTTGCCGTTTTTTGGTTCCCAAGTTGCTGCTTCGGGCAGTGCAACAGGGGAGGATAGATGCGAAACAAGAGCATCTCTTGTTTCTAAAGTTTCACGGATACGAGCCACAATAGCATCTCCGTCAAAGTTGGCGTTGGTAATGGTGGTGAATAAATTCAAAGTGATTAGATGATTAATTTCCTTTGGAATTTCTTTTCCTTCTGAGCGAAGGGTGGTGGTCACAAAGGACAGACCTTTTGTAACGTAGATTAGCAAATCCTGCAAATTTGCTACATCCGGCTGTTTTCCACAGACACCGACCTTGGTGCAACCGGTACATCCTGCTGTTTCCTGACATTGATAACAAAACATTTTATTTTCCATGGGTATCTCCTTTTCTGTAGGACAATAGTTTTCAAAGTTTTCTTTGTTGTAGCCTTATACTAGCGGGGTGAAAAAAAGTATTCCGTAACATATGTTACGGAATAGAAAAAATATAAAAAAATATACAAAGAATTTGTCAAAAAGGGTGGAAGTGTGTAGTTACTCTCCGAAAAATTTTGCCGGCTATACTAGCGTCGCCCACTATACTAGTGTTGCAATTATAGTAACGATGCCAGTTGAGCGGGATGGGGGACAGACAATTTCTTTTTGTCTATAGAAATGAGACCTTCCTCATTCATTTTGGCCAGCTCCCTTGACAAAGAAGGGCGGGTGGCAGAAAGATAGGAAGCCAGTTGCTCCCGGTTCATAGGCAGAGAGACTTTTCCGCTTTCATCACAGTGCTGCAGAAGAACCCGAGCAATTTTTTGTCGCAAGTTCCCGGCAGACAGGACTTGCAATCTCTGATTCATGCCATAGGCTTTCTGTGCCAAAATGTGCATCATGTTGGAAATTAGCTGAGAATGGTGAGAACAGACCTCGGAACAAGTGTTGTACAAAAAGTTCCGCGGCATGTGGAGCACAGAGGTTGTTTCCTTGGCCTCGGCATAATAGTCATACTGGCGGCGCTGGGTAAACAGAAAAATTTCTCCAAAGATGTCTCCCGGCTGGTCAATGATAGCCACCAGATTTTGGCGACCGTCCATGGAGTTGCTGCCGATAATAATGCTGCCGCTTACCAGCATTAACAATTCTTTTGGGGTGTCTTGCTGGCGAAAAACTTGCCGCCCGCGAGGATACATTTCAATGTGAGCGCCACTACATAGCAGCGATGAATTTGCTTCTTCCCGGGATAATCCGGTAAAGAGCAAGCTTCCTTGACGTACTGATTCCGGTATGGTGATCATAGACTTCTCCTTGGTTCTAGAGGTAAAAGTATACCATATTTTGTGACCTCTTGTGGCTTTGCACTTTTTGCCTTTTGTACTTTTTTGTTGTCTCTGTTTTGAAACCTTGACAAAGTTATTTCTCAGTATTATATTAGATTTCGCAAGAACGAAAGGAAGGTTGCAGGAAAGTAGCGGTGGTGAATACACATATCGCTTACCGAAGGAGTAAAACTCTCAGGTGTCTCTAGCGAGATAGATACTGCAAGTGGATCGTGACTCCGGAGAAGCCCGTTAAATCGGGGGCCGAAGGTGCAACATACAAAGCAATGGCTTTGTATCGGAATCTCTCAGGCAAAAGGACGGAGAATAGATTAGTTTCTATTTATTTTGTCATGGTATCCAGAACACCAACTTCTTTGCAGGTAGGTGTTTTTTATTGGAGAACCTGACTCTATTCAATCAGAAGCTCCTTTCATTTATTGCAGGTAACATATTGTAACGGTGTTAACAGCCGGAAGATAAAGGCAGAGTGAGAGGATATGTGGAAAGCAATTAATGATTTTCTAGTTAGTGTGGATCAAGCGGTCTGGGGTGTTCCCCTGATTGTATTGATTATTGTAGGTGGTATATGGCTTACCATTCGTTTAGGGTTGCTGCAGATGCGGCGGCTGCCATTGGCGTTAAAATGGATGGTGCATAATGAAGAAAAGGGAAGCGGGGAAGTAACCAGTTTTGCGGCTCTTTGTACGGCGCTGTCTGCCACCATCGGTACCGGTAATATCGTCGGCGTTGCAACGGCAGTTGGCGAAGGTGGTCCGGGGGCTTTGTTTTGGATGGTTATTGCCGCTTTCTTTGGAATGGCTACCAAGTATTCCGAAGGACTGCTGGCCGTAAAATATAGAACCGTGGATCCGGAAACCGGTCACAGTCTAGGGGGACCTTTCTACTATATCAAACATGGTATGGGGGAAAAGTGGACGTGGCTGGCAAAGATATTTGCCTTCTTTGGAATCTGTGTCGGTCTCTTTGGAATCGGTACCTTTACACAGGTAAATGGAATTTCCGCTGCTGTACAGACTCTTTTTGATCCTAACAAGCTGCACACCATTACGGTTCCGCACATCGGAACATACTCCATCGCCGTAGTGATTTCTTCCATTATCCTGGCACTATGCGTAGCAGCCGTTTTAATTGGCGGTCTCAAAAGAATTGCTCAGGTGAGCCAGATTATCGTGCCTTTTATGGCCGTGCTGTATGTTTTGGTGGTATTGATTTTGATTATTTGCAATATCAAGGCATTGCCGGCAGCCGTTGTAATTATTATAAAAGCAGCTTTTGCACCAAAGGCTATTACCGGCGGAATCATAGGCAGTATGATTGTAGCCATGCAAAAAGGAGTTGCCCGAGGCATCTTTTCCAACGAAGCCGGTCTTGGCAGCGCACCGATTGCCGCCGCTGCCGCAAAGACAAAGGAACCGGTTCGGCAAGGTTTGGTAAGCATGACAGGTACCTTCATCGATACCATTATTGTTTGTACAATGACAGGACTTGCCATTACCATTACCGGTGCTTGGAAGGTGCCGGGACTGGAAGGGGTACGGGTTACCGCTTATGCCTTTTCAGAAGGTCTTCCATTCCCTTCGGAAGTCTCCCGCTTTATCTTGATGATTTGTCTGATTTTCTTTGCCTTTACAACTATCCTGGGATGGGACTATTATAGTGAGAGGTGCTTGGAATTCCTGTCAAATGGAAAAACCGGAGCCATTATGACTTATAGAAAGCTATATATCATGGCAGTATTTATCGGGCCATATATGACGGTAGAAGCCGTATGGACCATTGCCGATATCTTTAACGGACTGATGGCTATTCCTAATATGATAGCGTTGTTTGCTCTTAGTGGCGTAGTTGTCAAGGAAACCAGAGAATTCGTTGCCCAAAAGAAACATATGACTTTGGAGTAGGCTAAGGAAGGTATCCTATAGCCGAAAGGGAGAATAGGATCAAGAGATGAAATTGTATTTGGTGCGTCACGGGCAGACAGATATGAATGTGGAGCATCGTCTCCAAGGAACGACAGATACACCCCTTAACGAAAGGGGAAAACAACAAGCTAGGAATCTTCATAAAAAGCTGGTACAAGAGAATATGACTTTTGATGTGGTCTATTGCAGTCCTTTGCAGCGAGCATGTCTTACAGGAGAGCTTGTCACCGGCATGAATTCAGAAGAATTTGTTCTGGAGCCGCGAATTGCGGAAATGAATATGGGAGATTTGGAGCGGCATACATACAAAGAACTGGGGCCTGATTTTATGGCCTCTTTCTTTGAGGATCCTTCTACGTTTATTCCCACCGGAAACGGGGAAACGTTCATGCAGTTAATTGAACGGGTCGGGGGATTTTTGGAAGAAATAAAAGAAGACCCGCCAGGAGAAAGGGCTCTGGCGGTGTCTCACGGAGCTGCTATTCGTGCTATGTTGGCTTACGTAGAGAGCACTCCGTTAAAAAGCTTTTGGAAACCAGTTGTGGACAACTGTCAACTGATTACGCTGCAACTGATCGATGGTAATTGGTCGGTTGTCGCAGAATAACACCGGTTGCAGCATCTATATAGGGATGGGTAAATACGCCCAGGCCACGGCCAAAACCATAGCCGGCACCATGTTTAGCAGGCGAATCTTGTTTTTCCAAACCAAGTTGATGCCTACACAAAAAACCAAGATTGCACCGGATAAGGATAAATTGGTCAATGTTGCAGTTGTAATATATGGTGCTGCAAAGCGAGCTGATAAGGTGATTACTCCTTGGATAGCAACAACGGGAATCACAGAAAATATGCAGCCTTTCCCCAAGGCGGCGGCTAATGCTATGAGGACGATGCTGTCAAAGGCTGTCTTAAAAAGCAGTATGGATAAATCCCCATTGGCACCATCGTTAATGGCTCCAATGATGGCCATGGCACCGATGGAAACAGTCATTGATGCGGTAACGAAGGCGGTAGTAAATTCACCATCGCCATTGCTGCCGCTTTTTTGCTGCAGCCATTTTCCCAGTTTTTCAATGAGCCCTTGAATGTTTATCAACTCGCCAATGAGAGTCCCTAATGCAAAGGTGACCAGCAGCATCATGGAACTGGAGGAAATCAGTTCTCCTTGGCGAATTTGCAACATGGCAGCCATAGCTCCGGCTATGCCCATAAACATGGTAATAACACCGGTAGTGGTCAGCAGCGATTTGCGTAACTCCATTGTAATATGGCGGCTGAATACGATGCCGATGGTTCCGCCGGCACATATTCCGGCTGCATTAATCAGTGTTCCTAATCCGGGCATGACTACCTCTCCTTTCGTTATCTTGATTGTAGGGGTGGCGAGCAGTTATGTAAAACAAATGGAAGTAATGGTATCCATCGAAAATAAAGATTGATGGTGATGAAATTACAATTGCCACTACCTTAGATATTCAATACAATGGAAGAACCATCACGAAGAAGGTAAAAAAGCAAAAAGTCCTACATAAGAAGATGCTACAGAATATGGTACACTGTTTGGGAGGCGTTTCATGGAATTGCATCAATTGAAGATATTTTTAAAGGTAGCGGCACTAAAGAATTTTACCGGCGCGGCTGCCCAGCTAAATTACTCACAATCCAATATCAGTGCCCAAATACGGCAGCTGGAAAAAGAAGTGGGACACCCTCTTTTTAACCGCATAGGGCGTCATGTTTCGCTGACACAATATGGCGAACAGCTGGTGCCTTACGCCCGCAAGCTGCTGTCCCAAGCACGGGAAATAGAGGACTTGTTCTGTGAAGAGGATGAAATCTCCGGAACCGTTCGCATCGGCATGGTGGAATCCCTTTGTAATGCGTTGCTGGTGCCGTCTGTCATGGCTTATCACCGGCGCTTCCCGCGAATCAAAACGGATTTGACCATCGACTCTACTAATGCGTTGATGGACATGCTGCGAAAAGATTGTCTTGATGTTGCGTGCCTCGTTCACGACCCCTTTATGGGTAGTGACTGGTTTAACTGGGGAACAGAAGAAATGCCGGTAGTGGTAATCGCCAACGGAAAAAGCGAATTGGTACAGCAAGAAAGTGTTTCCATGGAACAACTGGCCGGGAAAGAATGTATATTAATGGAAGAAGGCGCCCCCTACAGCAGCTATTTTCGCCATCAAATGTCCGATCGAGGAATTCCCTACCGAGAAGTTTTGACGTTGCAGGATCCGGAAATGGCTTGTCGTCTAGTGGCGGAAGGCGACTTTATTTCTGTTTTGCCGCTGCATATCTCTACAAAGTATACCAAGGACAATGCCGTGGCAGTTCTACCAATGAAAGATTTTTCTTTTAGTCAGTACGCCCAGATTTTGCTTCATCCCAGTAAAATTGTCACCCCACAGCTGCGGGGATTTTTAGAAGAGCTGGAAAAAGGATACCGCCACCTGCCACGAGGCTAACGCCGTTTGCGGCATGGATAGTGCCGGAAAGGCCGCAAAGGGACACGGATCAAAGATAGAAGGATGCCGGCGGAGATGACAAGGGTTCCTAGTAGAAAGTCTTTTGTGATAGGAGCCTGTAAAATGAAAATGCCCAGAACTAAATATATACCGATAATGGCAAGCAAAATGCCCAGAATTTGCTCTTTGGTGATGCTTTCTTTTAACCGGAAAAATGCCAAAATACAGATAAAAATCGGATTGGTAGCGTTAATCAAGGCGGCCAAAGAAGCATCCAGCATATCTGTGCTGACTTGTTGGAGGGCGATGGCAAGTCCGTAACCAACAAGACCAATGACGCCAAAGAGTCCCAGATGGCGAGATTCGATGGCAGGAAGCTTTCCCTTGGTAAATCGGAAAACCGAATACAAGAAAACACAAGCCGTCAAATAGCGAAACAGCAGCAACGTTAAAGGCGGCACCTGAGTCATAACGTCTTTGGAAACGGTGTATAGGCTTCCCCACAATAGAAAAGTAATAATCGGCAACACGTACATCTTTTTCATATCCTCACTATAGTCTAACCAAATAAAAAAGCAATATAAAAGATGCTAAAATGCTTGTTTGGCAATATAGAGAAAGGGAATGGAATATATAAGAAAAGCGGTTGAAAGTCGAAAGTCTTCCGTTTATGATGATATTGTCGCGAAAATAAAAAGAGATATTACCGTGCAATCGCGGAGGACTTCTATAATAAAGATATATAGAAGAAAGACTCTGTAAAGACGATAAGAATATGAAGAAGCGATAATGAAAGTAAAAACATAAAGAAAGGTTGTCTCATGAAAAAATACAATGCTACACACATGATTCGTTCTGAGGACTTGAACCACCACGGTAATTTGTATGCCGGCAGAGCTATTGAGTGGATGATGGAATCCAGTTTTATTGCCGCCGAACTGGCTTATGGAGACAGAGAAGGACTACTGTATAAAAACACACATAAATTTGACTTTATGAAATCGGTGTTGCCGGGAGATATTGTGACGTATGAAAGCATGATCGTTCGTTTCGGCCATACCAGTTTGTCGATGCACATTAGTCTATTGGATGCGGCCAGTGGTGAACTGCGTGCAGAGGGGTATACCACATTTGTAACAGTGGATCCGCGGGATAAAAGGCCGGTTCCCCACGGGCTGACTTTGGACGAAACCGACGATGAACAAGAGCTGTTCTGGAGAAAAGAAATCGAAGGTTTTTTCCAGAGAGGGTAGCCGGAACTGGCACAAGGATAATAAGTAGAAGCTAGTTGAGAAAGCTACTAGACTTACATTTTCCTTCATTTTCCTCAGGAATTTTTGGTGGATCTGGTGCCGAAAAAAAGAGAAACTGCAAGTTTAGATGCTGGTATTCCTTGAAACTAGCAAAAAAGAGGCAGTATTTACCTTTTATGTGTTGAAACATATTAGAGCGTTGCGATCAATTTGCTTATAAAGAACATAAGAAGCAATGAAGTATTAAAATTCCGTTAAAAGTATTGAAAAGTGAAGAAAACTAAGGAATTCTTCCGCGCAGAAAATCGATTTTGAAAATATCTGAGGAACAGCATAGAGAATCCACTTATGACTCATCTAATAACTGTTTGCTCTCTAAGAGCTGTCACAATGACAGTCTTCGCAGGAGATGAGCGCTTGTTCGTCTAGGACTTATCTAGTGGTTTATGTGGTTTATATAGGTGGTTATTCTCCAAGGGTTCATCTCTTAGGAGTTCATTTCCGCATAAGGATTCCTCGCATGGTTTTGCTGGGAATAGGGCTTGCAAAGGGTGCAACAATACGGTATATTATTAACTGTGCGAATTATGCATGGGGCATTGGCGCAGCTGGGAGCGCGTTTGACTGGCAGTCAAGAGGTCACGGGTTCGAACCCCGTATGCTCCACCAAAATGAAAGACATTGGAATTGTTGAAGATTCAACGAAACCAATGCCTTTTTTATATAAAATCGTATTTGCGTCGATTAGCCGATTATAAAATGAAATTGAAATTTGAAAATGAAACGAAATGATAGAATAAAAGAATTGTCCATAGGAACCAAATAGTAGCCCATAGGAACAAAAGAATAGATTATAAAGACAAAATAATAGCCCAGAGAGCCTATCTTTGATAAAATTTAACCGATAGATTTATAAGGGGACAAATCTATAGGTTATGACTATTTGTCACAATTTTACATAAAACGGGGAGATATCTTTTGTGATGAAACAGATACTGATTGTAGAAGATGATAGGCAACTGAATAGCGGTCTTTGCAAGGCCTTGGCAGAGCCGGAGAGAAAAATGCATTCCAGCTTTACCATCGCACAGGCGCGGAAACAATTAGCCTCGGCATCGATAGACTTGGTATTGCTGGATATCGGGCTTCCGGATGGAAGCGGGATTGCCTTGCTAAGAGAATGCAAAAGCGCAAAACCAACTCTTCCCATAATATTGCTTACTGCCAATGACACTGATATAGATATTGTAGAAGGATTGGAAAGCGGCGCAGATGACTACATTACAAAGCCGTTTTCTCTGGCTGTTTTACGGGCAAGGGTAAACACACAACTTCGAAAATACAGCAGCGATGCTGCTTCCGACTTTATGTACCGAAATGACAAATTCTCTTTTGACTTTGAAAAAATGAAATACAAAGTTTGTGGAGAACTGGTTGAGCTGGGAAAAAATGAGCAAAAGCTGTTGCGGGTATTGGTGCAAAATAAAGGAGTCACAGTAAGTCGAAATCGTCTAATTGATCGAATTTGGACAGATGGTGCAGAACTTGTAGAGGAAAATGCGTTGTCGGTCATTGTGAAACGATTGCGGGACAAGCTGGATGCCGGTACGGAAATAAAAACCGTGTACGGAATAGGATACTCGTGGGTGGAAAAAGATGACTAGCTTACTGATGATACTATTTGCAGTATGCATTTTGCTGACTGTCGTAACAATGAGTTTTTACCGTAAAAAAACAAAAGAAACATTTCAACGGATTTCATTTATGCTGGAAGAAGCAACCCAAAATAGCTTTACCGAAAAAAGTTTTGATGAGAGTCAGCTTTCGGCATTGGAAACAAAATTTGCCCATTATCTTTCCGCTTCCGAAAGTTCTGCAAGGAGAGTTGCAGAAGAAAGAGATCTCATTAAAACGTTAATTTCTGATATCTCTCACCAGACGAAAACGCCAATTGCCAATTTGCTGTTGTACAGCGAGTTGCTGTCAGAGATGGAATTGCCGGAAGAAGCAAAGTGCAACGTAAAAGCAATGTACCAGCAAACAGAAACCTTGCGTTTTTTCATTGACTCGTTGATCAAGCTTTCCCGGCTGGAAAATGGAATTCTAACCATGAGACCGCAGGAACACAGTGTGCTGCCGCTGCTTACGGAAATCTATAACCGCTTTTCGGTAGATGCCCGGCGGAAAGGTCTCCGTTTGACTTTAGAAGAGACAGATGCCAAAGCCATATTTGATTTTAAATGGACCAAGGAAGCTGTTGGCAATATTGTCGACAATGCTGTGAAATATACTGCTGTCGGGAATGTTACTATTTCGGTGCAGTCCTATGATATTTTCACGCGGATAAATATATGCGATACGGGAATGGGTGTTTCTGAAGAGGAAAGTGCAAAGATTTTCGCACGATTTTACCAAGGGGAAAAGGTAAAGGATTATGAAGGGGTTGGCATCGGACTGTACCTGGCTCGAGAAGTGATTTCCAGCCAAGGAGGATATATTAAAGTGGAAGCCAATAAGGGGAAAGGGACTAAGTTTTCTGTTTTTCTCCCTAAAGAAGTTCATTAGCTTTACCAATACAGAACCGCTGGCATATAAGACAAGAGAACTGGTCAAAGTCATTGACTATATGGTATATATAGCAGGAAAACGGCCGCATGTGATGAATGGTGATGTTCGTTGCATGCAGCTTTTTAAATGCTGCCAGTTTTTGATTTTGCTTTTTCGGAGTCTGGCTTTTAGATTTTGTCGGCTTTCAATTCTATCAAAAATGAAAGAATTGATTTTCTAGTTGAAAGATTTCTATGGGATAATCAAGATATGGAAATAGGTTGTTGGTGAAAAGTATATTTGAAGAGGGTTGCAGTATGGTGATATTACAAACAAGAAATTTGAAGAAGGTGTACGGCAGCGGAAAAACAGCGGTTCGTGCATTAAACGGAGTGGATATAGAGCTGGAAAAAGGAGTGTTTCTAGCTATTGTAGGAACTTCCGGTTCCGGGAAATCCACGCTTTTGAATCTGATTGGAGGGCTGGATCGCCCAACGGAAGGAAACGTATTGGTGGATGGAAAAGATATCTTTTCTTTGAAGGAAGAGGCGCTGACCATCTTTCGAAAACGGAAAATCGGCTTTGTCTTTCAGAACTACAATCTGGTACCGGTTTTGAATGTGGAAGAAAATATTTCGCTTCCTCAACTTCGATGACATTACAGGAGATGTAAGAAAAATCGCAGAAGAAAACATGAAATAAACCTCACTATGACACAATGCCGGAAGCTCGTAATGAGCTTCCGGCGCACTATCTGTTGAAAACAAAGGAGGCAGTATGCCAGGTAAAAATATACTTGTAATATAAGCCAGTCCCAGAAAAAATGGGAATAGTGATATTTTGGCCGATTCCTTTATTAAAGGCGCCGACGAAGCTGGCAATACAGCGAAAAAAATCTATGTAGAAGATATGGATATTCATGGATGTCGTGGATGTGCAGCATGTTGGAAAACCAAAGGCAATTGCATCTTTCACGATGATATGAGTAAATTGGAACCTTTGTTGGAAAAAGCAGATGTATTGGTAATCAGTACACCGTTGTACTGGTCTACGGTTCCGGCGCAGATGAAAGCCCCCGTTGACAGGTTGTATCAATACGACCCGGTTAACGGCGGAAAACACTTGACCATCAAAGAATCGGTTTTACTGGCGACAGGGGAAACAGAAGAAGAATCCGATTTTGACATGATAAAAAATTGGTTCGAAGCAGTCTGTCAGTGGAACGGCATGGAAGTACGAGAAATGCTGACAGTTCCAAATGTCAACTTTAAAGGGGATATTAACGGACATGAGGCACTGGGAAAAGCAGAAGCATTGGGAAAATCCATGTAAGATGCCGGAAAGGAGCAAGTTGTGAAATATATTGAATTTGATCAGACAAGACCATTAGATATTATCTTCCTCGGTAGAGTTGCTGTCCATTTGGATCATGGCCAAAGTGTATCGGTTACAAAAAAAGCTCTGGAACTGGGCTTTACCTCCGTAATGTTTGATGGTTCATTGCTGCCTATAGAAGAGAACATGAAACGTACAAAAGAAGTGATGGAAATGGCTTCAAAAACCGGGGCAACGGTAGAAGCCGAACTTGGGATTGTAGGTGGCAGCGAAGATGGAAGTGAAGATCATGGCATCGAAACCACTCGTCCGGAAGATGCCAAATATTTCGTGGAAGGAACCAACGTAGATGCTCTGGCCATTGCCATCGGAAACGCTCATGGAAACTATCCGGTAGCACCTAGACTCGCCTTCGATGTACTGGAAAAAATCACAGAAACGGTGTCGACGCCTCTGGTCCTCCACGGAGGCAGCGGCATCAGTGATGGGGATTTCCAAGAAGCCATTCGAAAAGGAATTCGCAAAGTGAACATCGCTACCGCCAGCTTTAACTCTCTTGTTTCTTCTGTGGAAAGCTATTGGAATTCCCGGGACAATCATGATTTCTTCTCCTTAAACGAGGCCATGGTAGAAGGAACGTACCAAAATGTAAAGCGTCATATCAAGGTCTTTAACGAAGCGTAAAATATTGTTTTTACACCCACTGTGTGGTACAGTTTAGACACCATGAAAGGAGGCAATTGGCGAATTGCCGCGACAGGGAACCAGGTGAGAATCCTGGGCGAACCGGTCACTGTAAGCAGAAAAGGCTATGGCTCGTGCCATTGGTAACGGTTGCATGTAACATGCAGCAATACCGAGAAGGCGCCATAGTGCAACCGCTGCCAGCCAGGATATCTGTCGAAAAAAGTGAAGCACTTCCGGATACAGGTGATCACAAAAGCATCGATTACGCAGTAAAGTTGAAAAGAGTTGCTGTACTAATTTGACGCAGATGATTAGTATTGTTTTGGAAGAGCTTCAGCATAACGCTGGAGTTTCTTTGTTTATATAGAGGAGAGAATAAATGAAACATGACCAAGGACCAAAAAAGCATTTGAAAAAATGGATTGCCTTGTGTCTGACATTGCTACTGAGTGTTGGGGTTTTGGCCGGATGCGGTAATGGAGATAGCGGCAGCACCAATAATCTAAGCTACGATGATTCGGCTACCGGTCAGCAAAAGGCGCAGCGCAGTGCCAAGAAAAACAAGGAAAAACAGCAGCGAGCAAAGGAAATAAAGGAAGAATTCCTGCAGGGCGGAGGGCAGAATTCCTCCGGTGGCAGCAACAAATCCGGGAAAGCTTCTTCCAAATCCGGCAAAAGTGAAAATTCCAAGGGAGGAAATTCTTCTTCCGGGACAAAGGAAAAGCAAAGCACCTGCACCATTTCCATCAATGCCCAGCGGATTCATGCCAGCAAACGAGCTAACGACAGTGTAAAAGCCTTGGTTCCCGGCAGTGGGTATTTGTTGAATCCTACAACGGTAAATATTGAAAAAGGCGATGCAGTAAAAGACGTTTTGGTTCGAATCAGCCGGGAAAATGGCATTGTGTTATCGGCAAAAGGGGACAGTTACATTGCCGGCATCGGAGGGATTTTTGAATTTGACGGTGGTCCAAGGAGCGGATGGATGTATAGCGTCAACGGCGTCTTTCCCAACGTGGCTTGCAACGAAAAAGATGTCGCCAAAGGGGATGTAATCCAGTGGAAATATACATTGAATTTAGGAAAGGATTTGTAGCATGGGTAGAGACGTACTACATCGTTGCAATCCCATAGTCGGCTTCCTGTATTTTATTCTGGTTGTGGTGGTAATCGTTGTGTATATGCACCCTATGGTCAGCGGAATAGCCGTGGCTACAGGTCTGCTGTACGGTATTTGGCTAAAAGGTGCCAAGGCGATACGATTTTTCCTAAGCTTTCCTTTGCCCATTGCCATTGTCACCATGATTATCAACGGGCTTTTCGTTCATCGAGGCATCACCGTCCTGTGGTACTTTGCGGGCAATCCTATTACCAAAGAAGCCGTAGTATACGGTGCCGCGGCCGGATTGATGATGACTGCGGTGCTGCTGTGGTTTTACGCCATGAGCATCATTATGACCAGCGACAAGTTTATCTACATTTTCGGAAAGCTGCTGCCCTCTGCGTCATTGATGTTCTCCATGGCCATGAGTTTTGTACCGCGATTTGGAACCCGGGCGGCAAAGATTCGGCAAAGTCGCAAAGGATTGGGTTGCCGGGAAGCTTCCAAGATGCCGGAAGCCTTGAAAACCATTTCCATTATGACTACCTGGGCCCTAGAAAATTCCATCGACACGGCTGATTCTATGAAAGCACGGGGATATGGACGGCCGGGGAGGAGCTTCTTTGCTCCTTTTTCTTGGCGAGGTAGCGATGTGGCGTTGCTGGTTCTTATGACACTTGCATTTGCCGTTGTCATTGCAGCAAGAATACAGTTTGTGTGTTACCCGGTTATTTCTCATCAGGAGCCGGTGATAGGAATACTAAGCGTATTGGTTCTTTGTGGAATGCCGATGACAATAAATACAGCAGAGGAAATTCGATGGGCATATTTGAAATCGAAAATTTAACATTTACCTACCCCGGGCGGCCAAAGCCCAGCTTGGAGAATGTCTCTTTTTCTGTAGCAGAAGGAGATTTTGTGGTACTTTGCGGTGCCAGCGGCAGTGGGAAAACCACCTTGTTGCGGCTGTTAAAACCGGAGCTTTCTCCTGCCGGCAGCAAACAAGGGCGCATTCTGTACACAGGGAAAGCTCTGCCGGAAAATGATGAACCGGTAGAAGGGCAAGAGCCGGAGCAAATCGATATAGGTGTTGTTTTGCAGAATCCGCAGCACCAAATTGTTACCGATAAGGTCTGGCACGAACTGGCTTTTGGGCCGGAAAATCTAGGGTGGAGCAAGGATGTCATCGGTGTTCGCATAGCCGAAATGGCCGGCTATTTCGGAATCCAGCATTGGTTTCGAAAAGAAGTGAAGGATCTATCCGGAGGGCAAAAGCAGTTGCTGAACTTGGCGGCGGTAATGGTGATGAATCCAAAAGTGTTGCTGCTAGATGAGCCCACATCGCAATTAGATCCGGTTGCGGCGGAGGATTTTTTAGATGCTGTGGCAAAGATAAATCGGGAGATGGGAACGACGATTATTATAACAGAGCATCGTCTTGATTACCTTCTGTCGATGTGCGATCGAATGCTTCTTTTAGATACGGGGAAGTTGGTTGTGGATGACTTGCCAAAGCCGGGAATTTACCGGTTGGCAGAAAAGCAGCATCCCATGGTGCTTTCTATGCCGGCAGTAAGCCGTGCATATTTGAAGGTGGAACAAAGTCTGTCGGCGAAACAAAGCTTGCCGGCAGATAGCCGCCAATCTGTTCCTTTGGATGTGCGGGAAGGAAGGCGGTGGCTGGCAACATTGCTAACAGATAAGATCTCGACAGATGACCTGCTTTCTCTTGGACCGGAAGAACAAAGTACCTGCTCTTCACAAAAATTGGAAGCATCTTCTGTTGCTGTAAAAGTAAAGAACGTGTGGTTTCGGTATAGTCGTCATGAAGCGGATGTACTGCGAGGGCTTTCCATGGAGATGTATGCCGGAGAAACGATTGCCGTTGTTGGCGGTAACGGTAGTGGAAAATCAACGCTTCTTCGAACCATTTGCGGTCTGGGAAAGCCATATAGCGGCAAAGTAAAAACTTATGGGAAAAAAGTTTTATTGATGCCCCAGGATCCCCAATCGGTCTTTGCATCGGAAACCGTGGAAGAAGAACTGCAGGAAATGGTGCAAGGAGACGCGGGGAGCAGAAATGCAAGTGGTAGAAATGGAAATGATAAAGAAGCCGTACTGGTCATGGCCAAATTGCTGCATCTGGAAGAGGTTCTTGCTTCTCACCCCTATGATATTTCCGGCGGAGAGCAACAGCGGGTGGTCTTGGGGAAAATTCTCTTGGCAAACCCGGATATTGTCCTGATGGATGAGCCTACCAAGGGAATGGACAACAGTCTTAAAAGGGAATTGGGGAATATCCTGATGCAGCTGAAACAACAGGGAAAAACCATTGTAATTGTAAGTCATGATATCGAATTTTGCGCCACACACGCTGACCGCTGTGCCATGCTTTTTGATGGAAAAATTGTATCTCAGGGAACCGCAAGGGAATTGTTTTCCAGGAATCGATTTTACACAACGGCTTGCAGCAAAATGTCCAATGGATATTTCGAAAAGGTCATTACACCCGAAGACGTGGCGTATCTTCTGAAAAAAGCGGAGGAGGCAAAAAATACAGGGAAAAACGTGTCTTTTGAAAAAGAGGAGAACCGGTCATGAGTACACGGATAATGGTTATTCTGATGGCAGTGTTGGTCATTGTTCCCTTTTACATCTACTTTGAGCGGCAAAAACCACAGCCGAGAACCATTGTGTTATTGACCGTGTTAATCGGATTGGCCGTGGCCGGCAGAGAAGCTTTCTTCATGGTTCCTTTTTTCAAACCGGTATTGGCCTTTGCTGTTATTGCAGGGATTTCCATGGGAGCAAATGCCGGGTTCATCGTTGGTTCCATGACGGCTCTGGTATCAAATTTTTTGTTCGGTCAAGGCCCCTGGACGGTGTTTCAAATGGCCGCTTGGGGGCTGGTTGGATTGGTTGCCGGACTGCTGGCGGAGAATTTGCTTAGCGGCCGGTTGCCGGGAGGAAAAATGATGGTGGGAAAGCGACGTATTCCTATGATGATATATGGATTTGCAGCAGCTTTCTTAATCCATGGAGTCATTACCGATTTGTGGACGTTGTTTTTCGTCAACGAAAATCCCAATTTGGCGACAGTTCTCTCTGTATATGGTGCCGCATTGATTCCCGATACTATTTTGGGTGTGGCTACTGCCTTTTTCTTATTGGTTCTGGGAGAACCTATTATCGGAAAGATTCAGCGGGTAAAACGAAAATATGGAATGGAATGTGTGAAAGAGGAAGGTGAGAGTGGACATGAAGATGGATATGGAAATAAAAATGAAGAGGGGTAAGGACAGTAGGAATCAGCAATCTGCCCGGAAAAAGCAATTGCTGAGTATGGTAATGGCTGTGTTGGTAGCAATGACAATGCTGCTGCCAAGTGGTGCAAATGCACAAATTACAGCTAGCGCACCTCCCAGCAAAACAAACTACGGGACGATTAAATGGGAAGAAAAGTTAGGTAAGGACTACAGGACGGATGCATTTACTCCTCCGGTTGTGGTGGGCGATTATGTGTATGTGTATAAGGGCCATTATGTTTATGAGAAAAGCAAAGAAAATGGAAAAGTTACTCGGAAATGGGTAATTCAGCAAGGAAGTCCGGGATTTGCAACATTACCACTGACAGTTAGCGATGATAAAACAAAACTTTATGGAACAGCATATGACGTCAACTCTGAGGATGGCGAAGAATATACTTGGCTTTTTCAAATTGACCTGAGCAAAGATCCGGAAGAAGATACTGTTCTGTTTTCAGAATACTTTTCAGGCCAAAACATCAATCCGGTGATATATAAAAATGGATATGTATATTGTGGGATTTATGGGTTTGATAATACCGATTCGTATTTTTGCATCGATCCCTCGACCATGGCTATAAAGAATGGTCATGAAGTTATGAAAACAGTTTGGGTGAAGGAAGGAAAAGACCTCCAGGAAAGGGCGGTATCCGGAAGAACCGGTTACTACTGGTTCGGAGCCTATGTTTCTAATGATAACAATACTATTGTCCTTGGAAGGGATAACGGGAAACTGTATGTGGTAAAAAACACAGCCCAAAGTGTTTCTGAGATATGGGAAAAATCGGGAGGGTTTTCCTGTGATGCACCTATTCGATCTACCATTGTAGGCAATGTGGTCAATAAACAAGAGTATATTTATGTTGTAACCAGAGGATCTGATTCTGCAAGAGCAACTGAATCGGAACAGTGTGGTACCGTGTATAAATTTCGGCTAAATGATGGTGGGAATTTGGAGAAGATGGCTTCTGAAAAGCTAGCCGGTGCTAGTGTAGGAGAACCTATTATAAATGGTACCAAGCTGTATGTGTCTTACGAAAATGGAATGGCATCCTATGAAATAGCAGGCGATCAACTAAATAAAATTGACACAATTAAGACCCCTGGCTGGGTGAAAGGTCATCTGCTGTATTCTACCGCCAATAACTGTATTTATGGGCAAATGTACAAAGGTGCCGGTATATATTACGTGCAGACTGACAAAACAGGACATTTCACAAAGCAAGGAAATTTGTATACAACCAATCATTTGGATTACGGAGGGAAATCGATTTTTGCAGGATATGACATAACTTGTGATGAAAACGGGAATATCTACTGTAAAAATGATGAAGGCTACCTAATGTGTATCAAAGCCGGTTACGATATGGGAGCGCCAACTCTAAGCTCTGTCAAAGGGTTGGACTATCGAAGTGCAAAAATTACATGGAAGCAAAAGCAAAACATTGCATCGTATCAACTGCAGCGAAGTGACGGTAAGAGTTTTAAGATATCTGCCTCATCTACGTCCTACGTAGATCGCAGCTTGACTGCCGGTAAGCAATACTCCTATACGTTGCGGGCGTTGTGTGGCGAATCCACTTACAGTAAATCTTCCGGAAAAAAATATGTAAAAACAGTTCCGGCTACGCCAAAGCTTTCTGTTAAGGTCGGAAAAAGAAAGGCCTCTCTCTCATGGTCAAAAGCCGGCGGCGTCAAAGTATACCAGGTGTATCGGGCAACAAAAAAGAAGGGCAAATACAAGCTGGTAAAAACAACGACAAAACGAACCTGGGTCAATAAAAGGCTAAAGAAAAAGAAAATGTACTATTTCAAAGTTCGAGGATATACCACAGCACAAGGAAAGAAAACTTACGGCAGATGGTCGTCAGTACGCAGCTGCAGAGTTAGATGATAACTTTTGATATAGAACGAAATTTGGACAGATGAGAGGTGACCGAAAACCATAAAAATCGATTGTCGGAAAGCGGAAGGTGTTATTTGATACAAGAAAGGAATCATGATGAGAAGGAAACAAAAAAACGTATATAAGCTGTTTACGGCGTTGCTTGCTGCACTGATGCTGGTAGCGTTTATGCCAACGGCAGCTTTTGCCGAAGATGATGTGACAGAAGAAGGTGCAGCAAAAGATATTACAGTATATGTCACCATTAGCGATCAGGGGAATCTTGCTACGGCCAATGATGGAAGTGCCATGGCTTGGAAAAAAGTAGTGGTAAAAGATTTAAACGGAGATAAAAAGTTCTCTTTTGACGAAGCTTTGCAAGCTACCCATGCGACCTATAATGCAGCGGAAAATTATGAAGTCAGTAAAGACTGGGTAAAAAAGCTGTGGGGAAGAACCGGAGGAAGCTTTTTGTTTGCAAACAATGGGGAGAAAATTCCCAACGGTGTATCCACAGACACTGTCAAAGCCAATGACTATTTAACGGCAGCTACTATGCAGGACACAGAAACTTATGGAGACTGTGCTGCTTTCTTTGATAAGAATGAGGCAACCGTTACTGCCGGAAAGTCAGTAATGCTAAATTTCAGCGGATACCCGGGTATGAATGGCGGCGATTCCAAAGCCATTCCAAAGGCAACTGTATCCACATGGGAAAACGGTGAGACAAAGACCATTGGAACTACTGATGATGCCGGAAATGTTACTGTAAAGTTTGACAAACCGGGAACATACATTGTAACGGCTAGTGGTACACAGCCCAGTGTTATCAATGGAGGAGATGATGAAGATGGTCTGTGGAAGTTGGTAAAAGCATCGAGAGATGCTGCCGGCAAGGTTATTTATGGAAAAACCAATTGGGCTACCCATGACGCTTTTATTGGATATACAGCAAAAGATTATGGCGAAGGTCCTTATCCATATAGCGAAATTCAATGGATTCCCTTTGAAGATTTTGATGTTGATGAATGGACAACGGAAAATGGATACCTTATTTATTCCGGTATGTTGACAGTGGAAGGAAAAACTACTGCTCCGGCGTGTATTGTTACAGTAAAAGCCGCTTCCAAACCGTCCACACCGAATAAACCGAAAAAGCCACAAACTCCAAAACTGGGCAAGGCCAAGGTGAAGGCGAAGACACGCAGCTGGATCGCTTCTAAAGTGTACTGGTCTAAGGTAAAGCATGCAAAAGCGTATCAAGTGTACCGTTCTGCCAGAAAGAACAGTGGTTACAAGAAAGTGGCAACTACTAGGACGAGACACTATATCAGCAAGAATTTGAAAACAGGAAAAACCTATTATTACAAAGTTAAGGCTGTTGCAAAAGGTTATAAACCGACTATATCCGCACCAAAAGCAAAGAAAGTCGTAGCCAAGGCACCGACGCTGAAGCTGACGGCCGGCAATCATAGCATTCGTGCTGACTGGACAAAAGTTCCAGGCTCTACCGGCTATAAACTGTACAGAACCGATACCAAAGGCGGCAAGTTCCAACTGGTTAGAACAGCTAAAGGTTACTACAACCTGGATTACACATCCATTAACAAAAAGCCTGGAAAGAAGTACTATTTCAAGGTTAGAGCTTACAAGAAAATCGGAAACAAAACATATTTCGGTGCGTATTCGGCAGTAAAAGTAAAGGCCGCCAAATAGCCCTCCTAAAAGAACGATCCTAAACACAGGCACCGTGATAAAAACGTGTAGAATTTTCTAGAGGTGCCGGTACTGAACGGGATTTAAGCAAAAGAAAAAGCAAGCTTACGCAAATTTCGTAGGCTTGCTTTTTTGGAGCCACTGGCCGGGGTCGAACCGGCCACCTGCACGTTACGAATGTGCTGCTCTGCCAGATGAGCTACAGTGGCATATCCATGGGTTATTTTACTATACCATTAGAACTTTCGCAAGGAGAAAGGTCTTTATTTGAAAGGTAACGAAAAAGCCGAATATACCTTGGCAATTCGTGCTAAATTTTTTTACGCTGAATTCATATTGGAGGTGAACGCAAATATATATTTGGTGCATGAGATGAATCCACCTTGACATAAAAAGAGGGAAATAGGGTATAATTTATACAGCTTAATAAAACCAAAGGAGGCACCACATGGAAACCAAATACATTGATAGCAAACATGGTTACGAAATTCCATATTACATAGATATTCCCACAGAAACAAAGCGGGTGATTATCATTAGTCACGGCTTTGGAAGCAGCAAAGATAGCCCAACAGCACAAATGATGCTAAAAGGATTACCGGAACAAGGAATCGGCGCCGTGGCTTTTGATTTTCCAACCCATGGAGAAAGCAAGGCTGCCGTGGCGGATTTGCGGGTTGACAACTGTATCGACGATGTAAGAGTCATGGAAGAGCTTGTTATGAAATCGCAACCAAAAGCGGATATCGGCTATTTTTCATCTAGCTTTGGGGCATACATCAACCTGCTGTTTTTAGGACAGGGAGATCACAAAGGGAATAAGTCTTTCCTGCGTAGTGCGGCGGTAAACATGCCATCTTTATTTGATGATTTGACACCGGCGCAGCAGGAAGAATTGAAAGAAACCGGTCAGGTGACGGTGGATGATCCTCCGGTGGCAGTTTCCCGGGCTTTTTTGGATGATTTGAAAGAAAACGATTTGTTTTCTTCCTTTATGCCCGATGGCACAAAATTGGGAATGGTTCACGGCAATGAGGACAAAATCATTGAGCCTAAAATAGCTGTTGCATTTTCTGCTTATTATGATGTACCGGCGGCATTTATCTCCGGCGGCACCCATAATCTCTGCGGCGAGGGTATGCCGGAACAAGTTTTTCAGATGGCCTTGGAATTCTTTGAGAATTAGAGCTTCGCAAACATCCTGCAGGCAGCCACTCAGGTGGCTGCGAATGGTTTTACTCGAGCTGCTGCCCGAGTAACCGCCCGGTGCTGGGAATCTCAAAGGCAAAAACCGGGGATTTTGAAAGTGGCGAAGCTGAGAACCGGGAATCTTGAAAGCGAAACCCGGAAAAAGGGTTGAAGATTTCTTGATTTTCGGTATAATAAGTGTTGCGCTATATATGTCGGGACGTGGCGCAGCTTGGTAGCGCGACTGCTTCGGGAGTAGTAGGCCGCAGGTTCAAATCCTGTCGTCCCGACCATAGCTTTCAGAAATGCTGAACCATTAGTATTTTAAAGTGTCTTGGCAGTACAGGGCACTTTTTTATTTGCAAAAGCAATATACGGTATAACGGAAAAATATACTGTACCCACATAACCATTGTGTAGGCCTAGTCCTGGAACTGGTTGCTGTAGTGATTGATACTCTGGATGAAGAGGTATACAATTAAAATATGGGTATGCTTGAAAGAATTAATGAAAAAATGGGGTTTGATGTCTCCAATAGATTGGAAAGAGAGAAGGCTGCACAAGAATATTATGGGGAACAGTCTGATTTTGCTTGTGATGATTCTAAGCCCAGTATATGGAGTAAGTTATCTCAAGAAGAAAGTTTGTGGGTAATGGAAAATTTGATACTATAATAAAATGCGGACAAAAGAAGGTATTTTTTGACGGTTGGCCGAGGTACCTGTTTCTTCTCGATTTAAATTGAAGAGGTAGGGTGAGGTTTGGTATAATTGAAATACAAGTAGCAAGATTGCTATAATCAAGTTGAGTATGGAGGTGGTAAGATTGATTCCTGTAATTGGGATTTTAATCTTGCTGCTTTTTTTTTTTTTGCTTTTTGTTTCGACCTACTTAAAATAGTATGCTGACTTTTTTATTTTTTGCTTCCTACGATGTATAATACAAGCAAGGAGGCTTTATGCGAATTGAAGAAAAAAGGGCAACGCTGGCAATTCATACCTTGCTGGAAAAATACGTAGACTGGACGGCTACGGAAAGCCGCTGTGGAATTTGCGAAAACTACGATAGGATTTGGTCCTGTCCTACCTATGATTTTTCTGTGGAAGCTTATTGGCGGCAGTTTTTCTCTGTTCAACTGCTGGCCACAAAAATTTACCTAGATGCTGATGAACTTGCAGATGTGGACAAAGTATTGGATCAGGTTCACAGAGATATCAGAGACTACTGGCGAAAAAACGAAACACTTCATATCGACAGCCAGTATTTAGCACCCGGCAGCTGCCATTTGTGTCCGGAAGGCTGCACTCGTAAGGTTGGTGCCCCTTGCCGCAGACCGGATCAGCTTCGGTATTCCATAGAGTCTCTTGGTGGCGATGTGGTTGCACTTTCGGAAGATGTCCTTGGTACGAAGATTTTGTGGGGCTCACCGGAGAAGCCTCCGGAATATTATACTCTGGTTTCCGGACTGCTGCTGAAAAGATGAGAAAAAAATAGCTTAGGTAACCGATGTCTACTGCTATCTGTGACACTAGATAGAAAGATATCGGTTTTTTTTATTGGGAAGAACTATTTCTTCCAATGGAACTAGTGGAGAGCTTGTTCCCTTGACAGAGCAACTGGTCTATGGGATACTTTTTACAAAGTAGTTGGGAAAAAATGGAAATTAAGATTGAGGTGTGAAACGTGATAGCAAAATTAAGACAGGCAAAGTAGGAAGGGAGGCAGTTTGTGTATAAACAACAGGAACTGATAGATAAGATTAAGGAGGAACTGGAACGGGAGAGGACAACGTTATATCAATGGCAGTCGATGTTACAGAAATTACCGGAAGGAAATATTAGAATATGCCGATCCCGTGGGCATACCTATTACTATCAAGTGGAATCAGTATCATCCAATGGAAAAAGTGCACGGAAAAATGAACATGGAAGTATTACGCGACGTGCGTGGATTTCTCAAAAGACAATAAAAAAACAAAAATTGATTGAGAAACTTCTTCAAAGGCGATATTTGACACGGGCTATTAAAAAAGTGGAACGTAATATTAAGATACTGAACGGAATGTTACATCGTTATGAAATTATTGATTATCCCAATGTTCGCTTTTATGGGTCTATTGATATTGAAAAATGGGATGCTTCATCGTATTCTGGAAATCCGTTTCATGCAGAACAAAAGGTGGTGCCTACCAAAGAAGGAACTTTCGTTCGATCAAAGTCAGAAGCAGCTATTTATGACGAACTTTTAACAGCAGGGGTATATTTTCGTTATGAAGCGGCATTCAACTTGCCAACTGGAAAAATTGTTTATCCTGATTTTACAATTATTAGAGAAGATGGAAAGCCTTTTCTATGGGAGCACCTAGGGATGATTTTTAAACCTGAAAATGTGGCGGCATATCTAAAAAGGTTAGTCACTTTAGGGAAAGCGGGCTTTAAGTTGGCGGATAATTTAATTATCACATGGGACAGTCCAGAGAGACCATTTTCAGCGGAAGATGCCCGGCGTTCAATAAAGTTATTTTTGCAGATAAATGACCAATGCAATTCATGATGAGCTGTCTTTTATGAATTTTGAGTAGTTCTCCTCTGAGGTAGAAGCAGTTCTGCAGTATTTCTTATTTTTGCAAAAGTACGGAAAATTTCCGCACTTTTGTCCGTTTTAAATTAAGTACGGAAAACTTCCGCACTTTTATAAATAGAACGAAAAGTACGGATCCCACTTTGCTAATCAAAAATTCATTAAGCTGATTATTGAAAGGGAAATGAAGTGGATGATAGCTCAAGCGGGAAATATTGCCCCGATTCCAACATTGAAAGCAAACAGTAAGAAGAAATCAATAACAAAGTTGTTTTTTAGACGAGTTTGTTTAAAGAAAGACGTAACATGATTGTAAGAATTCCTCCGCACTTTTTTTAAAAAAGCAAATAGTACGGAAATTTTCCGCAATTATGTTGAGTTTGAAAAAAGTACGGAAAACATGGGGATGGAAATAAAATACTGGGAATTGAATGGTTTTGCCAATTGAAAAATGGTTCACTGGATCGATTAAAATATGTTTTTCAGAAAAATAGGGGGAGACCTTCAAAAAACAACTCAAAGAAAAACACCGGACATGCCGGTGTTTTTCTTTGAGGTATGATATCTTATTACTTGATTACGGAGTTGGTTGAAATGCGAAGGCTAGGATTGCTAGTAGCTTTCCCGGCTAGTTTTTCTTTCGCTTTTCAGAAGTTGATTTCGTATTTTCGGCTGATTTGGTGTACTCTTCCAAGATATTTTTCAGCGAAGAGATGGAGCTGGATTTGGCATGGACAATTTCTGTATCACCACGCTCTGCAGCGCCTTTTGCACTGAGCATCATCTTGTGGGAGACAGTGTCGATAAACATGATCAACAGATCAGGATTTCCGATTTGTCTCTTGAGAGCCCCCTTCGTTTTAGTGAAGACCTTGGCTTTGCCGTTGTATTTCTTACAAAGCTGTTTGTAGCGGCCTTCCATACATTCGTTTCCTCCGATAATGACTACACTCATGGTTAATCCCCCTATTTTCCCTGAATTGCAATCAATACGATTTTGGCCTCTCTAGTAAGTTAGAACTAACTAACTTGTAAATATATAATACCACACAGAAATGGATTGTCAAGGAGAAGATGGAAATTTTTTTGATTTCTTCTAACTAAACCCAAAATGATAATGTCCTAAATAAACACAAAGGAAAATGTCCCTTCTTCTGATACACAGTCATATATCGCTAGGTGGAACCTCGTTTTTCAAACTACTATATGGTATAATACGTACTAGTTAGATGGAAAAATTTGCATCTAAAATTGCGTATCGTTGGTAAATAAAGAGAATAGGTTAAAATATATTTAAGTAAAGAGGATATGATTATGAATAAAGTTGAAGAGGCGCTGGCTTATTACAAGCAAGGATATAATTGTGCCCAGGCAGTGGCCTGTGTTTTTGCGGAAGAATTGAGCATAGAGGAAAAGGAGCTTTTTCGGATGAGCGAGGGGTTTGGATTCGGAATGGGAACCATGGGGACATGTGGTGCTGTTAGTGGAATGGCCATTGTTGCCGGGTTGTTAAATAGCGATGGAAATTTGAAGCGACCCAGAAGCAAACCGCAGACCTACAAAGTTGCTCGCACCATGTCACAAGAATTCCAGGAAAAGAACAGTTCTATTATTTGCAAAGAGCTGAAAGGTGTAGATACGGGAGAAGTTTTACGAAGCTGCTCCGGCTGTATTGCCGATGCAGTTGCCATTGCAGAGGAGTATGTTAAAGAGAAAGGAGCGTATGATTCCGCTTCCAAGTAATCATACAAGGTGATGAATGAACAGCAATAAATACAAAGATAGTTATTATCCGGTACGAGCCATTACCGATTTGCGAGATATGATTGACGGGGCGGTGGAATTGTATAGCGGGAAGAATGCTTTTTTAGTGAAAGACTCCCGTGATACGCCGTATCGTCCCATTAGCTTTGCCCAGTTTGGAGTAGAGATTCATTCCCTAGGAACAAAGTTTATCGATATGGGGTTGAAAGATAAGAAAATAGCCATTATTGGAGAAAATAGCTACAAATGGGTGGTTTCCTATTTTGCGACGACCAATGGAACCGGCGTGACAGTGCCCATTGATCGGGAGCTAAAACCTCATGAAATCGCCAATCTAATCAATCGCTCCGGAGCGGCAGCCTTGGTTCATTCTGAAAAGATGAAGGATGTGGTTTGTTCCGTGATTCCTTTGCTGGATCATTCCCTGGAATATATTATCAATATGGATGAGACAGAAGATGTAATGGTGGAAACGGTACCGCCAAAGCAGGGAGAAGAACTTGAAAAGCTGTCAGGGGAAGCGAAAGTAGCCGCCGCTGCTTGTGCCCAAATGTATAACCCAAAGATGGAAGCAGAATTTCAAGACTTGTGCTGGGACAAATTGCTTATGGAAGGGCGGAACCTGCTGGAAAATGGCGATAGACGGTTTGTGGATGCGGAAATCGATCCAAAACAGATGGCCAGTTTGCTGTTCACTTCCGGGACTACAGGACTTGCCAAAGGCGTTATGCTAAGTCATGAAAATTTGGCTGCAAACGTAGAGAATATGAGTAAATACGTTAATGTCGATAACTATATCGGTTTGTCGGTATTGCCTATGCACCATACCTACGAGATGACTTGTCATGTGTTTACCGGTTTGTATCAAGGTTTCTGTATGGCCATCTGCGAAGGTCTAAAACACATTATGAGCAATATGGCCGAGGCACAGTGTACCATTATGCTGGCAGTGCCGTTGATTTACGAAACCATTCACAAGCGCATTATGAAGCAGGCACAAAAAAGCGGTCAGTATTTGAAATTGCGCCGAATGATTGCTTTATCCAGAAAGCTGAAATTGTACAATAAGCCGGGAATCTGCAAGAAAATTTTCAAATCCGTTCACCAGGCAACCGGCGGGCATATAAAATTGTTTATCGCCGGTGGTGCCGCCATTGATCCGCGGGTAATTGAGGATTTTGAGGCCATGGGATTCCCTATGATTCAAGGGTATGGAATGACCGAAAATGCACCGATTATTGCGGTAAACAGAGATCGTTGCAGCAAAGCGGCCGCAGCGGGTTTTCCTATGCCCGGTACCGATATTAAGATTATGAATCCCGATGAAGATGGATTGGGAGAGATTTATTGCAAAGGACCTTCTGTAATGTTGGGCTATTACGATGATCCGGCAGAAAATGAAAAAGCATTAGTAGATGGCTGGCTCAATACCGGTGACTATGGATATTTTGACAAAGATGGATATTTGTATGTTTCCGGTCGTAAGAAGAATGTCATTGTCAGCAAAAACGGTAAGAACATTTTCCCGGAAGAAGTGGAGTTCTATTTGCAGCAAAGCGACTTTATTGAAGAAGTACTGGTTCACGGAGTGGAAGATAAGAGAACGGGAGATACCGTTGTAAAGGCAGAGATTTTCCCGGCTTATCAGAACATCCAAATAAGCCAGGGAGAGTTGAGCCCGGATGAAATCAAAAGCTTCCTAAAGAAGGAAGTGGATAAAATCAACGAGTTGATGCCGGTATACAAACGTGTGCGGAGAATCGGAATCCGGACAGAGGAGTTCAGTAAGACGACGACTCGAAAAATTAAACGATATACGCCTACCAATATGGAAAGCGATGAAGAATTATAGGAAAGGACTGCAGAAAAGAACTGTAGAAAAAATAGGCTAGGAGACGTAGTTATGATGGAGGAAAAAGCGTATGCTGCGAAAAAAGCAGCAGATATGGCGTATGCCCAAGATATAATCCAAAAGATAAACCAAGATCCTCGCCCCGGTGTCTTGTATAAAGAAAGCCGTCCCATTATGGATATTAAACACATGATTGAGACCAGCGTGGAGCTTTTTGGAAATCACGTAGCTTTCTATCAAAAATACCATCACAAAGACAAATACAGGCCTATTACGTATCACGAAATGTTTCGCCGTATCAATGCCCTTGGAACGGCACTCCTAGAGGAGGGATTTCAGCGCGAACGGATTTCCGTTGCCGGCCCAAACTGCAGCGAATGGGCCATTTCCTATTTGGCTGTGTTAAACGGCGTTGGTGTTGTGGTTCCACTGGACAAAGAATTGAATCGGGAAGAACTGGAACAGCTGCTAATCAAGGCGGAAACCATCTGCGTTATTTACGGAAGCAGCAAGCTGGATAAAATTTTCCGTGCCATAGTAAAAGACGGTCGTACGAAAGTTCGCAAATTGGTCAGGATGGATGCAGAAGACCGGCAGCCGTCAGCCACAGATAGGGATGCAGCCACAGAAGAAAATGTTGAGGTTACACCCCTTTCTACGCTTCTTGATAAAGGCCGGAAATTAATTGATCAAGGGGATCGGCGCTATTTGGATGCTCAAATCGATGCCACAGCCATGAGTATTTTGCTGTTTACTTCCGGAACAACAGGTACCTCTAAAGGTGTCATGCTGAGCCACCGGAATATTGCTGTGGATTTAATGGTGTCGCCGACGGTATTAAAAGTCAATGATTGGGATATCTTTTTCTCTGTCCTGCCGCTGCATCATACATACGAGTGTACCAGTGGATTTTTGATCCCTATGTACAAAGGCGCCGCTATTGCCTACTGCGAAGGGTTGAAATACATTACGCGGAATTTAGAGGAAGCGAAACCCACCATGTTTTTAGGGGTGCCGGCTATCTTTGAGCTGATGTACAAGAAAATTTGGAAAAACATTGAAAAACAGGGAAAAGCCAAGACAGTACGAAGAGTCATTGCCATCAATAGAGTGACAAAGAAGATGGGACTGGACCTTGGGAATATTTTCTTTAAAGAAATTCGTCAAGTCTTTGGCGGTCGTATGCGAGAAGTTATTTGCGGTGGAGCAGCCATCAGTCCGGATGTCCTAAACGGAATTCGAGACTTTGGTATCAATGCGCTGCAAGGCTACGGTTTGACGGAATGTGCGCCTATGGGAGCCTTAAACCCGGATCAAATGCCGAAGGCGGAATCTATAGGGTATCCTTTCCCGGCCTGCAAGATGAAGGTTATCAACAAAGATGAAGATGGCATTGGAGAGCTATGTCTATGGGGCGGCAATGTGATGCTGGGATATTACCAGATGCCGGAAGAAACAGCGGAAGTTTTGCAGGATGGCTGGTTCATGACCGGCGATTTAGGGTACATTGATGAAGACGGATATGCGATAATTACCGGTCGCAAGAAAAACGTTATTATCACCAAAAATGGGAAAAACGTTTTTCCCGAAGAGTTGGAATATTACCTTGGACTCATTCCTCTCATCGGAGAGTCGATGGTGTATGCCGATGATAATACCCAAGGCGACGATACGGTAATCGTAGCAGTAGTCACACTGGATAAGGAGGAAGTGGCAGACGCCTTTGGAGACAATCCGTCCGCAAAAGAAGTAGAAGCGGCGGTTTGGAAAGAAGTTGATAAACTCAATGATTCACAGCCCTTCTTTAAGAAGATAAAGAAAATAACATTTAGAAAACGAGACTTCGTAAAAAACACGTCGTCTAAGATTATTCGATTCGAAGAGGATAATAAAAAAGCATGATGCAGGAAAACGCTATACCATGTCATGGTCGACCGGTGTTGACGGTGGACTTGAAAAAGCTGCAGGAAAACTATCAACGGACGCGGGAATTGTGCCAACGGCATAATATTCACATGACCGGTGTGATAAAAGGGTGCAGTGCCTTGCCGGAATGTATCAAGGTGGCAGATAAAGCCGGATGCGATTTTTTGGCCAGCTCTCGCCTTAGTCATTTACAGCGGTGCCGGGATTTGCAGGTGAAGACACCACTGATGCTGCTGCGGACACCGGCAGTCTCCCAGCTGGATAAAGTGGTGCAATTGGCAGATGTCAGTCTGGAAAGTGACATTGATGTTTTGTGTGCGCTAAATGGCGAAGCCATGGAAGCCGGTGTTACTCATCAGGTGATTTTGATGGTGGAGCTAGGCGATTTGCGAGAAGGTTTCTGGAAGCAGGAAGAGCTGCTGCAAGCTGCTATGTTGACAGAATTCCAGCTAAAAAATCTAAAGCTTCTCGGTATTGGTACCAATCTAGGATGCTACGGCTCTATTGTGCCGACACCGGAAAAATTAACCGAACTGCTGGATGCTGTTAAAATGATAGAAAAATCTATTGGGCGAAAATTGGAGTATATTTCCGGTGGCGCAACTACTTCGTTACAGCGATTGTTAGATGGCACCATGCCGGAGAAAATAAATCATTTGCGCATTGGCGATGGAATACTGACAGCCTTTCGGGGGCGCCAGACTTTGGACTTTTTGCACCAGGATCTTTTTCGATTAACGGCAGAGTTAATCGAAGTGAGGGAAAAGCCGTCCTATCCCATGGGAGTCATTGGCGAAGATGCTTATGGCTTTACCCAAGAATATGAAGACAAAGGGATTCGTTTGCGAGGAATTCTCGCAGTGGGGAAAGCCGATTACAGCTATCCGGAATTGCTATTTGCAGAAGATGAAGGAGTAACGATTTTGGGAGCTTCCAGTGATCATACCTTGGTGGATTTAACCGATTCCAATAAGGAGTGGTTGGTGGGAGATACCATGAGCTTTGGCCTAGGCTACGGTGCTTTGGTCCCGCTTACATCCAATAGCGGCGAGATAGAAATTCGGCACAGATAGAAATTTTCAATACATATATTTTGTAGAAAAAGGGGAAGGAACGAGAAACCAGGGTGGAGGAAAAGAAGAGTATATGGAATCGTAAAGGGGTATTGCTGGCAACAGCCTGTTTTTGTTGCGCATTGTGGGGAAGCGCCTTTCCGTGTATTAAAGTAGGGTATCGGATTTTTTCCATTGCCCAAGGAGATGCCGCTTCACAGCTGCTCTTTGCCGGATTGCGATTTTTCCTTGCGGGAATTCTGGCGTTGGCATTTGGCAGCCTTTTGCAGAGAAAATGGCTGCTGCCACATAAATCAACCATAGGACCGATTGCCGCACTGGCTACCTTTCAGACCGTGGGGCAATATATTTTTTTCTATATCGGAATGGCTCATGCGGTAGCCACAAGAGCTTCTATCTTAAATGGTGCCGGCACCTTTATCACGATTATCATCGCGGTCTTTATTTTCCGTTATGAAAAATTGACGACCCGCAAAATTGCCGGTTGTCTCGTTGGCTTTGCAGGTGTTGTTCTGATTGAAACGGCGGGACAAACGGTGGATATCGGCTTTGCGTTAAATGGAGAAGGCTTTATTTTGATCTCCATGGTGTCCGGAGGAATTGCAACGAATCTGATAAAACGATTTTCCCAAAAGGAAAAACCGGTAGTTTTAAGCGGTTGCCAGTTTATGTTGGGAGGATTGGTGCTTACGGTGCTGGGACTCCTTGGTGGCGGTCGTATGATTGTCCCCTCGGCAGCATCACTGCTGTTATTGCTGTATATGGCCTTTATTTCATCGGCAGCGTACACCTTGTGGGGAATTTTGCTGAAATATAATCCCGTAAGCTTGGTATCTATTTTCAAGTTTGTAACACCGGTGGCAGGGGTGCTGCTGTCGGCTCTAATTTTGAAGGAGTACGACCATGCCTTTAGCTTGTATACCATTTTGTCTTTGGTGCTGGTTTGCCTTGGAATCGTGATTCTTTTTGCCGCCGGAGGAAACGGCAGTAAACCTTTGGCGAAAAAAGGCCTCAGCCGTTGAAAATTGACAAAGCAAGCAATATCAAATATAATTATTCGAATACATTTTAGTGTCGAAAGGAGATACACAATACCATGGCAGAAGATGTACTGTTAACCAAAGAAGGATATGAGAAAATTAAGGCGGAGCACGAAGAACTGATTACTAAAACCAGATCCGAAGTGGCACAGCGCCTAAAGGAAGCCAGAGCGTTTGGCGACCTTTCTGAAAATGCTGAGTACGATGCCGCCAAAAACGAACAGGCAGAAGTAGAAGTTCGTATTAATAAATTAGAAGATATGATGCGTCATGCCAAGATTATCGATGAAGATCAAACCAGTGGCAAGGTGAATCTGGGCAGCAAGGTGAAAATCAAAGAGCAGTCCAGCGGTAGAGAAGGCGAATTTATCATTGTTGGCTCCACAGAAGCCGATCCTTTTGAAAAGAAAATTTCCAATGTTTCTGCAGTCGGAAAAGCCATTATCGGGCACCAGGAAGGCGATATCGTAGAAGTTGAAATCAAAGGCAAGGCCGGAGAGAAAAAGCTGCATTACGAAATTCTGAGCATCAACTAATATAAAAAACACAGGGAATCGAAGGAAGAGTTACCATGAGTGAAAATAACAAGCAGCCTGATCTGTCTGAACAGGCGAAGATTAGAAGAGAGAAGCTGGCCAACTTGCAGGAAGAAGGCCGGGATCCTTTTGTTATAACGAAATATGATCAAACTCATCACAGTGAGGAAATCAAAGAAAATTTTGCAGAGCTGGATGGCCGGGATGTTTCTATTGCCGGTCGTCTCATGTCTAAACGTGTCATGGGAAAAGCCAGCTTTTGCAATATCACGGATTTAAAAGGCAATATCCAGAGTTACGTTGCCAGGGATGATATTGGACAGGAAGAATACAAAGCCTTTAAAAAGCTGGATATTGGCGATATCATTGGAATCAAAGGCACTGTTTTTAAAACAAAGACCGGTGAAATTTCCGTTCATGCCAAAGAAGTGTTGCTTTTAGCAAAGAGCTTGCAGGTTCTGCCGGAAAAATTCCATGGGCTTACCGATGTGGATATGCGTTACCGTCAGCGTTATGTAGACCTGGCAACCAACGAAGAGGTAAAAGACACTTTTGTCAAACGGTCTCAGATTCTGGCAGCCATCCGTCGTTACCTGGATGGACAGGGCTTTATGGAAGTGGAAACACCGATGCTGGTAAGCAACGCCGGCGGTGCTTCGGCCAGACCTTTTGAAACCCACTTTAATGCTCTAAATCAAGATTTCAAGCTGCGTATTTCTTTGGAACTGTATCTAAAGAGATTGATCGTCGGCGGTCTTGAGAGAGTGTATGAAATCGGTCGTGTCTTTAGAAACGAAGGGCTGGACACCAGACATAACCCGGAATTTACGCTGATGGAACTGTATCAGGCATATACCGATTACAACGGTATGATGGATCTGACAGAAGAGATGTTCCGCTATGTGGCACAGGAAGTTCTTGGCACCACAAAGATTGAATACAACGGCCACCAAATGGATTTGGGCAAACCGTTTGAAAGAATTACCATGATTGATGCCGTTAAGAAATACGCCGGCATTGACTGGAATGAAGTAGAAGATTTGGAAGCTGCCCGCAAGCTGGCAGATGAAAAAGGTGTTGAATACGAAGAGCGTCACAAAAAAGGAGATATCCTCAGCTTGTTCTTCGAAGAATTTGCAGAAGATCATTTGATTCAGCCAACATTTGTTATGGATCATCCCATTGAAATTTCTCCGCTAACAAAGAAGAAGCCGGACGATCCGGATTACGTAGAGCGGTTTGAAATGTTTATGAACGGCTGGGAGATGTGTAATGCCTATTCTGAATTAAACGATCCAATCGACCAGAGAGAACGGTTTAAGGCACAGGATGCCCTGGCCGAAGCCGGTGACGAAGAAGCGCAGCATACCGATGAGGACTTCCTTAACGCATTGGAAATCGGTATGCCGCCAACAGGAGGCATCGGTTACGGAATCGACCGTCTCTGTATGTTGCTGACAGGCGCACCGGCCATCCGTGATGTACTGTTGTTCCCGACAATGAAGCCGCTGGGAGCAGGCAAGAAAAAAGGAACCGGAGATATTGACCTTTCCAAAGTAAAGGTAGAACCGCTCTTTGAAGAATTTGTTGACTTTGACACCTTCAGCAAGTCCGATTTCAGAGTTGTAAAAGTTCTGAAATGCGAAGAAGTGCCTAAGAGCAAAAAGCTGCTGAAGTTTACCCTAAACGATGGAACCGGCCAGAACCGAACCATTCTTTCAGGCATTAAAGATACCTACACTGCAGAAGAATTGGTTGGAAAAACGCTGGTTGCCATTACCAATCTGCCACCAAGAAAAATGATGGGCCAGGAATCCTGTGGCATGCTGCTGTCAGCCGTATGTGAACACGATGGCGAAGAACTGCTTAACCTGGTAATGGTAGATGAAACCATTCCGGCAGGCGCAAAGTTATATTAATAATAGCGTACCTACGAAAAAATAGAGCCTTGCAGTTGCAAGGCTCTATTTTTTCGTAGGTACGCTTTACGCAAGGACTGCCCAAGAGTCTGAGCGAAGCAAAGACGATTGGAAGCAGTCTACTGCGAAGTTGGATGGATTTGTTAATCTAAAGCAGAAGGGTGTGGTGTTTTCCGCATGAAAAAACAAATTTTAAAATATCTGAGGAAAGATTGGTATCCTCTGGCTTTTCGTGAGAAAAGTTGTTTTGTTAGCGAAAATCCTGTGTTGGTGGCTGCATGTTAGGGGGAGCCTCAAAGAAAAGTACTGGGATAAATTTGGAAGGGTGCTGTTTGTTTAGAAGGAAAAATGGTGCGTGGGTCTTCTTAAATTGCAATATTCCATAGAATAAACGCCATGAACTACAATTATTCGGTCGAAAAAATGTACTTTTAATTGACGATTCGGTTGAATAATTGTATATTTTTAATGAGGAGGTGTTTTATGAAGCGAGAAGTTATGTACAAACTTATTCAATGGAAAGATAAAGTCAATAGAAAACCATTGATGATAACAGGGGCTGTCTCTTATACACATCTGACGCTGCCGACGAAGCTAGAAGTGTA